>SLPQ01000240.1 GCA_007131925.1 Candidatus Brocadiia bacterium | reverse complement strand
CGCCTTGAATTCCGCGCTGAACTTCCTCCGCCCTTTGCCCATGTCCTCGCCTCCTGATTCACAGTATAACCAGGCGTCGAGTCCACCTTAAGCAATTGTCCAGTTTTCGGGGAGCATTATAGCCTACCTCTAATCGGTGCCGATCACCAGAGTGCCAGGTACCTTGAGCAAACGCACAGATCTACTTGCCATACACCTGCCGGGGGGATATCATTCTTGAGCGGTGGCGCGGCTTGAGGCATGGCAGTCGTGCTGCTCGACCTGCGGCGGGGCTTTTCTGGTTCACAATCAAGGCGCCTTGAGGGCAAGGGAATGATACTTGTAATCGATAATTACGACTCCTTTACCTACAACCTCGTCCAGGAGCTTGGCGAAATGGGCGCGGTACTTAAGGTAAGGCGAAACGACAAGACCTCCATCGATGAGATTGAAAGGCTCAGACCCGATCGCATCATCATCTCTCCGGGCCCCTGCACACCCCTGGAGGCCGGTATTTCCAACGAGGTTATATCCCACTTCATGACAAAAGTGCCGATCCTTGGCGTGTGTCTGGGCCACCAGTGCATCGCCCACACGCTCGGCGGTTTTGTCAATCGCGCCGACAAGGTCATGCATGGCAAGACCAGTCACATCTACCACGATGGCAGGAGTGTCTATAGCGGCCTGTCGAATCCCTTCGCCGCCACGCGCTATCACAGCCTCATCGTCAGGCGTGAAAATCTGCCCGAGTGCCTGGAGATCGTGGCCAAGACTGAGCTCGGCGAGATCATGGGCCTGCGCCACAGGGAGCTGCCACTCGAGGGGGTGCAGTTTCATCCGGAGAGCTTCCTGACGACCGAGGGGCCGCGCCTGCTGCGCAACTTTCTGGAGGGGCTTCTCGAGCCTGCGGGAGTCGCCTGAAGCCGCCAACCATGGCTGTACAGTCTTTCTCTAAGGCTCATATCAGCCGTTGGTTACGGTCCGCACTGCATTATTTCTTCCAGTGTCAGCAAGGCAATTGTCGATTAAGAAAGGCGTACTGAGTCCCTTATCTGGAGGTGGTGTGATGAACGAGGCTCAGACTGCCAACACATTTCTTGTTGCGCTTGCGTCGGCTTCGCTGCTAACGGTGGCTCTCATCTGGCTTTTCCACGGGTGGCGTTTTTACTGGCTGTTCAGCACGCTTCTAACTGCAGTGGCTGCCGCTATAGTGGGGTGGTATTTCATCTCGCCTCATCTATCGATTGGTACGCGCTACCTGCCTGTGATGCTAATGGGGCTTGGCGGGGGCGCACTCGCAATCCCGCTCCAGCGAGTCGTGGCATTTCTTACAACGGGTGCGCTTGGAGCGGTAATCGCCGTGGCCGTTGCGGTTGGGTTTTGCAGCGTTCCGATGGAGCTGGCCTCGCCGCAGCTGGTGGCCATTTCGGCCGCCGGGTTTCTGACGGCCGGCATACCTGCTGCCCTGTTTTTCAAGTTTATCACCGTCCTGATAACCTCCGGCTATGGTGCACTGATGGCGATTGCAGCAGTATGTGCTATAGCGGTGATTTTCGTTGACCTGCCGGGTGCGCCTACAGCTACGACCGTAGCTGTAGGGCTGGCCTTGTGGGCGGTACTGACTGGTATGGGGGTATTATTTCAGTGGCGCTCACTTATCGTCCACAGGGTGCAGACAAGCAGCTGAAAGGCCCGCGGCCTCACCGCGCCAGGAAATGGTGACGGCTCCATGCCGCAGCGCCCCGGATGGTTTTCTTCCTATGAAAAGCGCTCCCTGAGTACCTTCACAATCCTGTCAGCGGCCTGCCCATCCCAGAGCTCGGGCAGTCGCGGTCGACCCCTCGGTACGCTGAGCGCCTTTTCGGCCTGGGCTACGATTTCGTGCGTATCGGAGCCTACGAGGCAATTTGTGCCCTCGCTGAGCGTCACCGGCCTTTCGGTGTTTTCCCGCAGGGTAAGGCACGGCACTCCCAGCACGGTCGTCTCTTCCTGCAGTCCGCCGCTGTCGGTCAGTACCAGCCCCGAGCAATCCACCAGGCGCAAAAAATCCACATATCCAAGAGGATCGATCCGCCTTACGCCGGAGGTGTCAAGGCGTTCGATGAGATTGAAGCGTTCAAGGTTCTTGACAGTCCGCGGATGCGCCGGAAAGATTATCGCCAGTCGCGAAGATATTTCCTCAAGCGCGGTGACTATGCGTTCGAGCGGTGCCAATGCATCGACATTCGAAGGGCGATGGAGCGTGAGGACCCCGTAGGCGCGATCCGTGAGCGCCAGCCGCTCAAGTATCGTGCATTCTGCGGCCCGCTGCCTGTGAGTCAGCAGGCTGTCTATCATGACGTTTCCGACGAAAAAGACCTTGCGCTCATCGATACCTTCTGCGCGCAGGTTTGCAAGCGCCGCGCGCTCAGTAGCGAAGAGAAAATCCGATATGCTGTCAGTAAGCACACGATTTATCTCCTCGGGCATGGTGCGGTCAAAGGAGCGCAGCCCAGCCTCGACGTGCGCTACGGGTATGTGAAGCTTGGCCGCAACGAGAGCGGCAGCAAGTGTGGAGTTCACATCACCGACCACCACGACAAGATCAAGGCTGTCCTTGAGCACAAGCTCTTCGAAACGCGCCATCACCTGGCCGGTCTGGCGGCCATGGCTGCCTGAGCCAACCGAAAGGTCGATATCCGGCACGGGCAGGCCAAGGTCGGCAAAGAAGATCTTCGACATCTTCGCGTCGTAATGCTGCCCCGTATGCACCAGCAGAGGCTCGAAAAAGCCGTCACGCCGAAGCGCCGCACTTATGGGAGCGATCTTCATGAAGTTTGGCCGGGTGCCGACAACTGTCGCGACCTTCACTTGCGGCTCCTCAGGCTTTGAAAATCTTGCCGCGGTTTTTCGTGACGTTTCTGGTGGCGTTGCGCGTATCCAAAATCAGCCGGGAGTGCTCTACTATCCAGTCATAGTCATATGCGCTGTGGTCGGTCGCTACCAGGACCGCATCGTAGGAGGCCAGCATCTCTTGATCGAGCGGCACGCTTTCCAGGTCAATTGAATGGGCGCGCTGCTTGGCAAATCTGGGGATGTGAGGGTCATTGTAATGTACGAGAGCGCCCTTGCCCTCAAGCTTTTCTATGATCACTATGGATGGGCTCTCGCGGTGGTCGTCTACGTCCCGTTTGTAGGCAGCCCCGAGCACGAGGATGCGGGAACCCTTGAGAGGCTTGCCGGCGGAGTTCAGAGCGTCTGCCATCTTGAGAACGACGTAGTCCGGCATGCCGGTATTTATCTCGCCGGCCAGCTCGATAAAGCGCGTAGGCGTCTCAAACTCGCGTGCCTTCCATGACAGGTAAAAAGGATCGATCGGGATGCAGTGTCCGCCAAGGCCTGGGCCAGGGTAAAAGGGCTGAAATCCGAAAGGCTTGGTGCTTGCAGCCTCAATGACCTCCCAGACGTCGATGCCCATCTTGTCAAAAAGGACCTTGAGCTCGTTTACGAGGGCTATGTTGATGCATCGATAGATGTTTTCGAGCATCTTGCTCGCCTCGGCCACGCGGGTGGAGGAGACGCACACGGCCTTTTTGACTATCTTGGAATAGAGGGCGGTTGCCAGCCTGCCGCTTTCTTCATCCATGCCTCCGACGACCTTGGGGATGGTGCCCGTGGCAAAATCAGGATTGCCCGGATCCTCTCGCTCCGGCGAGTAAGCCAGGTAAAAGTCCCGCCCGCACACGAGGCCAGTCTTTTCGAGAATGGGCATGACCACCTCCTCTGTTGTGCCGGGGTAGGTGGTGCTTTCGAGGATGACCATCTGCCCCCGGCGAAGTGACCTGGCAATGCTGCGACAGCTCTTCTCGACGTAGGAAAGGTCAGGTTGCTTCATCTGGTCAAGCGGCGTAGGCACGCAGATAAGGATGCAGTCCACCTCTTTGAGTCTGTCATAATCGGTGGTAGCCTCGAACTTCTGCTCAGACACAAGGCTCTTGACCAGCGACGAGGAGATGTGCTTTATGTAGCTTTCGCCACGGTTGAGCATGTCTACCTTGCGCGGGTCTACGTCGAATCCGACAACCTCAAAGCAGCGCGCTGCAAATTCTCTCACCAGTGGCAGACCCACATAACCAAGGCCAATAACGCCGATCCTCGCCGTCAACGATTCGATCTTTTCTGCAAGATCCATTAACGCCCCTGCTCTCTATACGCGCCTTCGCGGCTCATGGTTGAAACGACTCGATCTGCTCCCTGTGCTTTTCAAGCTGTGTGACGACGTCCTTGAGCTGGTGCTCTGTTCCGCCCCATACCTTCAGCGCGTCCTGGTCGAGACCCGGCAGGGTCATGTCCGGCGGCTCGCCGATACCGCAGTGACGGGTGAGAAAGTCGCCCAGGTTTACCAGCCCGGCCGTTCTTCTGAAGTCAGCCTCCGCTGACTGCAGTGCGTGGTGACACCTGATGCTCTGGCAGAGTACGTCGGGCAGCTGCCATCTCAATCCCACCCTGTAACCCAGGTCGCCATGAGTAACACCCAGTATAGTCTGCTCTGCATCGTGCATCTGCAGACTGTCTCTGTGGCATGCATCGATGACCTTGCTGTACTCCTCAGGCAGGTAGGTGTCAAACACACTCTTGCCGATGTCGTGAAGCATCCCGGCAGTGAAGGCGACCGCCCCCTGCTTGCCGTTTGAGTCGCCTGCCAGTAGCCGTGCCGCCGTCGCGGTCGAAAGGGAGTGCTTCCAGATATCACGCCGGTCAAGGTAGTGCCCTTTTCCGGCGCCCCAGAGGGTGTCATAGACCGACACGGTCAGCGCAAGTCCCACGACGGTCTGGAAGCCCAAAAGCACGGTGGCACGTGAAACCGTCTCCACCGTTCGGGGAATGCCGTAATAGGCGCTGTTGGCCACCTTAAGCACTTTTGCCGATAGCGCCTGGTCACGCATGATGACCGCTTCGAGGTCGCCGGCGGTGGAGTTTTCGTCTTCGGCTATCGCCAACACCTCGAACATCACGCTTGGCAGCGTCGGCACGTCTTCGACGACAGACGCGAGCCTCGCCAGATCAACGGATTGTGACACGTCTCTCCCCTCACACAGGATACCCTTGACGCCAATTCCAATGCTACCCAAAAAGAGCCTGCGCCTCACCTGCCGACGCCTGCCTATACCCGGGTGTCGCTCGCCCCCCTCGATCGGAAAGCTCAATCCTCTCCGCTGAGAATATACAACAGGAATGCCACTCATGCAATCCCGGCTGCCGTCGTTGAAATAAAAAAGGGCGTGCCGCCTGGCACGCCCGCAAAAGCAACCCAGAGGGTTTACTCCGATTTGATGGCCTCTACCGGGCAGCTCGGCACACAAGCCTCGCATTCTGTACAGGTGTCCTGATCTATCAACGCTACGTCATCAACCATGGAAATGGCCTCTACCGGGCAGACCGGTACGCAGGTTTCACATCCCACGCATTCGTCAGCAATTACCTTTACCACGAAAGTCACCTCCTTTATACGGGGCACATACTTATAAAGCCAACCTGCCTTGAGTACCCACGGTACTCCGCAGGGCCGACAAGCGAGAAAGCTCATTACGAGTATTATCTCCCGCGGTGCTGAGTGCAGAGACGGCACCGACCAGGAACAAGTCTACCCTACAGCCACGGCGTGTAGTGCGGTGCTGGCACCACGAGAAAAGTCAAAGCAGATTAAAATAACGAAAATGCCAGTGACCGCAAGGTTTTTTTCGATTTCAGACACAGGCAACCCCAAGGTGCAGTATTGCGTAGATAAGGTGGGTTGACACTCACGCACGGTCATTTAAAATGCGCATTGCGCATATTGTCTTGATGCAACCGTGCCCCTTAGGATGCTTTCCTGAAATGACGACTAAGGCCGTCACTGAGACCCCTGCACGCCACAGCGAACATGCGGTCATAGTCGAGGGCGTCAAGAAGTATTACTACATGGGCAGCGAGGTAGTCAAAGCTCTGGATGGCATCGACCTTGAGATCGACAAGGGCGATTACATATCTATTATGGGCCCGTCCGGCTCCGGCAAGACCACCCTTTTCAACATCGTCGGCGGCCTTGACAAGCCCACAACCGGACGCGTCTTCATCGACAGGACCGACATAGCCAAACTGGACGCATACGAGCTCGCATGGCTGCGCTGCCGCAAGATCGGCTACATATTCCAGACCTTCAACCTCGTGCCAATAATGACCGCCCTTCAGAACGTCATGCTACCGATGATTTTCGCAGGGGTCGAGACAGCAGAGCGCGAGACCCGGGGGGTGGAGCTCTTGAGACTTGTGGGGCTGCCTGACAGGCTCGACCACAAGCCCACAGAGCTCTCCGGAGGCCAGCAGCAGCGCGTGGCAATAGCGCGCGCCTTTGCCAACAAGCCGGCAATAGTTCTTGCCGATGAACCAACCGGCAACCTTGACCTCAATACCGGCCTTGCCATTATAGATCTTCTGATAGAAATGAACCGCACCCAGGGCGTCACGATAATGTGCAATACGCACGACCTGAAGATCATAAGCGCAAGCGACCGCGTCATTTGGATCCGCGACGGGTGCGTTGACAGGATCGAAAGCCGCGACGAGCTGCAGATAGACGTCGGAGGGCTTGAATAGAAGCACCGATTGCAAATGACAATGCGGTGCAGTAAAAGCGGTGTCGGTGTGTCATGAGGTGTTCAGGCGAACGGGGCGCAGAGCTGTAAAGCGTGTCCGTTAGGTGTCCAGCTGCGAAAAGGCGGGCGGCCCTTTTTTGTGGCGGTGCGTGTGTGATACTTGCAAGGAAACCCGGTAAGGGCTTCAGCTGGCTGAGTGTGCTCGTGGGCTTGGTCTTGCTGGCGTTCTG
>SLPQ01000127.1 GCA_007131925.1 Candidatus Brocadiia bacterium | reverse complement strand
TGAAGTCAAGCACACATCTGTCGGCTTTCTGGCGGTTTCGACGTTTGAGTCCGCTTGTCCCAACGCCCGTAAAGTCGCTACCCATATTGGAGGCGCCGGTGCTATCTCCACGAGGAGTAATACAATGGCTGGTACACAAGCGTCGAAATCGCGGGCAGCTGGTAGGCTGGGCGCATAATGCCCGGCAGCGCAGTGGTCTGCACATCGTACGCCTTGACCTGAAAGGCGATGCCCCGAAAGTCTCTGACAATATCGCGCCCGAGGGCATGCTGGTCGATGATCCGGCGACCGCCAAGGGTCGTGCGGATAACAGCGTCCGCGCTCCGGTGGCGCGGCATACTGCCGCCGGGGCTGACCTCGACAAGCTTTCTGAGGCTCCTGTCCGCACTGATGCGCCAAGGATTTGCGCCGTTTACGGGTGGCTCCGGAATCCGGGCCTTCTGGCGTGCCCACATCGCGTTTATGGAGGTGGCGTCGGCACCCCCGGTGCCGTAGTCGCTTCGTATGACGCGAAGCCTCGTGTAGCTCCATGCGGGCGCGTCCAGCCCCGCATAGCTGTGCCTCGCAGCGGGGCGCACGCCCTCATGGGCGCGAGGGTCACGCGCCGCCGGCCGGATCTCAGCGGGCTCACGCGGCCTTACGAGAGAGGCCGTTACCGCAGTACTACTGGAGTGGCCCTGTCCTCCGGCAGCGGCCCCGGCGAAGACCTCAAGCGTGGCGATGGCAGGCTCGTGCGACATGACAGCGGCGGGGGCGCTTGTAGAGCGGCTCTCGGCTGCCTCGCCTGAGGCGTCCGGCCCGGGGCGCACAGAAGATCCTTCTGAGTGCTCCTCGTAAGCCACAATGACCAGCCCGTCAACCAAGTGGACGGTGGGCGGACCTGTCGTGTTAAAAAGAGTTTTCACAAAGACGCGCCTCCCCCCTGTGCGCCATGCTGTTACTGATGGCCTCTCCACCCGGGAGCCCACCACGAAAATGACCTCGCCGATAAAGACACCCCGGTAAAAGCCCACCCCAGGCGCCCCGCGCATAAGGGCCATGCGTCCGGGCACGCTGTCGGCGACGGTTATCAGGTATGGGTCGACGTACGAGCCGCAGGTTACGACAACACGATTACCGGTGTCTCCTGCAGACACCGGTGCCCGAGAGGCCCACGCGTCGATGCTCGCTATGCTGATGATGACCGCGACCGCTGCGGCGGCTCGGCCGAGTTGAACTTTGCTTGCCACTCTCCACGCCCCGAAGGGGTTCGCCTGTTAGACAAACGCGCCCCTCGCACCAGTATGATACCCCTCCGACGCGCGATTGCATACAATTAAATCCTGGCAAGCAGGCCGGCCCCAGAAGCCCTGACGGCCGGAGCCCTCCGTAACGTGTTCTTGGGCCTTCCTTTAAGTGCCACATCTGGGCAGTACGTAGAGACGTAGCGAAAGGAGCAGAGAACTACTTAAGATCTTTCGGGCGGGGCACTGGCGTGTTATCGCCCGGGTGCCGGCAAGACCATGCCGATCACCCTCGGTGACGCACTATCGCCTATGCCTCGAAAAGGCTCTTTGTGGCGAAGTTGGGCTCGCTGGTCAGATGCACCCCCAAGCGGCGAAGGCCCGCCTCGTCACCGGGCGTAGGCATGTGCGTCATGTGAACCTCAGCGCCCCTGAGATCGGTAAGCCTTTCCATCGCGACCTGTGCCGAGGGATTGGTTGCCGCACAGATAGAAAGAGCGAGCAGGGTCTCCTCAAGGTCCAGGCTCACGCTTCGCGCACCGAGCAGGGTGGTCTTCATACTGCCGACCGCTTCAATAATATTTGGCGCTATGAGATGGATAGCGTCAGGGATCCCGGCCATGTGCTTGATTGCGTTAAGGACAAGACTCGAGGCGGCGTGCATAAGGGGTGAGTTTTTCCCAGTAATGATACTGGAGTCGGCCAGCTCGAGCGCGGCCCCCACGAATACCCCGCTGTTGCCCTTGTTTCTGGCGCGCCCCTCGTGCGCCGCCCAGCGCGCAGGCTCTACCACTCGGCGATCGGTATCCTTGATTCCCAGGTTTTCCATCAGCAACTGCACGCGTTGGACTGTGTCTTTCGAGACCGTTCCCATGACGTATTCGCAGCCGTAGCGATAGAAGCGACGGATGATTTCCTGGGCGGCCGCGTCGCGCACAGCCTCCGGGTCAATGATACCGTAGCCGGCACGGTTTACACCCATATCGGTAGGTGAGGCGTAAACGCTCCGGGAGCCTGTGATGCGCTGCAGGATGCGCCTGAGAACCGGAAAGGCCTCGACATCACGGTTGTAATTGGTGGCCGTTCGACCGTAGGCATCGAGGTGGAAAGGATCTATCATGTTGAAGTCGCCTATATCTGCCGTAGCGGCCTCATACGCGGCATTGACAGGATGGTTGAGAGGTAGATTCCAGATCGGGAATGTCTCAAACTTGGCATACCCTGCATGCGTGCCATGCTTGTGGTCATGGTACATTTGCGAGAGACAGGTTGCCATCTTGCCGCTGCCGGGTCCAGGGCCGGTAACTATGACCAGCGGCTTGGAAGTCTCAATGTAGTCGTTGGCCCCATAGCCTTCATCAGAGACGATGACGTCAACATCCGTAGGATAGCCGCGCGTGGATCGGTGTGTGTATACGGTCACGCCGCGGTGTTCGAGGCGGCTCTTGAAGACTCGCGCGGCGCCCTGGCCCTCAAAGCGCGTGATGACAACTGCCGACACGCCTATGCCCCACTCTCGCAGGTCGTCGATGAGCTTAAGCGCGTCGACATCGTATGTTATCCCGAAGTCGCCTCTGATCTTGCGTCTCTCGATGTCGCCGGCGTGGATGCACAGCAGTATGTCGGCCTGGTCCTTTATCTGCTGAAGCAGGCGCATCTTGACGTTGGGGTCAAAGCCTGGCAAAACACGCGCGGCATGATAGTCGTAAAGGAGCTTGCCGCCAAACTCAAGATAAAGCTTCGAGTCGCACTGCGCCGCTCGCTCGATGATTGCCGAGGTCTGCTCTGCGAGGTACTTATCGTTGTCAAAGCCGATCTTGAGGGCCACTTGTGCCAACCTTCCCTGCACTACGTATTGCCGGTAGCAAGCGACCGTGCATGTGCAATGTCTGGAAATAAATGATGCTACTGGCCTCAATAGACAGCGTTGCCGGCATATTCCTGCATGGTCTTGACGGATATGCCGCGCTTTTTTAGAACGTCGATACCATTAACCACGGCCCGCGCAGCGCTGACCGTGGTAATCAGCGGAATGCTGTTGGCGAGGGCCTGGGTGCGTATGTAAATCTCGTCCTGACGGGGGGCTTTTCCGCTGACGGTGTTTATAACCAGCTTTACCTGCCTGTTTTTTATAAGGTCGAGCACGTTGGGGCGGCCGATGGATATCTTCTGCAGCTTGCCGACCTTTACGTCGTTTCTTGCAAGTGCGTCAGCCGTGCCCTCGGTTGCCACAAGGTCAAAGCCGAGATCCTCAAGCCTTTTGGCAATAAATATCACGTCACGTTTGTCGGCGTTGCACACGGAGATAAAGACAGTGCCCTCAAGCGGTAATACCTGGCCTGCGGCCAGCTGGCTCTTGGCAAAGGCCATGCCGAATGAAGCGTCTATGCCCATTACCTCTCCTGTCGAGCGCATTTCGGGCCCCAGCACCGCGTCTACGCCGGGAAACCTCACAAACGGGAAGACCGACTGCTTGACCGCAAAGTGTTTTATGGCAACCTCCCTGGAGAAACCTGCCTCCTCGAGCGTCTCTCCCATCATGACCCGCGTGGCCACCGAGGCGAGCGGTACGCCGATGGCCTTGGAGACAAAGGGCACCGTGCGGCTGGCGCGCGGATTGACCTCGAGGACATAAATAGAGTCGCCTCTGACAGCGTACTGAACGTTCATCAGCCCCTTGACACCCAGCTCGACAGCCATCATCTCCGTCTGCCGTATTATGCTTGCCACCTGGGCGTCAGTCAGAGTTATCGGGGGCATTACCATGGCCGCGTCACCTGAGTGGACGCCGGCCTCCTCGATGTGTTCGAGGATGCCGCCCACTACGCAGCGCTCACCGTCGGCGACCGCATCCACGTCCACCTCGATGGCATGCTCGAGAAACTTATCAACAAGGATGGGGCGGTCTTCGAGAGCCTCACTGGCCGCCTTTGCTCTTTCCATGAAAAGCTCAAGCTGGGCATCGTCATGGACGGTCTCCATCGAGCTGCCGCCAAGCACGTAGGAGGGGCGGATAAGTACGGGGTAGCCGATGTCGGCTGCTATCTTTCTTGCGTCATCGAATCCTGCGGCGGTGGCATTTGGCGGCTGCAGCAGGCCGAGCTTGCTGATCATCTGCTTGAAACGCTCGCGGTCCTCTGCCCTGTCGATGGCATCGGGGCTGGTGCCGAGAATGGCCACACCAGCTTTCTCAAGCGGCAGGGCAAGATTGAGGGGGGTCTGGCCGCCGAGTTGTATTATAACGCCTTCGGGCCTTTCCGCCTCGACAATGGCCAGTATGTCTTCGAGCGTCAGGGGCTCGAAGTAGAGCTTGTCGGAGGTGTCATAATCTGTAGAGACGGTTTCGGGGTTCGAGTTGACTATGATCGCCTCAAAGCCCATTTTTTTGATGGCATAGCTGGCATGGCAACAGCAGTAGTCAAACTCTATGCCCTGGCCGATGCGGTTTGGACCGCCGCCGAGGATCATGATCTTGCGCTGATCGGTGATGCGGTTTTCATCGACCAGCTCATATGTTGAGTAGAAGTATGGTCGCGCGGCGTCGAGCTCGCCGGCGCACGTATCGACGAGCTTGTAAGATGGGCGAAGGCCGATCTCCCTCCGGCGCACGCGCACCTCTTCTTCGGTGGCGCCGCACAGCCATGCGATCTGGGCATCACTGAAGCCGTTCTGCTTTGATCGCCTCAGCTGGTTGTCGCAGAGCGAAGCGAGCCCGCCCGCATTTCGCCGCCTGCCAAGGTCTGCGCCCAGCTCGACTAGCACCTTCATCTCGTTTAGAAACCAGGGATCAATATGAGTAAGCTCGGCTATCTTATCGACACTCCAGCCGCGTTCGAGCGCGAGCTTGACGAAAAAATGCCGCCTGTCGTTCGGCACAATCAGCCTGTGTGTGAGCTCGGTATCGTCTGCGGGCATATCGTCAGGCTTTTCCCGCCCATCAAAGCCGAGCCCGTATCGACCGATTTCCAAACTTCGCACGCCCTTCTGCAGTGCCTCCCTGAAATTTCGCCCTATGGACATCGCCTCGCCCACTGACTTCATCGATGTATTGATCGCGGGGTCAGCCTGTGGAAACTTCTTGAAGGTAAAGCGGGGTATCTTAAAGACGCAGTAGTCGATGGCGGGCTCAAAAAAACAGCTGTTTGCACCGGTTACGTCGTTGGTGACCTCGTCGAGGCGATAGCCGACGGCGAGCTTAGTAGCCACGCGCGCTATCGGAAAGCCCGTGGCTTTCGAAGCGAGCGCGCTGCTGCGGGAGAGTCGGGGGTTTACCTCTATAATAACTATATCGCCGGCTTTAGGGTCCCCGCCGAACTGTATGTTCACCCCTCCGCCGCTGACTCCTATCTTGCGTATTATGCGACGGCATAGTGATGCATATTTGGCATATTCCGGGCCGGTCAGTGTCTGAACAGGCGCGACTACTATCGAGTCGCCAGTGTGCACACCCATCGGGTCGAGGTTTTCCATCGAAGTGATGATGATAACGTTGTCAGCGCAGTCGCGCATCACCTCAAACTCGATCTCCTTCCACCCGATCACCGACTGCTCCACGAGTATCTGCCCGACCGGGCTGGTGGTAATGCCGCGCAGGAGGGCCTCTTCCAGCTCCTCGACGTTGTAGGCAGTCGATCCGCCCGACCCGCCCAGAGTAAAAGCAGGACGGAGAATCAAGGGAAAGCCGATTTCCCCGGCAATCTCCATGCCCTCTTCCACCGAGGTGGCGATGCCGCTTGAAGGCGTGGCCACGCCGATCTCCTGCATGGCACGCTTGAAGAGGTCGCGGTCTTCCGCGCGCCTTATCGCCTCGGGAGCCGCGCCGATAACCTCCACGCCGTATCGCTCATAAACCCCCGCCCCGGCAAGGGCGACCGCCACGTTGAGACCCGTCTGGCCGCCGAGCGTCGGCAGAATGGCGTCAGGACGCTCCCTTTCGATAATCTTCTCGACCACCTCCGGTGTTATCGGCTCTATGTAAGTCCTGTCAGACATGCTCGGATCGGTCATGATCGTGGCGGGGTTTGAGTTGATGAGGACAACCTCGTAGCCCTCCTCCTTGAGGGCCTTGCAGGCCTGGCTGCCCGAGTAGTCAAACTCGCATGCCTGCCCTATAACAATCGGGCCCGAGCCAACAATAAGAATCTTGTGCAGGTCTTCTCGCTTAGGCATCTTTCCCTTCCAGAAAGTCCTCCAATATGGCGCCCGGCGCAGATGAGTCCTCGCCCACCATGCGAAAGTGCACCCCGCGCGCAATCGCCCTGCGGCTGCGGATACCCTCTATAGTTCCGTCATTGACGTTGACGTGCGTTGGCTCGACACCGCCTGGCAAAGCATGTTCAACGACGAAGCCGTGATGCTGCGTGGTTATGATGCACCTGCCGGTATCGACCGCACGCACGGGATGGTTGATGCCGCGATGACCGGCCTTCATGCGGCGTACCTGGCAGCACAGCGCCAGCGCCACGAGCTCACAGCCAAGATCCACGCCTAAAATCGGGAGCTCGCCGAGCGCCTCTCTTACAGCGCCCAAAGC
>SLPQ01000211.1 GCA_007131925.1 Candidatus Brocadiia bacterium | reverse complement strand
GGGGGGAAAGCCGGACTGCACCCGAACGTGCTTGAAAGCGCCACATTCGCGCCTATCATTTGACCGGCGGCTGAAAACGCTTTTAGGGAAAAGAGAGCCATGACAGACGAGCAGGCAAGAAGGACGGTCGTCCTGCTGGGAGCAGGAGCATCAAGGGCAAGCGATTATGAATTGCCCACGATGCAGGGATTTTTCGCCGAGGGCTTGCTGACCGCTGATTCAGTGGACGGTGGCGGCAAATACTCCCTTCTCTGGAAGTTCCTTCAGGAAACTTACGGCGTCGACCGCAAGGGTGATGTCTCGAAACAACTGGCCGACGTGAATCTTGAGGAAGTGATAACGCATCTCTTCAACCTGGAGCATTCCCTGCTGCCCATAAACAGACACAGGAAGGCCGAACTCCAATCAGCCCGCGAGGAACTCGATGCGTACGTCTATCAGAGGCTGATTGACGAACCGTCGGCAAAGGGTAATTCGAACCGCACCGCAGATAAGACACAGACGGATGTGGAGCCTTCGCCGCCGGGCATGGAGGGATCCCCGCCACCTTGCAGAGCGTTTCACTGCGAGAAACACGAGCGGGTGTTTCACGAACTCGCGCTGCTGCATGATTCGATCATTAGCATCAATTACGATCTTGTAGCCGACGGAACATTGCAGAAAATGAAAGAGACGCGTGGCCAAACCGACGATGCCAGAAGCTCGCGGGACCAGTTCAGGGAGCGAAGCCGGGGGCTGCTGGGTTTCAGCCCGAATTGGGACCTAAGGGGGATAGGCCCCTGCAATGATGAGATGGCACTCGGCTACTATCTCAAGCTCCACGGTTCACTTGACTACCTGTACTGCCCTAACTCCTCGTGCCCTCAGCATCATACCTTTTATGAAAACCGTCCTACGCTCAAACGATACGATCTGCCGGAGAGCTCTTTCTGCAAGCTATGTGGCAGGCAGCTTGTGAACGCGATAATACCTCCAGCCCTCGGCAAAAGCATGGACGATTTTCCCAAAATCAACGTGATCTGGAGCATGGCATACAACAAGCTGCTTGAAGCTGACAGATGGATCATCTGGGGCATATCCCTTGCGGAGTCCGATCATCTGTTTCGGACGCTTCTTCGTGAGGCCGCCCATGAAGCAAAGCGTAAAGACACCCTGGACGTTAGTGTAATCAATCCTTGTGAGGCTGCCGCAAGCAAAGTTGAGAGCGTAGTCTGCGCTGAGGTCCGGCGGCATGAGTGTGTTGAGGATCATCTCGACGGCAAGTAACCGGTCGTCCTCAGCTGGCGCGAACGTGTTCTCGCCCGGAAGCGCACAGGATGAGCCTGACAGGCGACCAGTGTGACGTGCTGCTCGCGTATCAGCGCGGATGAGGCCGAAAAGAAAAGGCCCGCCCGGTTTACCCGGACGGGCCTCATTTTAAGCCCGGCGATACCTACTTTCGCGCGCGAGGCACTATCATCAGCGCAGGATGCTTAACTGCCGTGTTCGGAATGGGAACGGGTGTCTCCACCCTGCTATGGTCACCGGACAAATTTTCAACTTTCCAATCGCGCTATTCGTAGACTTGCACGTCGAGCGGCTCTTCGCCGTCGGCCTCAGGGGCGTCATCGACGTCGTAGTCCTCTTTGACTCTGGGAAACATCTTGTCAATCTCAGCCGGCCCCAGGACGGTAGTCCTCGACCAGGATATGAAGAGCATCGCATTCCCGCTCTCTTCCACCCTGTCGCTGTATGCCGTCACGTTTCTGGAGTAAAATGGAAAGACGTTTGTCGTCCTGGAATACCTTACCCCGTAATCCGGCACCTCGGCCGACCAGACAGGGGTCGTCCGCACCGTGCTCGAGTGCGCAGCGCAGCCGCCCAGCAGTGCCGCCACTACAAGCACGGCGACCAGTGCCAGGGCCTTTACTACGGTCGGTGACGAACTCATGCGTCTTTCCTCGCCCATCACTCGGGCAGCTCGACCACCTCGGTCGGGAGCCGCTCCATGTCTATTATCAGCGTATTGATCGCACCGGGTTCGACGGCTATTCTGGCGGTGTAGGTTTGCCAGCCGAACTTCTCCACTCGCAGCTCATGAGTACCAGCGGGGATTACAATCAGCTGCGGCCTGCCGGCATATCTTATCATGCCTCTCAGGGCATCATCCACGAAAACGCCCGCACCTCTTACATTTACCGTCAGCTCCAGCCAGCCACTGTCCTCCGGGACATCCCCCATAGTACCTGTCGCACGGCTGATCGCCCCACATCCGGCGACGGCAGCAGCAACGAGCAACACGAGCGCTATCCTGCTGTACATAGGCGCCTCCTTTGAGCAGCCCCTACAGGGGACCCCCTCGAATAATTCGGTCCGGCGACACCCTCCGGCGCCACCGTTATATGAAAAGCTCAGGGAAAAGCGACATATCACCCAAAAGGAAGGAATTAGTGTGGTCAAGCCGATGGCCCTATTAGTACCGGTCAGCTGAAGACGTTGCCGTCCTTACACATCCGGCCTATCAACCTGGTAGTCTGCCAGGAGGCTCATGGGGATGTCTAGTTTTGGAGTCGGCTTCACGCTTAGATGCTTTCAGCGTTTATCCATGCCGAACTTAGCTACCCAGCGATGCCGCTAGCGCGACAACTGGCACACCAGAGGTTCGTCCGCCCCGGTCCTCTCGTACTGGGGGCAGATCTCCTCAAACATCCTACACCCACGCCAGATAGGGACCGACCTGGCTCACGCCGGTCTAAACCCAGCTCACGTACCGCTTTAATCGGCGAACAGCCGAACCCTTGGGACCTTCTCCAGCCCCAGGATGCGATGAGCCGACATCGAGGTGCCAAACCTCCCCGCCGCTATGGACGCTCAGGGGAGATCAGCCTGTTATCCCCGGAGTACCTTTTATCTGATGATCTATGGCCCTTCCACACGGGACCACAGGGTCACTAAGGCCTGCTTTCGCATCTGCTCGACTTATAGGTCTCGCAGTCAAGCGCCCTTCTGCCTTTGCACTCTGCGTGCGATTGCCAACCGCACTGAGGGCACCTTTGCACTCCTCCGTTACTTTTTGGGAGGAGACCGCCCCAGTCAAACTGCCCACCTACCACTGTTTCCGGCCCGGATTCACGGCACCGGGTTAGAGCTCTACCATAACAAGGGTGGTATTCCACCGGCGACTCCACAGGGACTGGCGTCCCTGCTTCAAAGTCTCCCACCTATCCTACACAAGCTATGCCAAAGCCCAATAATAGGCTACAGTAAAGGTTCACGGGGTCTTTCCGTCTTGGCGCGGGTAAGCGGCATCTTCACCGCTGCTACAGTTTCGCCGAGTCCCTCGTTGAGACAGTGCTCCAGTCGTTACGCGTTTCATGCAGGTCGGAACTTACCCGACAAGGAACTTCGCTACCTTAGGACCCTCATAGTTAGGGCCGCCATTCACCGGGGCTTCAGTTCGGAGCTTCTCCCCGAAGGGATAACCCCTCCCCTTAACCTTCCGGCATCGAGCACGCGTCAGTCTGTATACATCCTCTTACGAGTTGGCACAGACCTGTGTTTTTAGTAAACAGTCGCCAGAGCCGATTCCTGCGGCCCCCGGCAGCTTGGAACGCAAGGTCCCTTACCGCCCGGGGCGCCCCTTATCCCGAAGTTACGGGGCAAATTTGCCGAGTTCCTTAACGAGGGTTCTCTCGAGCGCCTTTGGATACTCACCTTGCCTACCTGTGTCAGTTTTAGTACGGACACCCGGGCCACTGGTTAGAGGCTTTTCCAGGTGGTTACTCCGACCGCTTCGCCAGCAATTAGGCTCGTCATCACCTCCGGGGCCTTGTTGCCGCGGATTTTCCTGCGGCGACCCCTCGGGTTTAAACGCACATTTCTAGCCGTGCGCCGGCCTTCGTTTCCACGTCACCCCATCACTCATAACGCGTCCGGGTGGTACGGGAATATTAACCCGTTGTCCATCGCCTACGCCTCTCGGCCTCGGCTAAGGGTCCGACTAACCCTGGGCGGATTTACCTTCCCCAGGAAACCTTAGGCTTACGGCGACAGGGATTCTCACCCTGTTTATCGCTACTCGTTCCGGCATAATCACTTCCACTTCGTCCAGAGGTCGTTTCCGTCCTCCTTCAACCTGATGTGGAACGCTCTCCTACCACGTCCGCGCTTCGAAAAGCGCGCGACATCCGCGGCTTCGGTGACGGATTTGAGGCCCGATCATTATCGGCGCGGGAGAGCTCGACTGGTAAGCTGTTACGCACTTTTTAAATGGTGGCTGCTTCTAAGCCAACATCCCAGCTGTCTTAGCACTCCCACTTCCTTTAGCACTTAATCCGTCTTTGGGACCTTAGCCGGCGGTCTGGGCTGTTTCCCTTTCGACCACGAAGCTTATCCCCCGCAGTCTGACTCCCGGGATACGGAAACACGGTATTCGGAGTTTGGTTGAGCAGGGTAGGCTGGTGGCCCCCCAAACTCATTCAGTCGCTCTACCCCCGTGCTCTAATTTCCCGAGGCTAGCCCTAAAGCTATTTCGGAGAGAACCAGCTATTTCCGGGTTTGATTAGACTTTCACTGCTCCGCACAGCTCATCCCCCAACTTTTCAACGTTGGTGGGTTCGGTCCTCCACGGATTGTTACATCCGCTTCAACCTGGCCATGCGTAGATCACCACGGTTTCGGGTCTGCTCCATGTTACTGAGTCGCGCAGTTAGCACTCGCTTTCGCTTCGGCTTCCCCGCGTAACGGGTTAACCTTGCAACATAGAACAACTCGCCGGATCATTAAGCAAAAGGCACGCCGTCAGGCATTGCCCGTTCCGAAGATCGGGCCATAGCCCTCCGACCGCTTGTAAGTATACGGTTTCAGGTACTATTTCACTCCCCTAGCAGGGGTACTTTTCACCATTCGCTCACGCTACTTGTGCGCTATCGGTCGCCAACATGTACTTAGCCTTACGGGATGGTCCCCGCAGATTCACGCCGGGTTCCACGTGACCGGCGCTACTTGGGAGGCGGTCAAGACAGGGTTTTGCATTTCGCCTACAGGGCTGTCACCTGCTGTGGCCGGACTTTCCAGACCGTTCGGCTATGCTGACCTTTGTAACTGTCCGGCCGCGCCGTCGCACGACCATGACCGCTCCCACTACCCCAGACATGCAACGCCGACGGGCTTGACACATGTCTGGTTTGGGCTCTTTCCCTTTCGCTCGCCGCTACTGAGGAAGTCGAGATTTCTTTCCTTTCCTGAGGGTACTAAGATGTTTCAGTTCCCCCCGTGCCCCGCCGCACCCTATATATTCAGATGCGGCTGCCTGGGCATGACCCCAGGCGGGTTGCCCCATTCGGAGACCCCCGGATCAAAGCCTGCTGGACGGCTAACCGGGGATTATCGCAGTCTTACCGCGTCCTTCATCGGCAGTTGGCACCAAGGCATCCACCGTATACCCTTAGTAGCTTGACCACACTAATTCGTTCCTTTTGAGTGTGGTCCTCTTGGGTTCTCTACACTCGTTAAAAGTGGCTTAAACGCCGCTTTTCCCGTTTGTTTCAATTGTCAAAGAGCAGTTTAGTCAAAAGGCCTCTGGGGCCTTAAGCCTCAATCAACTCACCACTCATGGTGGTGGTCGTCTCTGGTGGAGACGAGCGGATTCGAACCGCCAACCCCCTGGTTGCAAACCAGGTGCTCTCCCCTTGAGCTACGTCCCCGGTCTCAAAGATCTCCGGCCCAGCCGGCTGGCGTCTCTGGTGGGCCCGGGTAGATTCGAACTACCGACCTCGCCCTTATCAGGGGCGCGCTCTGACCAACTGAGCTACGAGCCCGCTGTGATCCGACAAACAAAGCCAGTGCCCGCCTCTGTATCCGATTCGGGCCTGCCCCATACGCTCTCACATGACGTGCTCGTCGCGCCGGATCATGCTCTCTTTTTTTCAAACGGGCCGTTTGCCCTTTGAAAATTTAACAGCCGGAAGACGCAGATGCGCCGACTTGGTATTTCCATCCTTAGAAAGGAGGTGATCCAGCCGCAGGTTCTCCTACGGCTACCTTGTTACGACTTAGTCCTAGTCACCGAGCTCGCCGTCGGCAGCTCCCTCCCGAAGGTTAGGCTACTGACTTCAGGCGCTCCCGGCTTCCATGGCTTGACGGGCGGTGTGTACAAGGCTCGGGTACACATTCACCGCGGCATGGCTGATCCGCGATTACTAGCGATTCCGACTTCACGCAGGCGGGTTGCAGCCTGCGATCCGGACTGGGACGGGCTTTGTGGGATTAGCTTCACCTCGCGGCTTCGCAACCCTCTGTACCCGCCATTGTAGTACGTGTGACGCCCAGGGCATAAGGGCCATGATGACTTGACGTCATCCCCACCTTCCTCCGGTTTAACACCGGCGGTCTCCATAGAGTGCCCGGCCGAACCGATGGCAACTAAGGACAAGGGTTTCGCTCGTTACGGGACTTAACCCAACATCTCACGACACGAGCTGACGACAGCCATGCAACACCTGTGCAAGTTTCGGACTGGATACCGATCGGCAACCCTTTCGGGCGCCTACTTCAAGCATGTCAAACCCTGGTAAGGTTCTTCGCGTTGCTTCGAATTAATCCACATACTCCACCGCTTGTGCGAGCCCCCGTCAATTCCTTTGAGTTTTAGCCTTGCGGCCGTACTCCCCAGGCGGGGCACTTAACACATTAGCTTCGGCAGAGAAAACGTCGGTGTCTCCTCTACCTAGTGCCCATCGTTTACGGCTAGGACTACCGGGGTATCTAATCCCGTTCGCTCCCCTAGCTTTCGCATCTCAGCGTCAGTAGAAGGCCAGAGAGTCGACTTCTCCACCGGCGTTCCTGCTGATATCTACGCATTTTACCGCTCCACCAGCAGTTCCACTCTCCCCTCCTTCACTCAAGCTCCGCAGTATCAAGTGCAGTTCCCCGGGTGAGCCGGGGGATTTCACACCTGACTTGCGAGGCCGCCTACATGCGCTTTATGCCCAGTGATTCCGAACAACGCTCGCTCCATCCGTCTTACCGCGGCTGCTGGCACGGATTTAGCCGGAGCTTCCTCTGAGGCCTTTGTCACGCCCGACCGGTATTAGCGAACGGGCAATTCTTAACCTCTGACAGGAGTTTACAACCCGAAAGCCTTCATCCTCCACGCGGCGTCGCATCATCAGGCTTGCGCCCATTGTGAATGATTCTCGACTGCAGCCTCCCGTAGGAGTCTGGGCAGTGTCTCAGTCCCAGTGTGGGAGGGCACCCTCTCAAGCCTCCTACCCGTCATTGCCTTGGTGGGCCATTACCCCGCCAACAAGCTGATAGGACATAGACCCCTCCCGGACCGAAAGGTCCCGAAAGATCCCCAACTTTAACCATGCGACATGCGACACATGGCCTCATCGGGTATTAGCGACCGTTTCCAGCCGTTATCCCCGTGTCCGGGGCAGGTTGTCTATGCGTTACTCACCCTTTCGCCACTTTAA
Organism: Candidatus Brocadiia bacterium; assembly: GCA_007131925.1. Classification (GTDB taxonomy): domain Bacteria; phylum Planctomycetota; class DG-23; order SLPQ01; family SLPQ01; genus SLPQ01. Next base: position 14,825 of record SLPQ01000211.1, on the reverse strand, counting down.
TCGCGGCCCGAAGGCCACTTTCTCGTTCGACTTGCATGCCTAATCCACGCCGCCAGCGTTCGTTCTGAGCCAGGATCAAACCCTTCGTTACAAATATAAGGGTAGATGCAAGGCGGTTAGGCTCTTACAAACATGTGCTTGTAAGTGCGTGGCCCTGCATTATAGCAGTTTTTACAGAACCGCACGGCCGAAGCCACACGGTCCCGCATCCACGAACTTACCGGCTGTTAAATTTTCAAAGAGCAATCAGCCCACTGGACTGCAAAAACCTACATTTTACTCGCAGACAAAGGGCTGTCAAGCTTCTTATCAAAAGATTTTCTCAACTCTCTCAGGCGCCCGCGTGCTGCCGGCACCCGGCGGCCTGCGCCGCCGCCCCTTGCCGTAAGGCGTACTATATCTTACCCTGCCCTCTATATACGTCAAGGGCATTTATTTATTCAGTCGAAATTCTCCACAGGCCCGCGTTTTTCCAGAATCCGCGCGCCCCCGCCACTACTAACTATGACACCTGAGGGGGCCGTACTGTTCCCCACGCAGACCAGCCTGCGACCACCCTACGCCCCTCTGAAGCATACATGCTCTTACCTGTACCGCGCCGCCTCCTCCAGAACGTCAAGACGCCCGGCGAAGGGCTTTACCGCCGCACAGAGGTCCCACTCGTACGGCTCGCCCAGAACGATCTTGTCGGCTGCCAGCACGTAGTCCCAAGCCGGGTTCCAGGGAGGGAGCTCGTCGCCCCCGTTGGGAGAGTAGGCCAGGCCCACCCCCTCACTGCGTGCAAACATCATTATTAAGGCGTGGTCGAAGTAGACACCGTAGTAAAAGTCCAGCGGCCCGCCCAAGCTCTCAGAGCGAGGCGGCTCCGGCGGGTCCGCCGCGAGCTCCACGTGCTCCTGCGCCGAGAGCTCCCGCGGCGGAAGGTCATGCACTATGTAATACGGCGCGCGGTGGCGCTGCTTGGTAATCCCCACCCAGCCACTAAGCCCTTCACCGCCACGCTGCATATACACGTGCCTGTCGGGCGGGGCGTGCATGTAGCTTGCCCACAGGCTCGTGAAGCGGCGCCCCTCGGTGCGCCTGTCGTGAAAGACGATCCGCACGTGCTGGTGAAGGTAGTGCGGCTCCTCGGCGCGGAAGGTTATGAATGCCTCGATGCCCTTGGCCGCTGTGGGAGGCTGATGCAAAAGGACGCTCGTCCGGTCGGCGTCGATGATCGACATAGGCGCGCGCCGAGGCTCAAACATCTCCGCCTCCGACTGCTCGAGCCCCTCGATCCATGTACATTCGTAGTTGAGCCCGCAGTACGACGGCACGAAGATATTGTTGCCGGTCGTAGGGGGCACAAGCGAAGCCACGCCGTTGTAGCCGGCGCGATGGATGCCGACCGCTTCGTTGTCCGCGATGTACGCCGCAAAGCCGCTCACCTCTATGCGCCTAAGGTGCTCCGTCAAGGTACCCTCTCCTTCCCATAAGCGCCAATCCACAGATTGGTCTCAAAAACGCCTGATGTGTATTGCACAGTCCACGTTATCTGCGGGACGGCTCGGCATGATGGCATTTATATCACTCCACTCCACCCGGATTTTCGAGGAGACCAGGATATCGGACAGCACTATCTGCCAATCGCGCGAGCAGATTGGTACAGTTATCTCCGCACGCCTCCAACGTTCTTTGCACAGGCCGGGCAAGCAGACTGTTGCACCTATCGCGCCGCCGAAGAAGGCGCAATCGAGTCGCCACACTTTGTCGTATTGAAGTCGAAATTTGTGGGTGCCGTCCAGACAAGCAAGCTTCTTGGTGTCCTCGTTGACCACAAAGCCGCAGGTCTCTTCGGAAAACCCTTTGCGATCATTATATCGTACAAAAGATGTTGCTTCTGGGAAAGTGTCCTTGTTGACCGGAGTTGTCTTACAGATATGAGCGAGAAGGTTAATGCCAATTTTGGCAAATCCTCTGAGAACCGTGCCGGACTCAAAGCTCGTCTGGACCTCCACGTCTTGTGGACCGGTCGAGCACTCCAAGACAAGTTTGTCCTTGAAAGGATTCCACGTGTCGAGTCGGTAGAGCAGCTTGTTTCTGTCCATGGGTGGCGCATATTTGCAGTGAAAATGAATCTTGCTGCTCAGCTTATCGTATGAATGCCGGGAATACACGCGAGGAGGGAACCTACCTCGCCGGGGGCTTTTCTGCACCTGCTCCCATCGCCAACGAGGACGCGTTGCGTTGTCCCTGTCAGGGAGTGTGTTGCGAGCCAATCTGAGATGTCTTAAGAAGGTTTCCAAGTACCGCCGGTGCCCAACCGATTTCAACTCATTCTGGTCGGCATGAAAGACCAACCTTTGCTTTTCAAAAACAATTTGCGGCCAGAGCTGAGACGTTTTATGCGATTCGAGAACTCCGACTTCGAGCGCAAGATCCCTTTGTTTGTCGTACCACCAAACATTTCCTGCTGCCCTGTCCAGTGCTGCTGCTGCAAAGAACTTCAGGTACGATCTCGACACAAGCTCCTTGTCAACAATCGATAAAGCGTTGTTGCAGCCTAAGCAGACACAGTTGATGCACAGCGCGCCACCCAGTGCTTTTGGGATGATGTGCTCCCCTTTCCCTTTGCGGACACGTCTGACTTTTCGCCCGCAATAAATGCAGTCAGAAGATTTAGGACTGGCCATGTCTCATCCTCTGCGCCTGCTTTGCAACCGCCTCGGCGGCCCTGCGGGCGGCCTCGGGGTCGCCGAGGTAGTACGACTTTATCGGCCGCAGCCGGTCGTCCAGTTCATACACAAGGGGTATGCCGGTGGGGATGTTGAGCTCGGAGATTTCCTCGTCCGAGATGCCGTCAAGATGCTTGACCAGGGCGCGCAGGCTGTTTCCGTGGGCGCTCACGATGACGCGCGAACCCTGCATGACCGCCGGCGCGATCACATCGTACCAGTACGGCAGAAAGCGCGCGACGGTGTCCTTGAGCGATTCACAAGCCGGCAGGACGTCCTGCGGCAGCGACGCGTAGCGCGCATCGCGACCGGGGGCGCGCTCGTCGTCGGGGGCCAGCGCAGGCGGCGGCACGTCATACGAACGCCTCCAGATGTGCACCTGCTCATCGCCGTACTTCTGGGCGGTCTCGGCCTTGTTGAGGCCCTGGAGCGCGCCGTAGTGGCGCTCGTTCAGGCGCCAGTGGCCGACCACCGGCAGCCACATCATGTCCATCTCGTCCATCACGATCCAGAGCGTGCGGATCGCACGCTTCAGGACAGATGTATATGCAATGTCAAACTCCCAGCCCCCCTCTTTGAGGAGCCGGGCCGCCTCGTGCGCCTCCTCAACACCGCGCTCGGACAGGTCCACGTCTGTCCAGCCGGTAAAAAGGTTTTCCTTGTTCCACGTGCTCTCACCGTGGCGCAGCAGCACCAGTTTATGCATTCCACGACCTCCATGACAGCTCTGCGCCGGGCGCAGGCCCCGGCTGGCAACCTCACCCAGACGGGACTCTCCACCCCGCCGGATGGTTCCGACATCATAACCTGACACGCCCCCGAAAAACAAGGCCTTGTGACACGCGTGAGATTTCGGCCAGGGCCGTGGAACCCCGCTCCCTTGCCGCAGGTCTCTGATTAGAGATCGGAGCGCAGCGCGAAGCCATTTCAACAGTGCAGGCTGCTGGAGAGCCGGCACTCGCCCCGCTGCAGGCTTACTGATGCAGGATGAGCGCACCGGGCGCTCACTTTACGCTGGAGACGGGGGGCGCAAGGGAGTCTTGAGATGAGCAATGATAAGATAGTAAACGGCGTCGATACGATGAAGCTGAAAGAGGCTGTAGGGGCTTTTCAGCAGGATGCAAGCCTCGCGAAGTTCACCTTTCGCGCGACGAATGAGTGGCTCAGTGGCGGCCACAATCGCACCACTATCAAGGAGTTTCACGGCGCCGGTGAAGAGCACCGTACTGACAAGAGCGGATTTGTCGTCGAGGCCGACGAGCCGGAAGTGCTTCTGGGCGGTGACGCAGCGCCAAATCCCGTCGAGCACCTCCTTACCGCCCTTGTGACGTGTCTGACGAGCTCGATGGTGTACCATGCGGCAGCGCGCGGGATCGTGATAAAGCAACTTGAAGCCAGCATCGAGGGCGATATTGACATACAGGGCTTTCTGGGCCTCAAGGAGAGCGTACGAAAGGGCTACCAGAACATCAGCGTAAAGTTTAAGGTCAAGTCGGATGCGCCCGAGGAAAAGCTTCGCGAATGTGCCTCGTTTTCACCGGTCTTTGACGTTGTGACCAACGGCACGAAGGTGGACGTCGCGATCGAAAAGGGGTAAACCGGCCCGACCGGAGCGCCTGAGCACTACCCTTGCGCCGCCGGATGCGCGCCGGCATGCCTGAGATCGCCGGCGCCGGGGATGTGACCGCCAGCGGTGCGGGAGCTACTTTTCGGCCACCCCCAGCATCCGCGCAGCGTTACCCCAGAGGACATCAGCCTGAACGGCTACAGGTATGTTGAAGCTCTGGAAAATGTCCCGGTAAAAGCCCTCTACTATCTCGGGCTGCGGCGCACCAGTGCCAAAGACCAGCTTGCGAAAGATGTCCTGGTTTATGCTCTCGTCATGCATCCGGTGCCGGATGCCGCCCGGCAGGAGATACACATCCTTGAACATGAAAATGAGGCGCAGCCACGAAAGAGGCAGCCCCCGCAGCACACCTCCCGACATGTCAAAGTACACGCGCTGGTTGTACAGCATCGCCGCCATAGCCTCGAAAAACCACGGGCTGCCCAGCTGCGACCCCACAATGTGAAGCCCCGGGAAAAATCTCGCTATCGTGTCGAGGCAAGTCGGCCGCGAATGCTCTATGCGGCACTTCGCGCCGCCTCTCATGTGCCCTGTGCGAAAAAGAGCCGGCAGCCCCACCTCCTCCATCTTCTCATAAAGAGGAAAATACTCCTCGTCGTCATAAGGCAGCGGCGATGCACTGAAATGAATGCCGCGAAATCCCTCCCGCTTCAGGGCGACCACGTCGGCGGGCTTGATCTCCTCGAGGCGCTCCTCGGCTACGGGTATGACAAAGTCTTCGGCCAGCTTCAAAGCCTGCATCGCAAGAGAGTTGTCACCATGAAAGCACACCTTCTCCACGGCCGGCGCGATGTAGTACTGGATGCGCTTTGCAGGATCGTCTCCCTCACGTATGTGGGCATGTATGTTTATAATCATCACTATGCTCCCCGGTTACCGTTCATTTAACCATACGTCACAGCAGAGTCAAGGAAATTGACAAGAGCGCTTCCTCTTCTGAGACGGCGCGGCCACCACACGAGGCCTGCGCAGCCGGCTCGCGCAGTGCGTAATGGCATGTCACAGAAAAGATCCTCCCGAGCGCCACCATTGGCCCAATGAGTCACCGAGGTACGGCCGGCTATGTGACAGGGGCCATGCGGCGCTACATGGCGCACGCTGAAACTTGCGCGAACGAGCCCCTCCTGATAGACTCTTTGCGTATTTTTGGCCTGATCGACATGACTCCAGTTGGACAGCAGAGAAGACATGGGTATACCAGATGCCTCGCCGGGAGGCGACTCCAGGCGAAAGGACTTTATCCGTGAGATCGTAGCAGCTGACGTGAAGGCCGGCAAAAACGGCGGCCGCGTGCATACGCGCTGGCCGCCCGAACCAAACGCCTACATCCACATCGGCCACGCCAAGGCTATAAACATCAATTTCGGCATAGCACGCGACTTCGCCGGCCAGTGTAACCTGCGCTTCGACGACACAAATCCTACGCGCGAGGAGCAGGAGTTTGTGGATGCCATAAAGGAGGACATCCGATGGCTCGGCTTTGACTGGCACGATCGCGAGTATTACGCCAGCGACTACTTCGACCAGCTGTACGAATGGGCCGAGTTGCTTATCCGAAAGTCAAAAGCATACGTATGCGACCTTTCGGCCGAGCAGGTCAGCGCAACGCGCGGCACTCTCAATGAGCCCGGCATCAACAGCCCCTATCGCGACCGGCCTGCAGACGAAAACCTCGACCTCTTCAGGCGCATGAAAGCAGGTGAGTTTCCAGAAGGCTCACGCACGCTCAGGGCCAAGATAGACATGTCCCATCCAAACATGAACATGCGCGACCCCGTCATGTACCGCATCCTCTTCGCCAACCACCACCGCACCGGCGACAGCTGGTGCATCTATCCCACTTATGACTGGGCGCACGGGCAGTGCGACTCCATCGAGGGCATCACTCACTCACTCTGCTCGATAGAGTTTGAAAACCACAGGCCTCTCTACGACTGGTTTCTGGAGGAGCTGGGCGTTCACCATCCCCAACAGATAGAGTTTGCCCGGCTGAACATGACTTACACGGTCATGTCCAAGCGTCTGATCAAGCAACTCGTCGATGATGGCATTGTATCCGGCTATGACGACCCGCGCCTGCCGACCATCCGCGGTCTTCGACGGCGCGGCTGCACACCGGGGGCTATCCGGGAGTTTTGCGAGATCATCGGTGTGGCCAGGCAGGATTCGACGGTCGATGTGCAGCTCTTCGAGCATGTGCTTCGCCAGGATCTCAACGTCCACGCGCCACGCCGCATGGCGGTGCTCGACCCAGTCAGGCTCGTCATCGACAACTACCCCGAGGGTGCCGTCGAATATCTCGACGCTGTAAACAACCCCGAAGATGAATCGGCCGGCACGCGCAAGGTGCCGTTTTCCAGGGTACTGTACATCGATCGTGATGATTTTCGCCAGGAGCCTGTGCCAAAATACTGGCGGCTCTTTCCCGGCAACGAAGTGCGCCTGCGCTATGCGTACTTCGTCACGTGCACCGGCTGCCGGAGGGACGCAGACGGAAACATCACCGAGGTCCACTGCACCTACGACCCCGAGACACGCGGAGGAGACGCCCCTGACGGGCGCCGTGTGAAGTCCACCCTTCACTGGGTCTCGGCAGCCGAGGCAATCCAGGCCGAGGTGCGCCTGTATGACCACCTCTTTCTTACAGGCAACCCGATGGAAACAGAGAATGGGCGCGAGTGGAAAGAAAACATCAACCCCGACTCATTGAAGATCACGAAAAATGCCCAGGTCGAGCCTTCGCTGGCACAGGTGGAGGCGCCATGGCACTGCCAGTTTGAGCGCACGGGCTATTTCTGTACGGACCGCGACTCCAGGCCGGGCAGGCCGGTCTTTAACCGCACGGTGACCCTGCGCGACACGTGGGCCAGGATCCAGAAGCGCAGAGGAAAATAGAACGGCGTATCCGCAGCGTTCAGAAAATGCCGCGCAGGCCAGAGACGCCTGCAGGGGTCCGTCCGGTGCGTCGCCCGGCGGCATATATACTTCACGAAAGGGGCATTTTTGCGAAGGTACTGGATACTCGCCGCCGCGATGGGCATAGAGCTGCTCCTTGGCTTTCAATACACGTGGGGCATCTTTGACCGGGCGCTGCAGGAGGACCACGGCTTTTCAGCAAGCTCGACCCAGGCTGTACTGGCCGCTCAGCTGGTCGTCTTTTCCGTCACTTTTCTGGCTGCCGGATGGGTGCTGCATCATTTCGGGCCGCGCATCACTACCTTGGTCGGCGGCCTTTGCTACGGATCGTCACTTCTTATCGGGGGCACCTTCGGGAGAAACCCCCATGCGCTCTTCTGGGGGACGGGAGTGCTTTTCGGTCTGGGGCTGGCCTTTACATACATAAGCTGCATGGTGACCGTGGTAAAGTGGTTTCCCAGGTACAAGGGCGTGGCGACAGGCCTCATAGTGGCGTTTTACGGGATCGGATCATTTGTCCTGGCGGGGGCAGCCAGGTGGCTGCTTTCGAGGGGCCTGAGCGCATTTGGCGTGCTCAACGTCTTTGGCGTGACGGCGATTGCAGGCATCTGCCTTCTTGCGCTCGTGCTCTGCGACCCTCCGGGCGTTGCAGCCGCGACCAGGAGGGCGCGGTTTCCTCGAGGGGTCTTGAAGACGGGGCATTTCTGGGCGCTTGCGGTGGGTTACTTCACCGGGACGTGCGCGGGGCTCTCTATTGTGGGAAGCATCGAAAGGATAGGCCGAACGCTTGGCACGCCGGAGTTGTGGCTGGCGGCGGCGGTGATGGTCTTTGCCTTGGGAAACACCGTCGGCAGGGTCGCCTGGGGGATATTCACCGATGTCATCGGTACGCGGGGTGCAGCGACACTCTCGCTCCTGTCGCAGAGTGCGTGTATAACTGCGATGATTTTTTTCGGCCATATCGGGCCGGCGTTTCTGCTTTTGGCGCTCTTTATCGGATTCAACTTCGGGGCAAACTTCGTCCTGTACGTCTCTGATGTCTCCAAGACCTTCGGGCCGGACAGGGTCGGCTCTGTCTATGCGCTTGTGAACCTCGGCTACATAGCGTCCGGCTTTCTGGGGCCGCCGTCTTCAGGACTCAGCTTTGACCGGTGGGGCTCCTATGTGCCCTCGATGTATGGCGCAGCAGCACTCACATTCGCCGGCGCCCTCACATTCCTGGCCCTTCACAGGAGCGTGCCGCCGGAGGATATAAAAGCCTTTTGAGATAAGCCGTCAAACCGAAAGCAGGCTTGCCCAGACGCGCAAGCCTGCTGCACGCGCAAGCCCTCAGGAGACCCCCTCACCTTCAGCCGAGCAGGACCCTGTAAAGCGTCAGCAGCCCGAGCGCCGTCGTCAGCAGGCCGATAGCAAGTGTCAGTCCTTTGGTCGAGATCCGCTTTACCGACCATGCTGAGAGCGGCACGGAAAGAAGCGCTCCCACCGCCAGCGGTCCGGCCAGGCGCCACAGCAGCGTGCCATCCTGTAAGATGATGTATGTCGTGACGCCGACTGCGCATGTCAGCCCTTCGGCGAAGGAGGTGATGCCGACTGCGCTCTTGCCCTCCACGCCCGATAGTATCTGCCCGCTGGTCACCACGGGCCCATAGCCGCCTCCGCTCATGCCCTTGTTGAAGGATGCCACCATTCCAAGACCGACTATTCTGCCCCAGGAAAACGCGCGCATGCGATTGCGGGATGCCAGTATCAGGGCCCCCATCGCCAGGACCAGCAGGCCGATGTAGAGATTCAGGTAAAAGCCGGGAAGCGAAACCGCCACAAAAACTGCCACGAGCGTGCCCACGATGCTGCAAAGCGCCAGGACCATAGATACGCGGAAATCTTTGTGCCCGGGCCTGAGCGACACGTTGCCGACCTGGTGATGAGATATTCCGGCCACTATGCCGGTGAAAAGCTCGCTAAATAAGACCGCCGGGACCACGTCCATGACGTCAAAGCCCAGCAGAAGCAAAACGGGCGTCAGCGTCGTGCCGTAGCCCATGCCCAGTGTCGAGTCGATGTATTCACAGAAAAACGCGCCCACCGCCACAAAAAGCGCCGTTGCCGAGAGCCACTCAACTGGCGCCACAGTGCCGTCAGCCGGCAAGCGCATCCCCCAGAAAGCCACCACAGCAATTACTACCGCGATCGCCGCCACCGCCGGCAGCACTGGAAGAACAAGTTTCCTAAGCACCACTTCACCCCCTTTACAGGCGGGCCGCTATGAAGCCCGCCGACGTCCCCGCGTACGCGTGCAGGCATCCTCAAGGGTCAGCCCATCGAGTATCCCGGCGATGGCATCGCGCACTTCAGACATGATCGGCCGCAGCGAGCAGTCCTCCTCGCATGAGCACCTTTCGTATGCCGTCATGCTGACACAGCGCACCGGGGCAACCGGCCCGTCGACAATCCGGATAATCTCCAGGAGCGTAACCTCGCTCGCTGGTTGCCTGAGCCGGTAGCCTCCACCAGGCCCGGTCTTCGATGAAAGGACGCCGGCTTTTTTGAGCTGGAGGAGTACCTGCTCGAGGTATGGCGCCGGCAGGCTGCACTTTTCGGCGATATGGGCGATATTGGTGTATTCGCCCTCTCCGGCCTGGGCAATTTCGACGATGGCGCGCAGTGCATAATCACATTTTCTGGAGAGCTTCATCGATATTATCCCCGATAATGTCTACTATGATTGTCGACAATATATACTTCAGCCTGCACGAAGGCAATACTTTTCTCAAACACCCGGAAAATTACGTTACGTCGCGCGGCCTCACTCCGGCGCCGCCGACATACCCTGCCCGCGGCCACGGGCTGAAGATGAGACTGCTACCGCGACCTGCCTCCGGCGGCGGCTTCCCTTGCTCAGGCGGAGGCATTTTTTTTCCTTGATGTGCCGGATAAATCCCTAACATAGGTAGCCGCTACTCAGGGCAATAGAGCTGGTCTCTCTGTGAGGTGTGCAAATGAAAGGCAAAGGCCCCGCACATCACCTTCAAACAATCCTGATGGCTCTTGCGCTTGGCCTGTTTCTGTCGGCGTGGGGTCAGACCAGCGACGTGCAGGCAGCGTTGCCTGTGATAGCCTATCCCTTCGAAAACGTAGGCCTTGGAGGGGGCGGCGGGATGTTTGCGCCGTCGGTTTCACCGCACGATTCGCGGCTTATGTTTATGACATGCGACATGAGCGGCGTCTATCGCAGCGTGGACAAGGGAGTGACCTGGCAGATACTGCCCTTTCGCCAGGTGCATAGCGCAATAACCATGAAAATCACCTTCGACCCGAGCGATCCTGAGGTCATGTATACCTACGCCGGGCCTTACTACTCCAAGAGCCTCCACGTATCGCGGGATACCGGTATTACATGGCAGCCTCTAATCGACAGGCAGCGTCAGCCATGGGGCAACGAGCACCTCCGGACTATGGCTATAGACAGGGATGATTCCAGTTTCATGATAGTCGGCTCGACGGCTGGTGCCCATATCAGCGAAGACGGTGGCAGGAACTGGCGCACCTGCAGGGACCCGGACGGGAGCTTCAAGGGTTTCTACATCGTCCCGGGCGGCACCGCGGGCGCAAGACAGATCATCGCCGCAAGCGACACGGGCATCTGGAGAAGCGATGACGACGGCCTGACGTGGCAGCCCAGGACCTCAGGCATAGTCGGAGAGAGGCTGACAGGCTTCACCGGCGGCACCGACGAAGAAAGCGGCAGGACTGTACTTTTCGCAACGGTCGAATCACTCGTCATCGACGGCGCCTTCGCCGGAGGCATATTCAGGAGTGAGGATCTCGGCGACTCGTGGCAGTCGGTCATGACTCCAGAAAGCGGCCTTAACATCGCCCTCGGTCAGGTGGATCGGTGGGGCTCCGGTGATATCGGGCAGTATTTCGGCATCGAGATGGCATCGCACCAGACGGATGTCGTCTATTGCCCCGCGCAGGGCACCGGCTACTGGCCGCCCAAGCACAACACAATTTACAAGTCAACCGACTCGGGAAAGACGTGGGAGTTCGTCTTTTCGAGCGATGCACGCTTTGAAGAGCTCAATGTCGAGCTCGGATGGCTCAAGTATGACCTGAACTGGGGCAACCCGCCCGCAAGCGGTCTGGACGTATGTGACACTGATCCGGATATAGTGTTTCGCACGGAAAACGGAGCCACCCATCTTACCGTCGACGGTGGGCGCACATGGCGTGCAGTCTACACGCGCCCCGCAGAGGGCGCCGAGCGCACCAGCAAGAGCCGGTGGGCCTCCACAGGCATGGAGGTCACCACCACGTGGCACTATTTCTGGGACCCAGTGAACCCTGAGCGCCAGTATATATGCTATACGGACATAGGCTTTGCATACAGCGACGATGACGGGCATTCCTGGACACACAGCCCTGACGGCAGCCCGTGGCAGAACACGTTTTACGACATGGTCTTTGACCCGGACCGCCCGGGTGTCATCTACGCGGCGGCTTCAAACATACACGACATCCCTCACTCGACATACACCGGCCCGGAGGCCTCGCGCCCACCGGGAGGCGTGGTAAAATCCACGGATCACGGCAGGACATGGATATCTGTAAGCGAAGGACTGCCGAGCCATCCGTATACATCGATAGCGCTTGACCCCACTTCACCGCCCGACTCGCGCACGCTCTGGGTGACAAACTACGGAATGGGAGTTTTCCGCACGACCGACGGCGCAAAGACATGGCACGAGAGCTCTGAAGGTCTTGACCGCACGGGCAACCTGCGGGCTCTTCTCGTCCGCCGCACCGAGAGCGGCAACCTCTACTGCAGCATAGGGCCTCTCAGGGAGGGCAGCCACTTTCCGAGGACAGGCGGTCTGTACAAGTCAACCGACGGAGGCGACTCGTGGTTTCCCCTCAACGCCGAGCTCGAGCTCGGCTGGCAGACGGGCTTTGCTGTGGACCCCACCGATGAAGACACGATCTACGTAGTCGCGGCATCCGGCTGGCAGAACCACCAGGGCGGCCTTTACAGGACTACCGACGGAGGGGCAAACTGGCAGCGCGTCTTTGACAACGACACACCCGGCTTTCTACCGACACACGTGCAGGCGATGTTTGTGACGCTCCACCCTGACGATCCTAAGACCTTGTATCTCGGCACCGACAGTCACGGCATGTGGCTCTCGCGCGACGGTGGGGAGACCTGGAGCCTCTTTGAGGGCATCCCGTTTGCCAATATCCACCGCGTCCACTTCGATCCGCGCGACCACTCGAAGATAGCGGTGACTACCTTCGGCGGAGGCGTCTGGAAGGGCCCGGCCCTTGGCGCGCCATACGAGGTCATAGAGCCGTAAGAAGACGAAAAGAATGCTATGCCCCTTTACCGGTCACTGCTTAGCGCCGGACGCGGCAGCGCGAGCCTCTGGTGTTTTTTGCATCAGGCAGCTGCGCTGACGCAGATCCTTTCCTGGTGATTCGAGACCGTCAGGCCACACGGTAAATGTCGCGACCACGGAGCCACTCGCAGAAACTTCAGTACGCCGCCGAAAAGCGCTGTGCCGCAGGGTCGCCGGCCGCGCGGATCAGGCCCGACTCGTCGAAAACCATCATGCTCGGCGTCCAGTACGGACCCGAGTAAACGCGCACGTCGTGCCCGCGGCCTCTCAGGTCTTCGACTATCTCGTCGGGCACCTCGTCCGAGAGCTCGAGGCTTGCCGGCTCCGGCTTATCCTGGCCGAAAGAGCTCGTAAACTGCCTCGTGCCGAAGCGCGGCAGCGTCACTGCATCCGCCGGTGACAATCCAAACTCGAAAACCGACAGAAAGAGCTGGCAGCTTATCTGATCCTGAAAGTCACCACCCGCCACGCTGATGGCCGCTACCGGCTCATCGTCCCGCATCACAAGCGTAGGCGTAAGCGTTATGCGGGGGCGCTTGCCTGGCTCGATGACGTTCGGGTGCCCCTTCCAGGTATTGAATGATGAAAGCCTCGATCCCAGATGTATGCCCGTGTCGCCCACAAGCACCCCGCCCCAGCCCGACGGGGTGGCGGCCATAATGTTGCCCCACCTGTCCTTGACTATGCAGGTGGTGGTGTCGTCATGTGCGGCCGGCGCGAAGATGTCTTCGCCCAGCGCCTGCATGCCCTGTGGGTCTCCCGGACGGACCTCTCCGGAGGCGCGCTGCGGGTCGACAAGAGCGCGCCGGAGATCGGTGTACTCTTGTGAAAGCATCTCCTCGAGCGGCACCCAAGTGTACAGAGGGTCGCCAAACCATCGGTCGCGATCGGCCATGGCGAGCTTGAGCGCTTCGCTGACGGTATGTGTGTAGTCGGCGCTGTTATGACCCATGGCGGCCAGGTCAAAGCTTTCCAGGATATTGAGCGCCAATAGAAGGCTCGGCCCCTGGGTCCATGTGTCGCACTTCGCGATCGTGTAATCGCCGTAGGTGGCAGTAACCGGATGCTCGATTATCGTCTGGTACCAGGCAAGGTCGTCGGCGGTGATGAGGCCGCCGTTTTCGGCGCTCCAGTCGGCGATGCGGCTCGATATGGCGCCGCCGTGTCCGTAAAACTCACCCATCACAGCGGCTATGCCGGCCGAGCGGTCGCCGCCGGCACGCCGCGCCTCGATGTCGGCAGCTATCAGAAAGCCAATGGTGTCGGCCAGATCCGCCTGCCAGCCTCCATCGTACGACTCCAGCAGTGCCAGCATCGGCATGGCGACGTCTTCAAAGGTCATCGTGCCGTATATGTCCAGCATCGTCAGAATCGCGTGAAAAGCGCCCGGAACGGCCGCGTTTGTCGCATCGTCTGCTCGTGGGCCCGGTATGCCGCCGCGCTCCTCGAAGTACTCAAGCGTCGCACCCAGGGGGGCTGCACCGGTGCCGTCGAGTACCTCAACAGTCCCGTGGGAGCCAGTGTAAACAATGATCGGCGACTCACCGCCGAAGCAAAACTTTGAATGCTCAGTAACCGAGAGCGCCAGGAGCGTGGCCGCGCCCGCATCAAAGGCGTTTCCACCGGCCAGGAGCGCCCGTAGACCTATCTCCGTGGCTTCCTCGCCCCCCGCGACCACCGCGGCGGAGTATCCCTCGGCGGCCCAGCCGCGGCTGACAGGCACCGGGTCCTCCGGCCACAGCAGAGTGAGGTCCCGCGTCGGCGCCGCCGCGACAGGGGCCTCCGGCGGTGTGGCCTTGCATCCGGCAGCCCAAAGCACCATAAAGGCCGCGCATATGAAAAAAGGCCCGGCCAGCCGCAAGCACCTTTCGTACATTATCCGTTCTCCTCACTACAACCCATCTTCAGGAAAGGACATTTTCTGCGTCAAAGACAGCCTACCAGACCGGGGCGCTTTTTACAAGGATGAGACGTGCCGGCAGCAAAGTTGTGCTGCTTTTCCACTGATGAGATGGAGCCTGTGATGCAAGAACTGAGAAGATATGAGAGTCAATTACGCAAGTTGAAAATCGCAGCTGTGCGCTAACATCAGAATGTATGACAGTGAAAAACGCCATAATCAGGATACGATCCTGGAGCAAATCGGGTATCCAGAGGATTGACGAAGGGGCACCG
>SLPQ01000181.1 GCA_007131925.1 Candidatus Brocadiia bacterium | reverse complement strand
CGCCTTGAATTCCGCGCTGAACTTCCTCCGCCCTTTGCCCATGTCCTCGCCTCCTGATTCACAGTATAACCAGGCGTCGAGTCCACCTTAAGCAATTGTCCAGTTTTCGGGGAGCATTATATCAACAAATGGCGGGACTGAGGATGTCCACGGAGGTGGGTCATTAAGGAGCATGTGGTGGGTGAAACTCAACAACCTGCCCACCTGAAACGATGCCATCACAATACCACCGAGAATCCCGATTGCGGCCACAGCCGACCATGGCGCAAGAGTCTTTGATCTCAGTAGGGATCTCTTTGACAACAGCTGCTCCAGTCGCTCGACTGCAACGCTTCGAAAAGCTCCGAAGGATCTTCTCCATTTATAAAAAACAAGCCGGGAGACAAGGCTGTTCTGACCGCGTACCTGCCCCGCAGGCCAGGGATTCCCGAGGTAGGAGGGCGGGAAGACTGGCCGTTTGCTCAGGAGAAAGAGAAATGCCTCAACAGGGGGAACCCCTTGAGATTCTCTCGTGCCTCCCATTAGCTTGACCCGCAGTTCAGGCGGCACATAAAGCGTTGCTGTGGCATCGGCGAGTCTTTCCCGCTCCCCCAGCGTAGATCGCATCATCGCAAAGACCAACCCGGCCGTTGGAAACAGAAGGAGAAGCATTGGCCTAAGAATCGTGGAAACTGAGGTGGACGTATGTAGGAGAACAGCCATGATTGATGCAAAGGCAAAGCCAGCCGTGCACCACGCGAGGGGCCTGCGCAGAGCCCATAGAAACGGCATGAAAGTGGCGTCACCATGCTTTACGTGTGCCAATTCGTGGCACACCACCAAGTCAATGAGTCCCCGGCTGAGTTCAGTGTCCTTGCGGCACGCCTGCTGAATGAGGTCATCGAGATCAGCCGGCGCTACCAGACGCGAGTGCCTGCGGGACATTCCCACAATAAACGGAGAGAACCCTCCAGTGCTGGCGACATACGCCTTAACCGGGCGAGGCCACGAAAGCTGCTCGGAAAAGTACCTCGTGGTCTGAGCGAGTCTGCCTTCAGCCTCACGTAGCGAACCCAGCCGGCGAATGCCAAGCCTGCCATATAGACAATATGCAGCAACGATCAGCGCAAGTGGAATCGCCAGAAGCACAGCTGCAGCCAGACCCAGTACCGAGAACTCATGCGGAAGGACTCGGAAGATAATCAGGTATGAAGAGTAAAGACCGAGTGTGCAATATGTCAGGAAGGCCACGCAGAGTATCCAAAGGCGTGAAGTGAGTTCGTGCCTGCCCGGTATTCCGGGCCTTCCGACAAGGGCGAAGGTCAGTGCAATAAGTAGAACTCCCAATGCCGCGAGACCCTGAACCAAGACATAGGTAGGCGGGGCCCCTTGTTTGGCTATGTTCAGCCTGAGCCCGAAGTTGCAGATATGTGGCTCCAGCTGGAGAATTCCAGTCTCGGCAACCCCAAGCACGATGCGGCCGCGTGATATACCGGCTATCTGGAAGCTCGCACCCAACTCGAGACGGTGCAGTCTGATCCCCATGTCCAGGTCGAACACGTGCAGGACGTTGCCTTGCGTGCTGCAGAACAGGATATGATCGAATGCAATTGGCACAGAGTCGGCAATTCCGGAGAAGGCGTCCTTCCACAACACTCGACCCGAGGCGCAGTCGAGGATCGTCAGATTGTATATACCATAGCTTCCCAGGACGACGAGTTTGTCTCCGGCAACCATCAATGACACATCGGGTGGTGAGACGGGGGCCCTCCAGAGGACTTCTCCAGTAACGAGATCTATGCCGAAGGCGAAGCCGCGTGACGTGGCTACGCAGAAGGTCTCACCGCTGACTGCTCCTGGCACCTCTACGCCGCCTTCAATCGTCGTTGTCCACCGAGTGCGTCCGTCGGCAAGACTGAGACTAAACACACGACCGTCATCCGTGCAGACAATAAGCTGCCCCCCGGCGACAGATGGGGCCGCCCAGACCGTCCCAGCCAGGTTCTTGGTCCACAGGATCTCGCCGCTCGCCTCTTCCATGGCATAGACCTCGCCCCTAGTGGTTCCGAAGTAAACATGTCCGTGATGCGCCAACGGAAAGGCAATCAACCCCTCAGTAGAAAACCTCCATTGCTCCTTTCCCGTATGCAGGCTGTACGAAATAAGACCTTTGTCTGCCGTCGTAACAAGGGCGCTCTCTCTTCCGAGGGAATAATCAATCACATCAGGGTCTACCAGACCGGTTCTCCACAGGGTTTGACCATTATCAGCGTCCAGGAAAAGAAGCTCCATATCCGTCGTAATGGCCAGCATTGCGTGCTCACCAACAACGACAGAGCCTGGCGGCGCCATGCATTCCGCCAAGGGTGGCCTTGAAACCCATTCCGGAGTAAACAGGCTTGTTGCCTCAGGTGGCAAGACCCGTGGGGCCTTACGAGCGCCGTCTGCGGCAAAAACAGACACTTCCAGCAGCAACACGAGCAGGGCGTGCCGGCAGGCGGAGGAGATGTATCGTCTACAATTGCACACAATACTCCCGGTCACAATGGCTCATTCCTCCAACGCAAGCCACTGCTGCAAGATACGCGGCCGGGGCATTATACCTTGTCGGAACCGAGTTGCAAGGCGCATCGGCCCCTGGTGGTCATTTGCTGTCGCTAAAGTGAATGACAAAGGCAAGCTTACCCCCGTGGCGTCAAAGCCGGCCCTCCTCGAAAGCCCGGCCGTAGGAGAGCGACCGCAGGTCCGCAGCGCCGTAGCGGGTGCCAAAGGCCGCTGAAAACGCTTACCATCCCCGCAAAGGCCACCCGGTGCAACCCAAAGGTCGCTGAGCGTTCGCCGCTACGGCAAGCGGCGCTTTGATTCTGCACGCAATGTATCTCACCACAGAATCACCCGGAACGTTTTAAAACTCGTTCAGAATCAATTTGCCGCATTATTGGAGTGAGAGTACGACGGGAAAGCCTGACTCCGATTGCGTGGGGTGGCTGTTATTGCACATCCGTCGTTTATGAAGAAGTCGCCGATCCAAGTCAGGTAACGCATGATTATGGACAGCAAACGGACTGAAGACATTGATGACGATGAGAGGAAGGCACGCATGTAGCTGCCCCCGATAGCTCCTGCCATTCTAACAATCACCGCGCTCGGTGTCTGCGCCGGCGCGGTGCGGGCAAGAGAGAGGCGCGCCTGGAAAGAAGGTCGATGCCGGAAAGTAACGGTTAGATAGCTCTTCAGTCGTTGACGGAGGCGCAGAAGAAGGTGGACGCGGTGCGCAGAGAGGTTGCCAGAAGCAACGCCGTGGGGCGGATCGATGAAGACTGCCGCCGCTTGAGGCGTTTCCTGTGCGAGCTGCGCAGGAGTCATGGCCTCAGCCAGTTTCAGGCAGCCGCCAAAGCATGTATCGATGAGAAGACCTACGGGCGGATCGAGAGAGGGGAGTTCATGCCGAGGTACAGCACGCTGCTTCAGATAGCGGCCGGATATGAGATGTCGCAGGCTGAGTTTCACGCCGCTTTGAGCGAATTCTGCAGGGAACCAGGTTGCAAGCCCAGGCGCCTGTGCACTGGGAAATACTACTCGCCTGACGGCAGAGAATGCATCGAGATCTGGAAAACTGAGGCGCCTGTGAAAAGGCGGACATAAGTGGTCCCAGGAATAGGGCGGTCGTGGGCTGGGATGCACCGGCCCCGGCGACTATCGTTAGGAGTGGCTTTGGGGTGGCTGCGGACGGTAAGCGCAGGCTGGTGCGAAGGCAATCAAGACGGAGCTCTGCAGTAACAGGGGAGGCAGAAGATATGGGATGGCGGCAGACAGGCGCCCAGACATTCAGGGAGATCGGCAGGCTCGTGGGGTGGACGTGTCTTATGATCGACACGATACTCATGGCAATCTTCTCGGTATGGTTCGTCTGGCGGTTCTTCTGGCATCTGCAGGCGTATCTTTCCAGAACGATATTCGACGCGCCCTGGTGAGAATGAAGGTGCATTTATGAGGCGGCTGAGAACCAGGAAAGAATACACGGTAACCGACGGGCCTGTGCCGGGCCGGGAGAGGATTCTGGCATCTCGCGACGATGCGGACTCGCTCTCAGAGGAGGGTTCAATCGACAGCGTGGGCAAGGAGACTCTCTATAACTGCGACTGCGGCTGCTTCGGCTCTGCGGGGGGGCGCTGCTACGACTGCGGCAGTATTTCCTGCGGGAGCTGCCATGGCCGCTGCGCCAGGTGCGCAAAGCCGGTCTGCCTTGCGCACTCCGTCTTTGCCGAGCTCGCGCCTGGGCGGGCCGCCAGGCTCTGCAGCCGCTGTCACTGTACGATCGCCCGCCAGCGATGGTTGGGCAGGATCGGCCGGCTGCTGCTGTCGCCGTTTGTGGACTTTGGGGAGTGATATGAGATGAAGGGCAGGCACGAGCTGCCGCCGGTGATGGCCGACGTCAAGTACGGCCTTGACAACCGCCTCTTCGAGGATGATGTCGGGCAGGCGCTCTTGAGGATATGTAGTGCCGACGTCCTTGACTCCCGCACGAGGGGGATGATACAGCACCGCGTCCGGCGGCATCAGTACGCCAGGGCCATGTCCGGCGTCCCATTCAGCAAGGCCCGTCTCGATAGAGGCAAGCTCATACTCGGCTACGACCTTGACGGTGGAATACTGCGCACATTCATCCAGTACCTCAATGCTCACCTCTTGTGCATGGCGAACACGGGGGCCGGGAAGACGGCCAGGGAGTGCTCTTTCGCTCTGCAGCTCATCCCGCGCGTTGCGGGTTGCTGGCTTCTGGACTTGCGCAAACGGGAGTTCAGGGTTCTGCGGCGTTACCTCGCGCGCATGGGCGTGAACCTGATCATCCTTCCGATCCGCCGCATGAGGATAAACCCGCTGCAGACCCCCGTGGGAGTCGAGCCCGAGGACTGGGTGCCGCGCGTGGCGGATATGCTCATCTCTGTTCTCGGCCTGCCGCCGCGGGCCAGCAAGCTCGTACAGGCGGCACTCTTCCGGCTCTACAGGCGCTTTGACGCAGGCGCCGCAGGCCGCCAGTCCTTCCCGACGCTTTTCGACCTCTACAGGCAGATAGAAGCCGACAGGCGGGCCAACCCCCAGGCGCGCCTGGCGATACTTGACAACCTGGCGCCGGTGCTGTACTCACTGGGGCCGGAGGTCCTCGCGTACAACTACGGCTGGCGCTCCTATGACCTTGCCCGCATGCACCTCGTGATCGAGTTTGCCGGCGTAGGGGAGGTCGAGAAGAATCTCGTCTTGAACACGCTGGTACTCAGCGAGTTTGCCTCACGCGTGGCCAGAGGCATCTCCAATCCCACCATGGACCTCTGGATCTGCTGCGACGAGGCCAATCGCATCTGCTCGGCCTCGCCCGACCGCCTGCGCAACCCAGTTGCCGACCTCACTGGGCTCGTTCGGGGCACCGGCATCGGCCTTGATCTTTCCATACTCTCGCCCTCAGGCGTGACCCCGGCGGTGATGAGCAATACCGCCACTAAGATCCTGGGCCGCTGCGGGAGCGGTGCCGACTACGCCGCCGCCGGCGCCTGCATGGGGCTGACACCAGACCAGCTCCGCTGGGCACAGTTGAACCTCAGGCCCGGCATGTTTATCGGCCAGCTGGGCGAGGGGGACTGGCGGCACCCCTTTGTATTCACCTCTCCACTTATCAACCCTGCTCGTGCGCCGGAGGAATACGACACGCCGGGCGATATGAAGCCATTACTCGAGCTGCCCGGCGCCCCCGGAGGCTGCACGACGACGCAGGAGAGACCAGACGGAAATGGCGGCATCGGGCCCCTTCTGAGGCTGCCTGTCAGGAGCGCGCAGGAGTTTGCGCAGTGGGGCCGCGACACGCAGGAGAAGGATGCGCCGTGGGAGCCGGACGGCCCCCTGGAGTCGAGACGGGAGTATATCTTCTGCAAGGCCGTCATGGAAAACCCGCTTCAGGCTTCAAGCACCTACCCGAAGTTGGCGGGGATGAGCTCAAAGACCGCCCTGGAGATCCGCAGGAAGCTTGTGGCTGGCGGGCTCATCAGGGAGCGCGTTTTCGAGAGCGGAGGGCGGGGCCGCGCGAGGCTGCTCCTGGAGGCGACGCCTGCGGGAAGGGCCGCCGTCGAGAGATATGAGTCCAGACCAAAGGGGTGTTCATGACCGGCAAGGGTGCATCAGAAGCCCGGAAACCCGGCGCCTGGGGAAGGGGCGGGGCGTTCCACGCGTACCTTGTTGCGGGACTTGCGGGTGTCCTCGAACGTGAGGGATTCGCCGTCACGATAGAGCATCCCCTGCGCATGGAGGACGGCTGCAGGGACTTCGTGGATATTCTGGCAGGGCGCGAGGGCCGTCTGGTCGCCTTTGAGGTCGAGACCACCGCAAGGCACGCCCTCGACAACGCCCTCAAAGCCACAAGGCTCCATCTGCCCCTTTGTATCGTTGTGCCGAGCCGGAAAATCCGAAGCATGGTTGCCGGCAAGCTCCAGAGCGCCCGCCTCGACCGTGAAACCGACCGTATATGGATTCTGCTGCCGGGCGAAGTGCAGCGACGACTTAAGGGTTGTTTTTCTTCATTTTCCACGGCGAATACCCCGTGGAAAGACAGGAAAAGAAAGACTGCCGCGCCCCACGGGGCCCCGGCGGCAGCCGGCTCGCCTCATCAGCAGCCACATTACCATGGCAGGGAGGAGGTATGAGGATCCGCTGGCCCAACGTTGTTGCGGCGGCATTGATCGTTGCGCTTGTCATCTGCATTGCCCGCTACGGAGGGCGAATGTGGGTGCCGGTGGAGAGGGCGTTGAATCCCCGGGGCATGCATCCCCAGGACGATGTCATCGCTCTTGTGGCCCTTGGTCTCACGGCCGTCGCGGCTGTGGCAATCGTGAGGATCCTTGTCCAGAGGAGGTGATCTTT
>SLPQ01000123.1 GCA_007131925.1 Candidatus Brocadiia bacterium | reverse complement strand
GGAGCCGTGGGGGGGAGCGTGGGGGAGACCTCTGTGGTGGCGATATTGGCGGGGGGATTGTTTCTCCTTTTGACAAGGGTGATCAGCTGGCGCACGGTGACGGCAACATTCGCTTCCTTTGCGGTGCTGGGGAGCCTGCTTCACCACACGTATCCGAACCATTTCGGACCGATGGGCTGGCACCTGCTCGCCGGCGGTCTGATGTTCGGGACCTTTTTCATGGCTACCGACCCGGTGACCAGTCCGATGACGACCGGGGGGAAGTGGTGCTACGGCATACTCATCGGAAGCACGACAGTGCTGATACGAAACCTTACCGGCTGGGTTGAGGGAGTCATGTTTTCTATCCTGCTCGGCAATATCTTCGCCCCGGCGCTGGACGAAGTGGCGAGCCGTTTTCACCTGCGGAGACTCCAGAAGTGAAGGCCAACCTTTATATTGTGACATATTCATTCGTTCTGGCAATGGTGTGCGCCCTGGTCCTCACCGGCGTAGGACGCTTTACCGCCCCTTATCAGGAGGCCAACGAAGCCGCCGACAGGTTTCGCGGCATACTTGAGGTGCTGTCGGTACCTTTTGACAGGGCCGACCCGGCCGAACAAGTGCGTGAAATATACCGTCGTAACGTCCGTGAGATAGAACACGCCGAGCTTACGCTGTACGAGCTTGTCCCGACCGAGCACATCGACGTGGAGCCGGCTGTTGCCGTGCCCTTCTCAGGACAGGGTCTGTGGGGGCCCATTCACGGCTTCATCTCGCTGAGCCCTGACTTAAGTACGATTCGTGGCCTGGCGTTCGTTTACCATGAGGAGACGCCAGGCCTAGGTGGCGAGATCGTTTCGGAAAACTTTCGTCGACAGTTCGAGGGCAAGTCGACGGTCGGGCCTGATGAGCGCCCCGGAATACGCATCCTCCCTGGAACCGACGAGCGTGGACCCAATGAAGTCGATGCCATAACCGGCGCAACCATGACATCCGAAAAGGTTGAGGACATGATCAACGAAGCCCTCAGGGAAGTTCTCACGGAGCATTTGCCATGACCAACCAGACACAGGCAGGCTGCGGGCCCGCATGTGGTCCCTCCTGCGGCAGCACGGGACTCTGTGGCGGCAAGGGATTTCTGACTGTGAAGGACGGGCTGCTCACAAACAATCCCGTCTGGGTGCAGATACTGGGTATATGCTCTGCTCTCGCCGTCACAACGCGTCTTGAGAACTCCCTTGTGATGGGGGCGGCGGTAATATTTGTGATCTGCATGTCCAACCTCATCATTTCGTTACTGCGCAATACCATCCCTCATCGAATCCGTATTATCGTCGAGGTGGCCATCATCGCCCTTTTCGTGATCGTCTGTGACCAGGTGCTTAAGGCGTTTTACTGGGAGATGTCGAAGCAGCTGGGCCCATACGTGGGGCTGATCATAACCAACTGCATAGTAATGGGACGAGCCGAGGCATTCGCACTGCAAAACCCACCTCTCATTTCAGTAGTGGATGGGGCGGCCAACGGTCTGGGATATGCAATCATTCTTGCGGTCATCGGCGCCTTTCGTGAGCTGGCGGGCACTGGGGCGATTCTCGGGCATGTGATACTTTCGCCGGAGTGGTACACCCCTAACCAGCTGATGATACTTGCGCCGGGGGCCTTCTTTGCGCTGGGGGCTCTGATAGCTCTGGTCGCGGCAGTTCGCGGTGGCCAGGAACAGGAGGCGGGAAGATGAGTGAAACGAGTGCCCTGGTTATCCTGATCGCCGCCATTTTCACCAACAACATTCTGTTGGCAAATTTCCTGGGTATGTGCTCATTTCTCGCATGCTCGCGGCAGTTGGATACGGCCGTCGGGCTTGGTATTGCCGTCACTTTCGTAACAGGGTTTACCACCGCGCTGAACTTCCTTGTGCAGCGTGTGCTGGTCACACTGGACCTGGAGCACTTGACCTATATCGCGTTCATTGCCGTTATAGCGGCCTTTGTGCAGTTCGTGGAGATGCTCGTGGAGCGCATCAGTCCAAAGCTCTACTACTCTCTGGGAATCTTTCTGCCGCTGATCACGGTAAACTGCGCCATCCTGGGAACGGCGCTTTTCATGGTGATCCGACGATACAACTTCGTCCAGTCGGTCGGGTTTGGCTTCGGTGCCGGTGCCGGCTGGGCCCTGGCCATCATCCTAATGGCAGCGCTGCGGCAGAAAATGGGATACAGCAACGTCCCGCGTCCTTTCCAGGGCGTGGCAATCGCCATGATCGTCACCGGGGTAATGGCTATGGTTTTCATGGGATTTGCCGGCATGGTCAACATTCAATAGCGGCGTTTTCACGGTATGGACTAAAATCCCCCGGCGATGACCGGAGGAAAAGTGATGGTGTCATGATGGTCTACCTGCTGTCGGTACTGGTATTTGGAGGGCTGGTGGTGGGCTTCACGATCCTGCTGATCGTGGCCGAACGATACCTGACCAACTACGGTGTATGCAACATTGATGTTAATGCCGGACAGCGGGTTATGGAAGTGGACGGGGGCCAGACGCTGCTGGCATCTCTCATCGCCGAGAAGCTTTACATCCCCTCTGCCTGCGGGGGTCGGGGCTCATGCGGCTACTGCAAGGTGACGGTGCTTGCCGGCGGCGGCCCGGTGCTGCCTACGGAGACCCCTTACCTGACAAGAGCTGAGATCCGCGGCGGGGTTCGTCTTGCCTGTCAGGTCAAGGTGCGCGAGGATGTCTCAATAAGGGTTCCCGAGGAGCTGCTCAATGTCAGGCTGTTCCAGGCAACAGTGGTGAGCACCCGGTCACTCACGCATGACATAAAAGAAATCCGTCTTTCTTTGAATGAGCCGGGCGAGATCTCCCAACGGCCCGGACAGTACATACAGGTGGAGGCGCCGTCTCCGGAGGGCCCGGTCTACAGGGCATATTCGATCAGCTCACCGCCACACGAACCCAGCATCGTCGAACTTATTGTACGCCTGGTCCCAGGCGGGGTCTGCTCGCCCTACCTTCACAGTCTAGAGGTAGGCGATCCGGTGGTGTTTACCGGGCCCTACGGAGAGTTTAGTCTCAGCGAAGATCCCCTTGTGGAGATCGTCTGTGTCGGAGGCGGATGCGGTATGGCCCCTATCAAGAACATCATCTATTCCGTTTACCACCGCTGGCCTGAGCGTGTTTGCTGGCTGTTTTTCGGCTGTCGCACCACCCGTGACGTTTTTTACCTTGAGGAATTCAAGGACCTGGCCCGCAAACACCCCAATTTCCACGTCATATATGCCCTGTCAGATCCGCTGGGTCCCAATGAAACCTGGGACGGAGAGATTGGTTTTGTGCATTTGTCTGTGGACAAGCACCTGGATGCCGGTATAGAGCGCCAGGCCTTTCTCTGCGGTCCTCCGCCCATGATAGAGGCCGTCACCTCCGTACTGATCGAAAAGGGTCTTCGCGAGGACGACATCTTTTACGATAAATTTTAGGAGGCAGCGACAATGGCGATTACGACGGTGGCTGATGTGCTGCAACGTGCGGCGGAGTTTGAGAAGATGCTGGCCGAATACTACGACGGCCTGTCGCGCAGCAGCACGCGCGAGGGTGTCCGCATGCTGGCCAACTACATGAGCCGCCACCGCGTGCGCATGGAAGAAAACCTCAAGAATCTCTCCCCTGCTCAGCTGGCCCGCGTGCGCGGCGAGCCGCTTCGCTACGACCCTCAGGCCGCCGACTGCCGCTGCTTTGAAGGGGTCACCCTGAGTCCAGAGGCCAGTGCCTCCCAGGTGCTGGATGCGGCGATCACGTTTGACGAGTGCCTGGTGCGTCTCTATCGCCAGGTCTTGCAGCAGCCGGTTGCCCAGGAAGTAAAGGAACTCTTTGAGAGTCTCACCCGCGCCGAAGAGCGCGACGAAATCGAGCTGAAAAAGATCAAGGCGATGGACTATTTCTGATGACCGCCGGCCCTTACCCCCAAACTGCCACCTACACGCTTGAAATGCCTGAGACTGGCCGCGGGGAAGCCGGAAAGGCTCCGGCGGTTCCCGGAGCGGCCTTTCCACGCGCCCTGCTGGTTGAAAATGTGCGCTGGTTCTGTCATCTGCGCTGGATCATCATCGCCAGCTTTACGGTATTTGGTCTGCTGGGCATCTTTCCGGGCATTCACAGCCTGATGGGACTGCATCCTCAGGTGGCTTGGCCTCTCACGGTGGCTCTCGTTTTGGCAGCGGCTAACATTGCATTTTTTTTGCACGCGCGGTTTCTGGTCTCTCGTACTGACGGGCCTGCGGCAGAGGCCAACCTCTGGGTCCAGATAATTTTTGACCTTGTGGTGCTGACTTTCGTCATTTACCGCGTAGGGAGTCTTGAAACCTTTGTCCCCTTCGCATACCTCTTTCACATCGTTCTGGCCTGCATCTTCTTTTCCCGCGTTAAGTCGCTGATGGTTACTGGGGCGGCCGCCTTGTTGTACCTGACCAGCGTGTCTCTGGAGCAGGCAGGGCTGGTCTCACCTGCCGGCATTCATGCGAACATTATGCTGCGCGACCTCATGCGGAACATGCCGGAAGTGTATCTGTTCAATATCGGCGTAGCTGTTCTCGCATGGGTCATCGTATGGCACCTTACCTCCCACCTCTCCGGCATGGTGCTCGAGCGCGACAACGCCCTGGCAAGGACCAACCGACGTCTGGTCGAGTCTCGTGAGGAGAAGGCTCGGCATATGCTTCGCACGACTCATGAGTTGAAGGCGCCTTTCGCAGCCATAGACGCTAATGTTCAGCTGCTCCTCGAGGGGCACTGCGGCGTCCTTTCGCATGACGCCTTCGACGTATTGCGCCGGATATCGACACGGGCTCGGCGGCTGGCGGCCGAAATCCAGGAGATGCTACAGCTGGCCAACCTGCAGGATCCAACCGAGCAGATGCTTGCCTGGGAGAAGCTCGACCTTGGCGCCGTGGTCGACTGGTGCCTGGGCCAGGTGCAATGGGTGGCCGGGAAAAGATCAGTAGTCATCGAGCAGGAAGTGCACTCAGTGTTTGCCATCGGGGTCGAAGATCACCTGAGGATGCTTATCGGAAACGTGCTTTCCAATGCCGTTTTCTACTCCCGCTGCGGAGGGCGGGTGAGCGTTTCGTGCCGCAGCGCGGCGGGTGGTGCTGGAGAGGTAGTGATCGAGGATGAGGGTATCGGCATCCCCGCGGAGAAGCTTCCCCATATTTTTGACGAATACTACCGCACCGACGAAGCCGTGCGTCACAACAGACAATCCACCGGACTGGGACTGGCCATCGTGCGCCACGTAGCCCAGACTCATGGGATCGGTGTGCGCGTAGAGAGTCGCCCCGGACTGGGAACCAGGTTCATACTCCGATTTCGGTCGCCCGAAGAATCAAGGATGCCGGAGTCGCCCTGAAAGGAGACCTAATATGGCCTATATCATGATCGTTGATGACGATGAGGACTTCGCCAGTGCCACCGCTAAGGCGCTCACAGACGCCGGTCACGAGGTGCGGGTAGTCCTGGAAACCCGCGGCGTGATAGATAAGATGATGGAGCGTCCACCGGCGCTGGTGATCCTTGATGTGATGTTTCCCGAGGACCCTTCCGCAGGCTTCGAGCTAGCCCGCAACATCAAACAGCATGACGAAAAGCTCGAAAATATCCCAATACTGATGCTGACGGCAATTAACGCACGTTTCCCGCTGGGATTTGGTCCCGGGGATATTGACAAGTGCTGGCTTCCCGTGATGGACTTTCTCGACAAGCCCGTTGACCTGAACGTGCTCACAGGCAAGGTCTCACAACTGCTCCGAAAGGGGGAGGCCGGCGCGGCCGATTTGTCATGATATCTTCAGCTGTGCAGGCGGGTAAGGAGCTTTCGGCGAATGGCCGCGAGGGGATTCATATCACGTAGGATGGGGCGGATCGCTGTTTGAGCTTTTCATCCTTTTCCAGCAAGTCCTGGAATGTGACATTATCATATACATCCACCACCGCCTTGCGGGCCTGTTCCCAGATAGGAAGAAAGACGCACTGTCCGTGCAGCGGACAAGACTTCTCAGGAGGTTCGGCCACGCAATCGACAGGCCCCACAGCCCCTCCCATAAGGCGTATGATCTCTCCGATGGTGAGCTGATCGGGGTGTCTGGCCAGAAAATAACCGCCGGCTTTGCCACGTCTCGAATCCACGACTCCAGTGCCTCGGAGCTGACCGAGGATGACCTCGAGAAATCGGGGCGGGATAGCCTGGGCCTCTGCGATGTCCGCGTTTTTCACCGGACCCTGCCCGTAGCGACGCGACAGCTCGAAAACAGCCCTGAGGGCATATTGACACTTCTGGGATACCTGCATCGCATTACCTCATAGAAACCAGGCATAAGATGGGCAATCTTACCCGACTCGGTCGGTTAAGTCAAGAATCTGCTGCGACTGTAAGTGTAGACGCACCTTGATAATGTCCTGTCTATGCAAAGTAAGAATGTCCTGTAGAGTGGCGGCTCAAGACCGGTGTTTGTGCCGGATTACGACAGTGATAAGCCCTCTTTTTTCACGTAGATCTGCTCTATCTGGCTGGCTGCCTGGGAAAGCACTGCCCTTGAAACCACGTTTCCCACCGAAAACACCATGTAGAGAAGTGCCGCCGACAGGATCCCGATGACCATCCAGCGGAGTCGAAACCGCAGAAGAGCCCTGAAGCGGGCAGGCTCCAGCACTGCAGCAATCAGAGACAGGGCCCCGTTGTCGACACCATGCCCGGCCAGAAGGGCACGCCTTCGGCGGTCCACGGTGAAAAGAGGACCAGCCAGAATATATTCGCCAGTACGGTACCTGCCGCCAGCCCTCTCATCCAAGCCCCTGGATCAGCAGTCCCAGGCATAGAAGAAGCCCGAAAAGCAGAAAGTGCTGAGCCGTGCTCTTGTCTACAGTGGCGATTGTTTGTGGCTCTCCCCTCTTCATGCGCAAAACCGCTCGCATGTTTGGAACGCCAAGAGC
>SLPQ01000122.1 GCA_007131925.1 Candidatus Brocadiia bacterium | reverse complement strand
TTACCCGGAGCGCGCCCTCCCGCACATGCCGCAGGGCCCCACCGAGCCAAGCCACGCCCAATCAGCCTGCTACAGCGGCAGGCGCACCTTGCAGTCCTTTCGCGCAGACTCATATACCGCCAGGATGACCTCGACGGCCTTTCGCCCCTCGCGTCCGTCGAGCTCGGGCGCGGTGCCCCTGTTGAGCGCATCGACAAAGGCTTCAAAGTTCTGCTGATGCTTGTCGAACTTTATGGCGGCGGGGTCTGAGGCACCGCCGCCGACGGTATCGCCAGCGCTGAACTTGCGCCTGATCTGGTCATCCTCCGGGCGCTCTTGTGCAAATTTCCAGGTGAGGATGTTGTCCTCTTCCATCATGATGGTTCCCTTGTCGCCGGAGATCTCAATGCGCTTCAAGAAGCCCGGCCACGCAGCGGTGGTGCCCTCAATAGTGCCGAGAGCGCCGTTTTCGAACTCAAGCGCAGCGACCGCGCAGTCCTCGACCTCGATGCGTTCGTGAGCAAGTATGCCGGTAACGGCAGACACACAGCAGACCGGCCCGGCGAGCCACTGAAGAAGGTCTATGCCATGGATGGACTGGTTCATCAAGGCGCCACCTCCGTCGAGCTCCCAGGTGCCCCTCCAGCCGCCTGAGTCATAATATTCCTGAGTTCGATGCCACTTTACATAAACATCTGCCAGGGTCATCCTTCCGAGACGTCCCTCGTCGATGGCCTTTTTTATGAGGTGGGAGGCCTCGACGAAACGACTGGGAAATATTGCCCCGAGTGTTACGCCCGCCTTTTCAGCAGCATCAATCATCTGATCACAGCGTTCGAGCGTTACCTCGAGGGGCTTTTCGACAATGAGGTGTTTTTTTGCCCCGATTGCCGGGAGCGCATAGTCAAGGTGAGCGCCGCTGGGCGCGCAGATCGTCACGATCTCGACGTCATCGTCGGCCAGAAGATCCGCATAATCATAGTACGGTCTGCAGTCAAACTTTTCTGCAAAGTCGTCCACCGCTTCCTTGCGACGCGAGTGACACGCCACAAGGCGCCCGCCTGCCATTTCGCTGATGGCACGTGCATGAAAATCGGCAATCATGCCGAGGCTTGTTACTGCAAATCCCCACTCCTTAGCCATGAAAAGACTCCTTCAATATGTATGCATTCATTCGGACGGCGATGCAAGCCCCAGCGCCGCGGCTACAGTCTGGCCAAAGACCGCCCTGCGCAATCGCCCAGGCAGCTCAAGACGCGTAATAAGGTTGTCATAGTCGGCCTTTACTTCGGCCACTTTTTCGGGCGCCACGTCGGTTCCGAAGACTATCTTTTCCCAAGGGCCGCGGCCCAGTGGATCGTTGCTGTAATTGCCAAGGACAAAGCCGCCGGGCTCTTCAGCGGCCCCCGCCGTGCGCTGGGGGCTTTCGTTCCACCAAAGGATCTCCCGGATGAACTCCGGGCTCTTCTTCTTCAGTGTGGAGCCCGACAGGTCGCAGTAGAGATTGGGATACCACCGCGTGAGCATGCCTGCTTCACCGTAGTCCGGGTTTCCCAGATGCGCGGCAAACACAACAAGCCCCTTGAACCGTCGCAACAGCCGGTCAAGATGTATGATCTTGTGCCGGCTGGTGTCGATGTCGAAGCGCTTTTCAGTCCCGAGGCTCGCCACGATGCCGGTGTGAAAGTAGACAGGCAGCCCCAGCTCCTCTATCCTGGCATAGATGCGCATGTTGAAAAGATCGCTGTACGGCGTAACAGGGTTTATGAATTTGAAGCCTTGAAACCCCTGCCTTGCATACTCATCGATGCGCCGGGGGGTTGCCTGGCCAAGGGTGACGTAGGCAAAGGGTATTATCATGTCTGGATATTTTTCGGCAGCGGCAAGTACCTCGGCATTGGAGGCCCACTCGCCGGAGGGCCCAGCGCCGAAGGTGATGAACTTGTCGGCGCCTATCGATTTTTCAGCATCTATGAGTCGTTCGAGATAGCCGGGCTCGGCCTTCAAATGGGTGTGGGCATCAATTATCATCGCCTTCCTCGCTATTGCCTTAGGGACAGACTGATCGTATGCCGCGCGGCCGGCCCTGTCAAGCAGCCAGAGATGAGCCCTTCACTGCCGGGTACGCTTGTCTTTGCAAGTGCCAATCCGGTGCACTGCAGCAAACACCCCCGGCAGGGCCGCGCAGCCAAAGCCGCGAAATTGTAGGCCTCCAGACACTTTCCCGTCGGTAGCGTCACACAGCCGGGGCTCTTGACGCATGGTGCCCGTTTCTTATCATATTCAAAAGTGGCCCACGCAAGATCGAAGTACACGGCCACTGCGCACCTGCCTTAGCCGGCGCAGCCGAGGAGACTTGCGCGGCTTGCCAGGACCGGGATTTCCTGATGCGGTGCCCAAGAGCACCGACAGCGTCTTAAGGAGATATCTGATGCCGTACGAAGACCGCCTGCGAATGCCCGTGAAAGTTGGCGGACTTACGTTGCGAAACCCGTTTATGGTCGCTTCCGGTCCCACAACCAAGACCGTCGAGCAGCTCGTGAGGGCCGAGGAGTGCGGGTGGGCAGGGGCATCGCTAAAGCTCTGCTTTGACCCCTTTCCCTACATAAACAAAGAGCCCCGTTACGGCTACTGGGAAGACCGCGGCGTTCTCGCATTCAGCGCGGAAAAACGCATAAGCATCGAAGAGGGCCTTGAGCTTGCCCGCCTCGGTCGCGAGGCGACCAAAGACTTTGTGATATTCGCAAACATAACTTACGAGGGCGAAAAGGGCGTTGATGGCTGGGTTAACATGTCCAAGCGCTTCGAGGACGCTGGCGCTCACGGCATCGAGCTAAATATGTGCTGCCCGAATATGTCCTTCAATGTCGAGGTGACCGGCTCAAAGATGGACCACTCTACAGGAGCAAGCCTTGGCCAGCAGTCTGAGGCGGTAGCCACCATCGTCGAGTCGATAAAGCGCGAGATTTCCATACCGCTTTTTGTCAAGATCACTCCTGAGGGAGGCCATCTCGCCGAGGTAGCAAGGCGCTGCTGGCAAGCCGGCGCTGACGGCGTGGGTACCAATGCAAACCGCCTCGCCGTGCCCCCTGTCGATATAGAAAACCCCGACAATCGCCTTTACCACCTTCAGGCAGAGCCTTCAATGTCATGCTTTTGCGGCCCCTGGCTGAAGCCGCTGGCACTGCGTGACGTATACGAGATGCGTAAGCTCATAGGTGAAGAGGCCCTTATATTCGGCTCGGGAGGCTGCAGCAACTGGAAAGATGCGGTTGAGTTTTTCCTCTTCGGCGCAGACATCGTTCAGATATGCACCGAGACGCTTGTCTCGGGCTTCGGCTTTATGGAAGATCTGCTCAAGAACCTTAAGGACTACCTCCAACGCCACGACCATGCGCACCCGCGTGAGATCCGCGGCTACATGGGCCGAAAGATGACCCCCGCCACCGACCTGACCATATTTCCGGGGCACGCCCGCAGGAAAAACCCCAACCTCGCCGCTCCATGCAAGGTTGCCTGCCCGAACCATGTACCCGCCCACGCGTACGTTATGGCTGTACAGCGGGGAAACTTTCTGCAGGCCTTTCGCCTCATCACCTCCCGCGACCCGCTCCAGTCTATCTGCGGCTACATTTGCGATCACCCCTGCGAGACTGAGTGCACGAGGGCGGAGGTCGATGAGTCAATCCGCATAAGGGACATTAAGCGCTTCGTCCTTGAAGAGGCCCAGAGGCAAGGCTGGCAGCGCATGTACGCCACGGCCGATGCCGCACGTACCGAAAAGATCGCCGTGGTCGGCTCCGGGCCGGCGGGTATATCCGTCGCCTTCGATCTTCAGCGTGCTGGCTACTCGGTTACGATCTTTGAGGCGGCGGAGAGTCCCGGCGGCATGCTGCGCGGCGTTATACCCGCCTTCAGACTGCCGGAGAGGGTCCTTGATGCCGAAATTGAAGGACTCAAGGCACTTGGCGCAAAGATCCAATGCGGCAAGGCTCTCGGGCGTGACTTCACGCTGGAGTCGCTCAAATCAGATGGTTTTGACGCGATCTGCCTGGCGCTTGGAGCGCAGGAGGGTTCGGCGCTTGGCATCGAGGGTGAAGGGACGCCCCAGGGAGTAGTTGATGCGCTGACATTTCTGAGAAATGGCGGCTGGAGTGCAGCCGCACCAAAACGCGTAGCGGTTATCGGGGGTGGCTTTACAGCGGTGGATGCAGCGCGCACCGCACTGCGGCTCGGCGCCGGAGAGGTGTTTATCTGTTATCGCCGGACCCGGGGCGAAATGCCCGCGACCACCGAAGAGGTCGATGAGGCTGAAGAAGAGGGCGTCAAGGTCATGTACCTGGTAAGTCCTCAGACCGTGCTGACCGACAACGGGCGTGTCTCAGGGCTGCGCATGCTGACGCATGTACTCGGCGAGGCTGACGCATCAAGGCGGCGCCGCCCGGAGGGGGTCGAGGGGACCGAGTTTACACTCAAGTGTGACATGGTGATACCGGCAATCGGCCAGCGCATACGCGCCGGTGATATCGAAGGCGCCATTATGATGGCGCCCGGGGGCACCATTGCCGCAGATGAGGAAACGTGCGCGACAGCGATGGACGGCGTCTTTGCGGCAGGCGACTGCGTGGCCGGTCCGACAAGCGTCATCACCGCAGTGGCCTCCGGCCGCCGCGCGGCGGTAGCGATAGATAGATATCTTGCCGGCGATGAGGCCTATCTCAAGCCAGACGAAACGCTCGACGCGGTGGATAAGGCCGCGCCGCTCCTGAGAATTGAGGAACTGCGCAAGGAGCCGCGCGTCCCGCTTGAACTGCGCCCGGCCAACCAGCGCAAACGGGACTTCGACGAATATGCCCCCACGCTTACTGAGGATTCGGCCGTAGCCGAGGCAGCACGCTGTCTCAACTGCGGCTGCGGCGCAGGCTGCCAGCTGTGCGCGCAGATATGCAACGCCTTCGCAATATCGGTAGAGGGTGACCAGATGATTTTCGACGAGGAGAAATGTCATGCCTGCGGCATGTGCATGCGCCGATGCCCGAACGAAAATATCGAGATGATTCAGACTTCTGACGTTCCCCTTGGGCAGCGCGCCGGTGCGAATGAGGGTTAGTGCTGCCCTATGGCCTTGAGACCGACCTTTCGGTGCACTCCTGTGGCATTATTCGGTTGCAGATATGACTGAGCAAACCGACTGGGATGTAATAGTCGTCGGCGCCGGGCACGCAGGCATCGAGGCGGCCGCTGCCGCCTCACGGCTGGGCGCGCGGACACTTGTTATCACGATGAACATCGACAGCACTGCCCGGATGTCGTGCAACCCGGCCATTGGTGGGCTGGCCAAGGGCCAGATGGTCCGCGAGATCGATGCGCTCGGCGGCCTGATGGGCCGAATCGCCGATGCAACGGCCATACAGTATCGACTCCTGAACCGTCAGAAGGGTCCCGCTGTGCGGGCACCGCGTGCGCAGTGTGACCGGGCCCGCTACACACTGGCCGCTCGCTCGATGCTGGAAAACCTGCCTAACGTTGCCCTGTGCGAGGAAACCGTCACGGCGATTTGCGCAAGGGGCAGACGTGTCCTGGGGATACAGTGCGGCGGCACGCTGTATCGGGCCCACTCTGTGGTACTTTCAACAGGCACGTTTCTTCGGGCGGTGCTTCACATCGGCGAGGAGATGGTCTCGGGTGGCAGAAGAGGCGAAGGAGCCGCTTCTGCCATCAGCGACTCACTAAAGGATCTCGGCTTTTCACTCGGGCGCCTCAAGACCGGCACACCGCCGAGGCTGGATGCGCGCTCAGTTGATTTCAGCGGGCTGGCTGAACAGTCGGGCGATGATGAACCAGTCTTTTTTTCTTTTTCGAGTAACTCCACCACGCTGCCACAGGCTTCTTGCCATGTGGCCTTCACAAACGACCAAACTCATTCAATAGTCCGCGACAACCTTCACCGCGCGCCCCTTTTTACCGGCCAGATAAAATCCACCGGGCCGCGCTACTGCCCCTCGATTGAAACAAAGATAGTGCGCTTTGCCCAAAAGGAGCGCCACCAGTTGTTTCTGGAGCCCGAAGGCATCGACACCAATGAGGTGTATCTCAACGGCATGGCCACCTCCCTGCCCAGGGATGTCCAGGAGGCGATGGTGCGATCGGTCGCTGGCTTGGAAAGTGCTGTTATCACTCGTTATGGGTACGCCGTTGAGTACGATTTCGTGCCACCGACGCAGGTATCGGCGACGCTTGAGACCAAGCGCTACCGGGGGCTTTTTCTTGCAGGACAGATAAACGGTACAAGCGGCTACGAGGAGGCCGCCGGACAGGGGCTTCTGGCAGGCATAAACGCGGCGCTTAGAGCGCAGGGGCTCGAGTGCGTGACGCTGGGAAGACACGAGGCGTACATTGGGGTCCTTGTTGACGACCTGGTGACCAAGGGCGTAGACGAACCTTACAGGATGTTTACCAGCCGGGCCGAGTACAGACTCCTTCTTCGGTACGACAACGCCGACATGCGCCTGATGCCCATCGGAAAGCGCCTGGGCCTTCTGGATGATGCATCGTGGCAGCGCTTTGAGAGAAAGCGCCGGGAAGTAGAGGACATCAAAGATTTTTTGGCAGTGACATTGGCAGGCGGTACCAGCCTCGAAAAGCGCCTCAGCCGCCCGGAGATATCGATAGACGATTTGGCGGCGGAATACCCTGCTCTCACCAGCTGGAGCCGCGATGCGCGCGACTTGGCAGCAAATGACATAAAGTATGCTGGTTATGTCGCGCGCCAGGAGGCATCAATAGGCCGGATGAAGAAAAGTGAAGCAGAGCGGATACCCTCGGACATCGACTACCACGCATTACGCGAGCTTCGCTTCGAGGCACGCGAAAAGCTCGAGCTGCACCGGCCAGACAATATCGCCCAGGCCGGCCGCATCCCCGGGGTAAACCCAGCGGACATCTCCATACTCCTGATGCACCTGAGGCGTCGAGCCGCCTGCACAGCGAGGCCACTTTAGC
>SLPQ01000050.1 GCA_007131925.1 Candidatus Brocadiia bacterium | reverse complement strand
CGGACATCCCGCGCGAGTTTTATGAGGCGGCGGAGGTGGACGGCGCAGGCAGTATGAGAAAGCTCTGGCATATAACGATGCCGCTTCTGAGAAACACGTTTGTTTTCGTGTCGGTGATGCTGGTAATCACGTCCTTCCAGGTCTTCACACAGATCTACATCATGACGCGCGGCGGTCCCGGAAACGCCACGGAGGTAATGACCTCGCGCATTTTCAAGCGCGCCTTCCAGACCTTTGGAGGTTTGGGCGGCGCCTGCGCGATGGCTTGGCTTCTCTTCGCGGTGGTGTTTGTGTTTGTCGTGATCTACATGAAGATCGTGCGCTCGCGCAGGCTTTATGAGTGATATGAAAAACAAGCGTTCAATGCAGATCGCGGTGATGGCCCTGCTCCTGACAGCCACGGCCATAATGGTGATGCCCTACGCCTGGATGGCGCTCTCGGCGTTCAAGTCTCAGCAGGAGTTTGGCGGCGCCCCCAACAGACTCTGGGTGTCCGACCCCACGCTCGAAAACTTCCGTGGCGCACTCGATCCCGGTACGGGGCGCATGGGGCGATACCTTTTCAACAGCCTGCTATATGCTACCACAACCACGGTCTTTCAGCTCACGCTCAACTCGCTTGCGGCCTTTGCATTCGCGCGGCTGAAGTTCAGGGGCAGGGATGTCCTCTTCACCATATTTCTCTCAACGATGATGCTGCCGTTTGCCGTGCGGCTGGTGCCGCAGTATCTCATCACTGTGCACCTGGGCCTTGCAGACACGCTGCCGGGCGTGGTGGCTCCCAATCTCGCCGGCGTCTTCGGGATATTTCTGCTGCGACAGTTCTTTCTAAATATTCCGGCCGACCTCGAGGCCGCCGCCAGCATCGACGGCTGCGGCACCTTCGGCATATACTGGCGCATCGTCATGCCGCTTGCAAAGCCTGCTCTGATCACCCTGGGCATATTCATCTTCATGGCCGAGTGGAACAACTTTGTCTGGCCGCTGGTGGTGCTCTCCGACTGGGACAAGTACCCTGTAACGGTGGGAATTGCGCTGTTTCGCGATGAAGACTCCATTTTCTGGCCGAAAGTATTTGCGGCGTCTGTGCTTGGATCGGCGCCGCTTATCGCGCTCTTTCTGTTTGCGCAGAAGTACATTATCGGAGGCATCAGCCTCTCCGGAATGAAAGCGCAGTAGCGCCGGCTACCCCGGCTTGGAAGGTGTACGATGAAGCATTGGGCGGTCTTGACAATCGGGCTGTACGTGGTGCTGCTGGTCCTGGTCACCGCGCCCCTGGTGGTCGTCGGAACACTGCCTGAGGAGCCGACACGCTCTGAGGTGGCACACGTGATAGCGATTATGCTGTCATGGCCCTACTGGCTGACCGTGATCATACTGACCCTCGCGCAGGCGCTGCTGCTTGTCGTGCCGGTGAAGGCCGCAGGCGAGATCGAAATAAGACCCCGCCATATACTTGCGCCCATCTTGGCGGGGGCATTGGCAATGGGCCTTCTTGCGGCCTTTACGCTCTGGTCTGTCATAGTAGCCATAAGGGGCGATGAGGCAGGGGGTTTTGCGGCGTCGGCGGTGGTTGCGGTGCTTCTGGCGGCCTGGGTCTTCTGGTTTTTCGTCTTTCGCTCTTTCGCTCGTTCGGGCGATGAGCCGGGGGGTGTGATCACCCGCATCACAAGGACGCTGCACACCGGCAGCACGCTGGAGCTGCTGGTAGCGGTGGCCTGCCACATAGTGGTTCGCCGTCGAGGAGACTGCAGCGCGCCGATAGTGACATCTTATGCGATGGCGGCCGGCATCGCGGTCATGTTTCTATCATTTGGACCGGGTGTATTCTATCTCTTTGCCATGCGCGCAAGACGCATGGTCTCGAAAAAAAGGCGCGAGCAGAGCGGTCTCCATGGCTGATCGCACCGTGCATGCAGTGCACCGTCAGACCCGCTCAGCCTCCTCGATGTGCGCGACGACAACGGCGTGAAAGGGGCACGCGGTGCGGCACAGCTCGCAGGCGATGCATTTTTTCTTGTCGAAGACCACCGCGCGGCCCTCATCGCAATACAGTGCCGCCGTGGGGCAGTGCACGACGCATGCGCCGCAGTCTGTGCAGAGGTCTTTGTCGATCCTGATAAACTTCGAGAGGCTTCGGACCGTCACGCCTTTTTCCCTGATGTACCTGGTTGCGGCCTGTACATCCTGGCGCTTGCCGCGCAGCTCGACCTTCATCACGCCTTCCTCATTTTCGGTGATGCGCGCCGAGATGATGTTGAAAGTGATGTCAAACTCGCGCGTCACCACGGAGAGTATCGGCTGCTGGACAAGCTCCCTCGGAAAATGCATCAGCAACTTTTCGGTGAACATCCCTTGCGCCTCCTCAGGCAAACTCCACTGCTCCGAAAGCTCCCAGCGTCTCACCCATTATAACGACAAGTCCCGAGAGCAGGCCGCGATTTCTCTCGGCCTCGATGACCGCCGCTACGTCTGATGTGGCCCTGATGCGGTTGCAGATGGCCGTGGCGGCCGCATCGGCAAGGGCGGCCGACCCTGCCAGGGCCGTCACCGCATCCGCCGCGCCGAAGCTCATGCTGTGGCCCACCACCCCGGATGATGTACAGACCCCGCCTACGCCGTCCTCCGGTCTGACAATAAGTGAGATCTCGCCGAAGGGCGACTCATCGCCCGCGAAGATCGCAATCCTGCGTGCCTGACTGGAGCGGATGTATATGTCGCCTCCGTTCTCGATTATGACCTGGCTGCTCAAGGCCGAGAGCTCGCCGCCGACCGCATCCGCAAGAGCGCCAGCTACAGCCGCCATCGGCCCGACTCCCCATGCCCGCGCAGCCTCGCACATATTCCTTACGATCCGGGGAGCGCCCGCATCGATGCCGACTGGTTTGAGCGTCTCGAAAAAGCCCCGGTGAGTCTTGGCCCATTCAAGGATATCGCTGCGCAGCTGCTCAAGCGACGTGCGCACCGGGCCGGTAAAGTCCTCCTCGGCAAAGCAGGCAAGATCCGTCTCTGCGACGGCCACGTCAAAGCGGACGAGCCCTTCCGGGCGCATCCGCGTGCGGTAGATGCGCTCAGCATCACGGCTGGTGTGCGGGGATGCAATCTTCACGGCTTCTTTCTCCTGGAGCGCCTCGGCGGCTTCATGGGCTTGAAGGCGTGAGAGCTGTCGGCCTGCGGGAGAAGCTCTGCCGGCGGGCTTAGTGCAAAGCTGCCGGCCTCTATCCAGCCTTTCAGCGTCTCGGCGATCCTTTTTGCCTTCGGATAGCTGGAAAGCGACCCGGTCTTCACCTCGGTGCCCTTGAGGTCTATCCGGCCGCTGCGAAGCTCGGCGTAGCTTACCTGGCCGAGCGTCTCCTGGCGCGCCTCCGGGTAGGCCCGGCTGTAGTCGATCACCGGGGCTGTTATGTCTCGGTCGGACACTGCCGTATAGCGCGCCATCTCCATGTCGAGAACCGGTATCGGTATGCCGATGCCCACCGCGAGGCTCACCCCGTATCCTCTCAGCGATGCGCCTCTTATGAACTCCGTGGACATTTTCTTCATATCGCCCACGACGGCAATGGTGCCCGCCCCGCCGGTAGGCACGCCGCGCTCATTGCGCGCGGTGGTGGGGTCGTGCTGCGTGCCATGCCAGTAGACGTAGCCGACCGCTCCGCCGAGAAATATGCGCGTGCCGATGCCAATGGTGCGAT
The DNA here is from genome assembly GCA_007131925.1 of Candidatus Brocadiia bacterium. GTDB lineage: Bacteria > Planctomycetota > DG-23 > SLPQ01 > SLPQ01 > SLPQ01. The sequence continues at coordinate 51,088 of SLPQ01000050.1, read as the reverse complement.
AGTGCGGGTCGTTGAGAAGCGGTGAGAGCTGACCTGCCGAGCAGTAGTTGGCGTTTGCCATATTCGGCACGAGTACACCCATGTATGTATATATGGGGCGGCTGGAGTGGGCGTTCACGGCGACATTGTAATTCTGGTAGGCATTTCGCGGGTTCACCAGGACGGCTTCATTCAGGTCTTTAATGGTGATCTCTGTGTCGAGCTCACGGCGCGGATAGCAGTCTGTGCCGTAGGCTCTGGCGACCAGTCGCAGCCTGCGCCCCGCGATGAGGTCCTCGATAAGGTGCCCTCCGCCGTACCTGAACTCACCCGGAAAGACCCTGTTGAGCGGATCGTCCTCTGCAACCTCCGTAGCACCGATGTAAAAGTCGACCGCAGCCAGCCCGCCGAAGACCGGCACTCCCCCAATCGTCGCATGCCTTATCTTCATCTTGGGTCGTGTGTGGCCGACGTTTATGAAAGCGCCGGAGGAGCACATTGGACCAAAGGTGCCGGTGGTGACGACATCCACCTCGCGTGCGGCCGCGCGTACGCCCCTGTCTTTGACCACCGATATCATCTCCTCGGCGGTCACGACGACGGCTTTTCCCTTCTTTATCCTTTCGTTTATCTCTTCGTAGCTCTTAGTCATAGCCTCGTGACCTCCTCGGTGATGCTCGCCCCGTGCACACTGGTGCTGCCCGGGAACTCCCGCCCGCAAAAAGAGTCGCCGGGCGCCGCCCCGGCTGTCGCGACCTAATGCAGGTGAGCGCGGTGACAGTGACAGCATCGCCGCGCTGTCCCCCCTTCGCGCAGGCCTGATCAAAAACCGCAATCGCCGGGCACCGCCGCCTCTTTCTGCGCCTCAAAACGGGCCTTTGTTGATTTGGCGTACGCCAAGCGTACAATCGCTTTCGGCGCGTAAGATTATTTACCGGGGTTCCCTGGCGCGCAAGGGAAAAATCAGCCCCTGAGGGCAGGAGAGGAGGCGGCAGATGAGAGTTCGATGTGATGTCGACAGTATACGCACGTTTATGATCACCCACCGCAGCGAGGCCGATCACTATGGCGAGATGATGAAAAACTTTTACCGCACCGAAAAGGCCCGCTTCGGTGTGGCCGACTATACCGCCATCACCAAGCGCGAGTGGGTGCCGCGGCGCCGTGCGCTGCTGCGCCGGCTCGAGGCGACTCTCGGGGGTTTTCCGGACAGGAAATGCCCTCTTAATCCCACCATTACTCGAAAGACCGACCGCGGTGACTATACCGTCGAGGCTCTCTACTTTTACAGCCGGCCGGACTGGCCGGTGTCGGCCGCCCTCTATCTGCCCAAAGAGATTAAAAAGCCACTGCCCGCGGTCATAACCGTGCATGGCCACGCATTTACACAGAAGGCATCCCCGGTCTACCAGAAGGTGGCGGTCCATTACGTCAAAAACGGCTATGCCGTGCTGGCCGTTGACTTTGTGGGGGGCGGCGATCGCCTGGCCCAGAAGCACGCAAGCCGCTATATGTTTGCCGCGGGCGCCACTGTCCAGGGCATCATGGTCTGGGACAACATGCGCGCGGTCGACTACCTGCTGTCACGTCCGGAGATCGACGGCGACAGGATTGGCATAACCGGCTCTTCGGGAGGTGGAAATCAGACTGCTTACACCACCATATTCGACGAGCGCATAGCCGCCTCTGCGCCTGTAAACGCCGTTACCATGTTTGACGAACACATGACTGTCGGCTGCGACTACTACTGCCCATGCGAGGTAATACCCGGTATGTGGGGCATGGCCGAGTACAGCGACCTGATGGCGACGGTCGCGCCGAGGCCGCTGTTGATTGTCAGCGCGATAAAAGACAGGCTCTTTCCCATAAAAGGTGTGCGCGAGGTATACTACAGGGCGCGCGAGGTTTACCGGGCCTTTGATGCGGCCGACATGATAGATGTTGCCGAGGACTACGGCCCGCATTCGTATTCGAGCGCCTCGCGTGCGGCTATTCTGCAGTGGTTTGACAGGCATTTGAAAGGTATCGAGCCTCGCCCTCTCGAAGAGTATGACGACTACATCACGGTCGAGGATCCCAGAAGCGAGCTTCTGCAGGCCTTTCCAGGCGGCAAACTGCCGACCGGCTCCGGGACGCTTGCGACCCATTACGGCGAGCTCTCCGAAAAGCTGCCCGACCTCAAGCGCCCGAAGACAAAGTCCGCCTTCACCGGATATCGCAGAAAGGTCCGCGCCCATCTGAGGAGTCTGTGGGGTGAGCCCGAGGAAGTCTCTCTCGACATCGAGAGATTTCCCGTACAGCAGGCATCGTGGGGAGTTTTGAAACCGATGGCCTTCAGAAGTGAGCGCGGCATAATAATCCCCTCAGTGCTTGTCTTGCCAAAAGAGGGGAGGCCGGATCGTGTCGTCATACATGCTAACCCCGATGGCAAGGCGCTCACCGTCGGGCGGCGCCCATTTGAGGATCTGGTCCGAGGCGGCTCGGCGGTTCTCGCTCTCGACCTTCGCTCTACCGGTGAGACACAGGGGTACGTGGCGAGCGAGACGAGCGAGCCTTATGGCTTTATCCTCAATCGTTCGATCACTCTGGGGCGGCACATCTCCATGATGCGCGCCTTTGACATAGTCCGCGCGGTGGACTGCCTGGGTGCTATGGACGAGACGGCCGGCACGCCGGTGCATCTGTGGGCCGAGGGGCACGCATCGATGGCTGGTGCGCTGGCCTTTGCGCTTGAGGAGGGGATAAAGCGTTTTGCGGCGGTGGAGCTGCTGTTGACATTTCGCTCCTCGGAAGGCTTCGCACAGGACGATGCGGTATTTGTGCCGGGGATATTGCAGAGTGCGGATGTCTGCGACATTCTCGCGAGTGGGGCCGACCGCGGGATCCTGCTTGCCAATGCGCAGACGCCCTCGGGCGAGACGGCATCACCGGCCAAGGCAGCAGAGATACTCAAGCCGCTCATGGATGCGGCGAATATCCTCAAGAGCCCGCCACCGGTCATAGTTACAGGTGGATTTGCAAGGACCGAGGGGGAGATCGGCCGTTTCCTGACGTCTTAGAGAGTCCGCGGAGGGCGCAGGATGCCCGAGACCATCAAAAAGCGTGACGGCACGCTTGAAGCCTTTGACCCGGAAAAGATCACCCGTGCTGTACTGGGTGCACTGAGTGAGACCGGCGCCGGCGGGCGCGAGGTTGCCGAGCGCATCAGCGCCGACGTGGTAAGTAAGCTGGAGGGTCGCCGCAGGGCCACGCCGGGTGTTGAGGAAGTCCAGGACCTCGTCGAAGAGGCGCTCATAGCCGCCGGGTTTGAAAAGGTGGCACGAGCGTACATAGTGCATCGCGAGCAGCACGCCGAGGCTCGACGTGCAAAGGCCCTCCTGGGTGTGCGCGACGACCTTAAGCTGTCTATCAACGCTGTCAAGGTCTTAAAGGAACGCTACCTAGTCAAGGATCTTGCCGGCAAGGTCGTGGAGACACCGCGGGAGATGTTTGACAGGGTGGCGCAAGCGGTGGCCGGGCCGGATGCAGAGTACCACTCGGCCGGTGAGGTTGAAAGGTCGGCCGAGAGCTTTTACCGCATGATGACCGACCTTGAGTTTCTGCCAAACTCCCCGACCCTGATGAACGCTGGAACATCGCTCGGACAGCTCGCCGCGTGCTTTGTCATACCGGTAGGCGACTCCATCATCGAGATATTCGACGCCTTGAAGGACATGGCGATCATCCACCAGTCGGGCGGAGGTACGGGCTTTGCCTTTTCGCGGCTGCGCCCGGCCGGCGACGTGGTGCGCTCGACCGGGGGAGTGGCCTCCGGGCCGGTGTCGTTCATGCGCGTCTTCGATGCGGCGACCAACGTGATAAAGCAGGGCGGACGGCGTCGCGGCGCCAACATGGGCGTTCTTAGGGTGGACCATCCTGATATCGTCGAGTTTATAGCGGCCAAGTCCGACGGCTCGCTGCAGAATTTCAACCTGTCCGTTTCAGTTACGGACTCCTTTTTGAGCGCTCTCGATGCGGGGGGCGAGTACGAACTTGTAAATCCGCGTTCAAAGGAGGTCAGCAGAAGCCTCCCGGCCGAAGAGATCTTTGACCTTGCCGCCTCTCATGCGTGGCGCTCGGGTGATCCCGGGCTGGTCTTCATAGACGAGATCAACCGTCACAACCCCACGCCGGCTGCCGGGGCCTTCGAGGGCACAAATCCATGCGGCGAACAGCCGCTTCTCGACTACGAATCCTGCAACCTCGGCAGCATAAACGTCTCTCGCTTTGTCAGCGGGGATGACTTTGACTGGGAGCGGCTGGGCCCGGTCATTGACGAGGGGGTGCACTTTCTCGACAACGTCATAGACGTCTGCCGCTATCCGCTGGATTCTATTGATAAGATAACCCGCGCAAACCGCAAAATAGGGCTGGGTGTGATGGGGTTTGCGGATGCGCTTATACTTCTGGGCATCCCCTACGACAGCGAAGAGGCCCTCGAGGCGGCCAAAAGGCTGATGCGCTTTGTGAGCGAGCGCGCGCGGCGGGCCTCCGCGGCCCTTGCCCGGGAGCGCGGCTCTTTCCCGGGCTTCAAGGCAAGCATCTGGCCGGCCAGGGGCTTTGAGGCGCTCAGAAACGCCACCGTCACGACCATTGCCCCTACCGGCACCATCAGCATCATCGCCGGATGCGCCTCCGGCATCGAGCCGCTCTTTGCCGTATCATATTTCCGAAAGGTCATGGAGGGGACGCTCTTTCTTGAAGAAAACGAGCACTTCCGCCGCATCGCGGCCGAGAGAGGCTTTCATTCGAGGGACCTCCTGGGCAAAATCGCCGAGAGCGGATCGTGCACGGGCGTCGAGGGTGTGCCCGAGGACGTGCAGCGGCTCTTTGTGACGGCACATGAGGTCGCACCCGAATGGCACCTGAGAATGCAGGCGGCCTTCCAGGAATATACGGACAACGCCGTCTCAAAGACGGTCAACCTTCCCGCCTCGGCCTCTGTGGGGACGGTCAAGAGGGTCTTTCGCATGGCTGCGGACCTCAAGCTCAAGGGCATCACGGTGTATCGTTACGGCAGCCGCAGTCAGCAGCCGCTAAGCCATGGCAGAGCTGGCAACCCACAGGCCTTCGAGAGCGAATGGACAGGTATCTGCGATACGTGTACGTGATGTGAGCCGGCGCCGCAAGCCCACCGGGATGGGGGCGGGGCGTTATTTGGCCGCCTGCGCGAAATTTTTTTCGCTTTCACGTTGACAGGGCACGGCAGGCCATTATACTTATCTCAATCGAGTTAGTAGAGATGCTGGAGGAGCGATGCTTTCCCAGAAATGCCAATATGCCCTGAGGGCCGTTTTCGAGCTCTCAAAGTCCTACGGCGCCGGGCCGGTCAAGATCGGCTCGGTAGCCGGCGCGCAGGACATACCGCAGCGGTTTCTGGAGGTGATCCTCGCCGAGCTCAAGCGTGGCGGCTTTCTCGAGTCGAGGCGGGGCAGCGATGGCGGGTACACCCTGGTGCGTTCTCCGCAAACCCTCACGGTTGGCGAGATCATCCGCTTCGTCGAGGGGCCGATAGGTCCGGTTGAATGCGTAACGGGCAAGCCCGCCGACGGCTGCAGGCTGTATCCTGGCTGCGCCTTCCTGGGGATGTGGAGGCGCGTTCAGGATGCTGTCGCGGGCGTTTACGACACGACGACCTTTGGAGACCTTCTCGAGAGCGAGGCAAAGGCTGCAGGTGAGTTTGTCCCCTCGTATGCAATATGAGGGCTCAGGGCGAGCCGGAAAATTTTTTGGCATACTTCTCGACTATATCGATAGACATGATGATTAGGGGGCGACCTTGGAAAGCCGTAAAAGAGCCATCACAAAAGCGCTCAGCTACCGCGCACTGGGAACCATCACGACCGCTTCGATAGCCTGGGCTTTCACAAAAAGGGTCGAGCTGGCCGTTGGCATCGGCCTATTCGACGTAGTCTTCAAGACGGGAGGATACTATCTGCACGAGCGTATGTGGAACCGACTGAGTTACGGAAGGGGCGGCGCGCCTCAAGAGTCAGCCGCGCCTCAAACAGCCCCTGGAAGCGGCGCAATCGCCGCAAGGACTCAAAACTAAAAAAAGGGAGGCTTCAATGACAACAGGAACCGAACACATCAGGGATCTTGTAGAGGGGCTGAACTTCGCCCAGAAGGTCAAGAGATCGCTTGACCTCATCAAAGAGGCGCACCAGCTCTACGGTGACGGCCTTGTCGTCGCAAACAGCCTTGGCAAAGACTCAAGCGTGATATGGCATCTCGCAAAGCGCGTCAGCCCCCACATACGCGGCTTTGTCGTGACCACGCGCTTCAAGCCGCCGCAGACAAAGGCCTTCATGGCAGAGGAGGTTGAGCGCTACCCGGAGCTGGCCGTCTTTGAAAACAACGCCGAGATCCCAGACCGGCTCCATGAGACAGACCCCGACCGCTGCTGCGATATACTTAAAGTGGAGCCTACCCGCCGCGCGATAAAGGAGATGAACGCCTCATGCTGGGTGACCGGCCTGCGATGCACAGAGGGCCGTACGAGGACGGAGTTTCTGGAGATCGAGGAGCGTGACAAGGATCTTGTAAAGCTCAACCCAATACTCATATGGTACGAACGGGAGGTCTGGCAGTACCTTGCTCTCAACAGCGTGCCGGTAAACCCGCTCTACGCGCTTGGCTACAGGTCACTGGGATGCGCGCCCTGCACGCGCATATCCACAGGGCAGGACGAGCGGGCAGGCCGATGGATTGGTACCTCAAAGTGCGGTGGCGAGTGCGGTATCCATACAAAGCCGATTGTCGGAGACTACCAGATATGAAGCTGCTGCCGGCCGTGCCGCAAAGGCATGCAGAATGACCGGGCGCTTCGAAGGGCTTGAGTTTCCTGCTTCGAGCGCCCGGCTTGAACCGGCCGAGGCGCGTCTTCTGGGTGTGTATCCTCAGCGCCAGGAGGGGCTACTGATGCAGCGGGTAAAGGTGCCCGCAGGCGTCATGACTGCTGCGGCCTGGCGTGCCATGGCTCATGCGGCCGAGGCCCGCACGCCCGGCTCTCCGCTGCACCTGACTACCAGGCAGGATATCGAGTTTCACAACGTGCGCGAGGATGCGATTGTTGCGCTCCAGGTCGATATTGCACGCGCGGGCTTTACCGGCATGGGCGCTTGTGGTGACACGCTGAGAAACATCACCGTCTGCCCGGGCTGTGGACTCGACCCTGATGTATGGGACCTCTCGCCCCTCGCCAACGCCATCAAAGACGCGGCCGAGAGCCGACCATTCATCCGGGCCATGCCGCGCAAGTTTAAGATCAGCCTGTCGGGGTGCAGTGCCGGGTGCGCCCGGCCATGGACAAACGACATCGGCATCGTGGCGCTGCCGTCGGGCAGGTTTGAAGTCATGCTCGCCGGATCTCTGGGCGCGAGGCCGGCAACAGGTATCAGGGCGTACGAAGACCTCGAAGCGGACGATATCCTGCCGCTGACGGTAGCCGCGCTGGGCCTTTTCAACCGCGAGGGTGACCGGACCGTGCGCACTCGCGCACGTCTCAGACACGTCAGGGAGCGCATGGGAGACGGACCGTTTCTGGAGGAGATCGACCGGCTCTTCCAGCGTGAAAAGACGTCGTCCGTGACCCGTTTACCCGTTACTGTCATCAGGCGTGCCGGCGGCGCGCGTGTGCTTCGCGCCGTACTCAAAGCCCCTCTCGGCGACATTGCGCCTGAAGCGGCGCTTGAGCTGGCGGACTTCCTCGATTCCAGCGGCGGCACGAGCTGTATAGGCCTCGATCACGATGTGCTGGTCTTTGCCGGGACCGGCGAGACGCTGCCTGAAGCTCTGGATGTGCTTGCCGGCGGCCCGTCGGTCGTGGCTTGTCCCGGCACCACCTGGTGCGCGCGCGGCATCACCGACTCGCGGGCAGTGGGCGCGGTGCTTGTAGCCGAAAACGCGCCTGCCGGCCTCAAAGCCGCCATATCCGGCTGTCCGAACAACTGCTCCTGCGCCGCGGTGGCCGACATCGGCCTTGTTGGACGGCTAAAGACCGTCAACGGAGTAAAGGCGCAATGCTACCGGCTGCTGGCAGGGGGCGGAGGCGGCGCAACTGCCGCGCTTTCGCGTGAGCTGCACGGGGCTGTGCCTGCGGGACGCGTGAGGGATGCTGTGAGGCTGGTGCGCAGCGAGTACGAAAAGAGCGGCGGCTCGCGTGCGGCCCCATTTGCAGACTTTGTGTGCGCCGGTATCGAGCGCCTCTCGGCCCTTGTGGCACAAATGCTCGACTGACGCACTCCTTTGCGCCCGTCTAATCTCTGATTATCGACCTGCCTGTCATCTCGTCCGGCTGCGCGATGCCCATGATCTCAAGAATGGTGGGGGCGATATCGGCCAGGATGCCGTCGTCGCGCAGCATGGCAGTCTTGCGGGAGTCATCGACGAGTATAAAATGAACGCAGTTGCTGGAGTGCGCCGTAAAATCCTCTCCCGTTTCGAAATCGACCATCTTCTCTGCGTTTCCGTGGTCGGCCGTGACGATTGCAGCGCCCCCGGCGGCGAGCGTGGCATCGACGATGCGTCCGACGCATTCATCGACCGCCTCGACCGCTTTGACGGCCGCGTCGAATATGCCGGTGTGGCCGACCATGTCGCAGTTGGCGTAGTTGAGCACCACAAAATCAAAGGCGCCCGAGGCGAGGCGCTTTTCAAGCTCGTCGGTAACCTCGTTGGCGCTCATCTCCGGCTTCAGGTCGTAGGTGTCCACCTTCGGGGAGGGTACGAGGCAGCGCTGCTCTCCGGGAAAAGGCTCTTCACCTCCGCCGTTGAAAAAGAAGGTCACATGAGCGTACTTTTCGGTCTCGGCAATGCGAAGCTGGCTGAGGCCGGCTGTGCTTATCACCTCGCCGAGGATATTGGGAAGGCTCACCGGTGGAAATGCTACCGGCGCATCGATGGTCGCATCGTACTCGGCAAGGCACACGTAGTGAGGGTGCAGCCCTGCGGGTCTTTCAAAGTGCGCAAAGCCGGTGTCCACGAAGGCCCGGGTTATCTCGCGAGCGCGGTCACCGCGAAAGTTGAAGAATATCAGGGAGTCGGCCTCCCGTATGAGGCCGAGGGGGCGGCCGTCGCCGTCGACAATGACGGTCGGCTCGACAAACTCATCCGTCTCGCCGTTCTGGTAGCAATCCTGCAGGAGCAGGACCGGGTCGCGCGCTTTTCGCGCTTGACCGGAGGTAAAGGCGCGATAGGCCTTTTCGACACGTTCCCAGCGGTTGTCGCGGTCCATGGCCCAGTAGCGCCCTGTTATGCTCGCGACGGATCCTGTAGCCTTTTTGCGCATCTGCTCCTGGAGCTCTCCCACATAGCGTGCGCCGGCTGTCGGGGAAGTGTCGCGCCCGTCCATCAAACAGTGGACAAAGACCTTCTCGAGGCCGCAGCGCGCAGCCAGTTCCAAGAGCGCATAGAGATGGGTATCCTGGCTGTGGACACCGCCATCGGATACAAGGCCCATAAGGTGCAGGGCCGAGCCATTTTCCTTGGCGTGGCTGACGGCGCCGATAAGAACTTCATTTTCGAAAAATGAGCCATCCTCTATGGCTTTCGAGATGCGCGTGAGGTCCTGGTAAACGATCCGTCCCGCGCCCATGTTGAGGTGGCCGACCTCGCTGTTTCCCATCTGGCCTCGAGGCAGGCCGACCGCCTCGCCGGCGGCACCGACAAGAGTCCAGGGATACTCGGCAAATAATCGGTCATGCACGGGGGTGCCGGCCGCGGCGACGGCGTTACCTTTTTCGTGCTGCTGTTCGCCCCACCCGTCACGTATTACGAGAACCACCGGTCTTGTCTCGGGTCCGGACACGTCGGCTGTCCTTCCATGGAAATGAGTAAAGTCGCCCGTCGAAGAGGGCGTGATTATCGCGTATTGCCCGGCGCTGTCAATACATCGCCTGTGTAACCTGCCGGGAAGCTTCGGCTACGGCGCGAGCGGCTCGCCTACCACCTCAAACATCACGCGCGCTATGTCCGTGTTGTCGAGGTAGGCGCCGTGCACCGGGTCGGTCTTGTCGGCATAGTCCACAAGCAGGCCTGCGCCGACCCCGCGCGCATATACCGGCACGAGCTGGTTGGTGTGGCTGCCGCTGTGCCATTCGACGCCTGGTACCTGTGCGATACCGCGGTTCTGTACTGGGTTCCAGAGGGGCGGCTCGCCCTCATCTCCCGGCCCCGAGCGCGGTCCGGTGAGGTAGCCTGTCTCGTGATCTGATGTGACTATTATAAGCGTCTCGTCCCATGAGCTGTTTTTCTCGACCCACTCAACGGCGGCCGAGACCGCGTCGGCAAAGTCGATCATCTCCTCGATCATCCTGCCGGTCTGGTTGGAGTGCCCCGCCCAGTCTATGGCTCCTCCCTCGGCCATGAGAAAGAGGCCGGCTCCATCGCGGTCGAGTACGTTCAATGCAGCGCTTGTCATCTCTGCGAGCGTCGGGACATTTCTGTTGAACGGCTCTTCAAAGGGCTCGGCGTGCCGGTCACCACTGCGCCCCTGCTGCAGAGTGGTCGCCACCATCGGTACTCCACATACCATGGCCGGCGTGGGGCCGTCGGCCATGGCGATGAAATCGGATCGGTCCTGTATAAATCTCCAGCGCTCTCTCGTGCCGGCGACGTCAGTGGTGGAGCCGGCCCTGCCGGTTACAAGTGCCCTCCACGTATCCACGCCTCCTACGAAGTCGAAGTTTTCCGCCTCATCACGCACCCGCGCGTCATTCGTAAAGAGCGGGTGGCCGCAGCCCATGATGAGGTCCAGCGAGCTCTCCAGCAGCATCTCTCGTGCGATCTCTTTGTAATTACTGCGATGGGAGTTGTGGGCACCGAAGGGTGCCGGCGTGGCATGGGCAAACTGTACGTTCGTGACGACGCCCGCTCTCATGCCCCTGTCCGTCGCGGCGTGTACGATCGTTCTCACAGGTTCATAGTCCTCGCGTGAACCTACTACCGCTATGGCGCCCCCGTAGCTCTTTCTGCCGGTGGCAAGTGCTGTAGCGGCCGCGGCGCTGTCAGTGGCGCCACGCCTGAAGTTATCAAAGTCCGCCCAGAGGTGGTCAGGGTCATAGCTGCCGCCCTCGGCGTAGGTGGTCGCTGCAAGTCGAACGGGAAAAGTCTCAAAGACCAGCCGGCCAAATGCACCATAACGGTAACTGCTTGCTGCGTCGACGTGCGCAAAACCCATCCCATCCCCGATGAAAAGTATCACGTTGCGCCTTTCCTGCCCGCTTTCCGCCGAGTTACCGGCGACCATCACCGCTGAGGACAGTCCGACCAAAATAACCAGCGCAAACATGAATGCCGAAAGAAAATGTCCCTTGCGCCTGTCGATCATCGTCAACACTCCTTGAAAACACGTCGTTAAGCAGACCATATACGTAACTTGTCCGGCCTTACCGCCGCTGTCACTCCTCCATAGTACAGATGAGCCCCGTTTTGAAAACCCCGGATGCTCAGGAGCGCCCGCATAAGAGATCTCTCCAAAAAGCAAGTCCTTGCCCTGCTGGCGACCGGAGAGACCCCCGGGAGGCGGCCGTGTGGGAGCGGTGGAGCCGGCTTTTGCGGTCGTTGATGAGCTTGGCGCGCAAAAACTTCTGTTGATTCGACCCCCATGTCGCTAAAATAGCCGTTTTGCGACCACGCTGGGCGGCTGCTGGGGCCGAAAGGGGAGATTATTATTGCCCTGTGCCTTGCCCGACCGGCGGGGCTGATGATCCTTACAGGTAAGGAGGTCGAAAGGTGAAACTGGCTGATCTGATCACTCCGGACCGTGTCGTGCATCTCAAGAGCACTTCAAAGGATGAGGTTCTGGAGGAGATGGTGGATGTCCTGGCGCTGGCGCCGCAGGTCAGGGACAGAAAGGCCCTCTTCCAGGCGATACTCGACCGGGAGAGTATACTTTCGACGGGCATCGGCCTCGGCATCGCCGTGCCGCACGCCAAGATCGCCTCTGTAGATCGGATCGTCGCCGCGCTCGGCAAGACCTCCCGTGGGATAAACTACGGGGCGCTTGACGACAATCCCGTCCATATTGTGGTGATGATAGGCGCAAACGACTCAGAACAGTCCGAGTACATCCGATCTCTTGCGAGGGTGACGCTGCTGCTCAAGAATGAGAAGATCCGCGAGGCCATAATCGGCGCCGAAAACCCCGAAGACATCTATGACATCATAAAAGAATACTGAAAAGACCGCGCTGAGTATGCCCGGCCAAGCCACTCTGCCGCACATAGAGCGGCTTTGCTCAGCCTCGCGGCACTCCCGGCTCATCCGAGAGGGCGCACCTCTATCCATCCGAGCGTTCTGTGGCGTCCTTAGTGTTCACTGGCCGAGCGCCCTGTAGGACAGGTGCTCGGTAGCGATATCCTCCGGTGCGTCAGGGTCCCCATCGGCCGGGCCATACCAGACGCCGCCACCGAAGGTCGTCACGAAGATCCTGTCTCGAATGGCAGTGTCAGGCACCACACGGTGGCCCCACTTGAAGTTGAAACCTCCAAGGCGCCGCCAGGTTTCTCCAGCGTCGTCGCTTCGCCAGGCACTGGACTCAAAGCCGGCGATGAAAAGCGTGTCGGGGTTGCGCGGATCGGCCGTTACGTCATAGACAAACTGGTTGGCATCGAATACGTTTTCCCAGCTTCGCCCGCCGTCGGCGGAAAGGTAGACGCCCCCGTCCGTCGACCTGCGCCCGCGCCCTCCGCGCCCCCATGCCGCCACATACAAACGCCGGGGATCGCGAGGATCGATATGGATGCCGTTCGGGCCGTTTACACCCTCGGGGAGGTGTATTTCCTGCCAGCTTAGAGCGCCGTCCGTCGAGCGGTACAGTGCCCCATCGTAGTCATCGTCGAGGCTGCCGTCTTCGCTGCGTCGTGCCACCACCAGGTATATCGTGCCTTCACGGTCCATAGCGAGTCGCCACGCCAGCGGCTCACTGCCGCGAATACCGTTGTTCTTCAGCGCCCACGTCGCGCCGGAGTCGGTAGACTTCCAGACACCGGTGCCAAAGCCGGTCGCGTAGAGCGTCCGCGAGTCCGCGGGGCTTTCCGGATCTAAAAGGATATGTGTCACCGCCGTAGGCGGCATACCATCGCTTGTGACCCTCCAGCTGCGCCCGCCGTCGCTGCTCGTGGCGACTCCGCCCTGGAGGTGCTCCATCGTCTCCCTCCCTCGCCACATCTTAGGGCGGGGCAGGTCATGGTTTCGGGACCAGCCGGACCAGACTCGCCCCTCTACGTCCGGGTCGAAGACCATCCAGTAGCAGGTATTTCGCCAGCCGGTCTCCTCCATGCCTCTCTGTGCGGCCAGCCATGATGTGCCGCCGTCCTCACTGCGCCAGAGGCCCTTATCGGAATAGGTGACGAAGAGTCGCTGCGGGTCGTGCGGGTCGCGGTGTACACCATAGCAGGTAGTGACATCGAGCCCGGTGGTGGTCCACGCATTGTTGTAGGGCTTGCTGAAAACAGCCCGCCATGTCTGTAGCCCGTCGTCGGTGCGCATTGTGCGTGCCCAGTCAGTGCCAAAGGCTATGTCAGGGTCGGTCGGCGCTACGCCGAGACCAAAGGGTGACTCGCCCCACTCAGGGTGGAAAAGGGCGGTGACCCATGCATCGATGAGCCTTGGAGAGGCGTCATACATCGTCTCCCTGATGGCCAGGTCCCAGCTGGCTCCGGTGTCGGTGGTCCGGGCCGTGCCAAAGTACAAGTCCCACCTGTCGGGGCCATACCTGACATTTCTGAAGGACACGTAAGCGACGCTCGGATCGCTTGCGCAGGTTGCTATGGCTGGAAAGTAGGGAGCGGCGGCGCCCTCCATCATAAGGTCGGTGAAATCTCTGTTGGATGTCTGCCAGCTCTCTCCCCCGTCGCGACTTACGAGTATGCCTCCTTCAAGCTCACCGTCGCGCCACGAAGCGGGGGCGGCACCGTAAATGACCGGTCGAGTCGCACCGGCGGCCCATCCGCCGGAGACGTTGTGGAAACGACTGACACCCGGGGCCGGGTCGTAACGCCTCCACTCTCCACCCTCGCGTACGCTGACCCGGTTTGCCTCGAGAACAAAAAGCGTGCGATCGTCCGGGGGAGAGTCTGCGTCGATAAAGATGGCCATGCCTCTATCGATGCCGCCCTCAAGGGCGATGTCGCGCCACGTGTCGCCATAGTCCTCTGAGAAAAGCAGCGAACTTCCGGCGGCGGCGTAGAGCTTGTTTGAATTTGCCGGGTCGATAGCCAGCGCGGTGATCCGTTCGTAGTTTTCAGGAGTATCCCATCGCCAGCCGGCATGGTCGCCGCTGACGGTGATGCCGGTGGTCCTGTCCGGATGCGGCACCACCAGATGCCATGACCTGCCAAGGTCCTCGGAGCGAAAGAGCCCGCCCGCCCAGGTGTAGATTGTCTGTGGGTCCAGCGGATCATAGACAAACCAGCTCGCCGAGGTTCGCAGATTGAAAATGCGCCATGACTCCCCGAAATCTGTGGATATGTAATTGCCCGTCATATCGCAGCGAACGAGCACGACATTGGGGTCGTGGGGGCTTATCGTAGGCAGGTACTGCGCGCCTCCTCCCCCAGGCCCTATCAATATCCAGCTGTCGAGCCGTTGCGCCGACATGGGTGATGAGGGTGGCATGGGCGCCCTGTGGTGGGCGCAGGCGCCGAGCGACACGATCGCCGTCAGGCAGAAAAGTACTGCGATGGCTTTAAGTGCATCAGGCATGAGGACCCCTTTCCATGGATTCAGCAACCGGCCGGCATCTACGCCATGTTGCCAAAGTTAAGGATGTGCGCCCTGCGGTCAAGAAGATTTATCCCGCACACAGGTGAAGACGTCCGAGTTTCGAGCACTCCGGACTGCCTGTGCGCCCAGCCGCGGCCTTGGCTGGAGGCCGTTTTGCCTTGAAAAGAAGCGCGCTTCTCTTAGAATCTCAGAGTTGACCTTTCCCATACTGACGGAGCTGTGGATGGACTATTTCAACTACCGTCATGGCCGGCTCCTTGCAGAGGAGGTGGACCTTGTCTCAGTTGCAAGGGAGGTATCCACACCGGTTTATGTTTACAGCAAGGGCACGATCCTCCTGCATTTAGAGCGGCTGCGCGAGGCTTTCACCGAGCTCGACTGTCTTATATGCTACAGCGTGAAGGCTAACGCCAACCTGCACGTCCTGAGGACCTGTGCAGAGGCGGGGATGGGTTTTGACATTGTCTCCGGAGGCGAGCTCTACCGTGCGTTGAAGGGCGGCGCCGATCCGGCCAGGATCGTATACTCGGGCGTTGGCAAGAGCAGGGATGAGATCAGCGCAGCGCTCGAGAGCGGCATATTGATGTTTAATGTCGAGAGCGAGAGCGAGCTGGCGGCCATAAATGATATTGCCGCCAGGCTGGGGTGCACCGCGCCGGTCGCCTTCAGGCTCAACCCCGACACCGACGCACATACCCACGAGTACATTACCACCGCGACCAGGCAGAACAAGTTCGGCATAGCCATCGAAGAAGCTGAAAGGATGCTGGCAAGGTGGGACGAGTTTGCCGCATGCCGCCTCGTCGGTGTCGATATGCACCTTGGAAGCCAGATAACCGAGACGGAGCCGTATGCCCTGGCGATCGACCGCCTGCTTCTGTTTGTCGAAAAGGTCCGCCGTGCGGGCCACAACGTCCGGTACTTCGACATCGGCGGCGGCTTCGGCATCTTTTACCGGGGCTCGGAGGCGCGGGATGCCTCGGAGTTTGCCGGTGTCATTGTGCCGCGACTGAAAGACAAGGGCCTCACACTGATAATTGAGCCGGGTCGCTTCATCATCGGAAACGCGGGCGTACTTCTCACCAGCGTCATTTACATCAAGAGACAGTCTGGAAAGCGTTTTGTCATCTGCGACGCCGCGATGAACGACCTTTTGCGCCCCTCCATGTACGGCGGCTACCATCGTATATGGCCCGCAGCTACGCACCTGCCTTTCACCCAGGATGAGACGGACGAGACACCTCTGGCCGACATCGTCGGGCCGGTGTGTGAAAGCGGGGACTTCATGGCAAAGGACCGCGCCCTTCCCAATGTTGCCGAGGGAGACGTCCTGGCAATATACGGCGCCGGAGCGTATGGCATGTCGATGGCATCGAACTACAATGCCCGCAGGCGCGCGCCCGAGGTGATGGTGGCGGGCGACTCATGGCGGATAGTGCGGCGGCGCGAGACCTACGAAGATCTCATCCGGCCCGAGGTAGAGATTTCCGGCTGATCATGCCACTAACACCGCAGGATGACATCAGGATCATGGCGGCCCTTGAAAAGGGCATACCGCTCGAAGAGCGCCCCTTTAGCGCCATTGCGTGCCGCCTCGGCATGGATGAAGATGTCCTTCTCGATCGCGTGCGTGCGCTCATCGCCAGCGGCGCTATACGTCGCCTTGCGGCGCTCTTCGACTCGCGTTCAATGGGCTTTGCCTCGACGCTTGTGGCCGCGCGGCCTGGAAACAATTGCTTCGAGGACGCTGTCGCTTTAGTCAACAGCTTCGACGAGGTGACTCACAACTATCGCCGCGCGGGGGCCGAGCTGACGCTCTGGTTTACCCTGGTGGGTACGACAAGGCGGATCGGCGAAATACTCGAATCAATGAGGGAAAGCGGCCTCTTTGAGTACATCGAGGAGATGCCCGCTACGGAGTTTTTCAAGGTGCGCACCCAGTTTGCCGGGCCGCAGGACGGAAAGCAAAATGGATCTCAGCAAGAGTGAAAAGCGCCTTATCAGCGCGCTCGAGAGTGGCCTCGAAGCCGTGGAGTGCCCATTTGAGAGCCTTGCCGCGCGTGTAGGTCTCGGCCGTGACGAGGTTATAGCACTCTTGATAGACCTGCGCCGACGCGGGGTCCTCCGCCGCATATCGGCGATACTCTCGGCCGGGGCTGCTGGGAAGCCTGCCGCGGCGCTCGTGGCATGGCGTGTTTCGAGGGAGAGGCTCTGCGATGCGGGCCGATCTCTTGCGCGTGAAGATTCGGTCAGTCACTGCATAGCCAGAAAAAGCTCTGCGCGATGGCCGTATAATCTATATACTATGATGCATGGCGCCGACATGGCTGCCATCAGGGAAAAAGCGGCCGCGGCGTCGCGTGAGCTTGGCGTCGAAGATTATATCATCATGGAAACCATTGAGGAGCTGAAGAAAACGCCCCCGGTGTACGATTTCGTGGCCCTCGATGCGGAGGACTCATGAAGGTGCTTCCGGTAGGTCTGCTGGTCGACGGCAGGCTCTGCGTCGTCATAGGAGGCGGCGTGGTAGCCGCGCGCAAGGCCGCGGCTTTGGTCGAGGCCGGTGCTGTCGTACGGGCGGTAGCGCCCTTTTTTGCCGAGGATTTTGACGAGCTTGCAGGCGTCGAGATGGTAAAGGGCCGCTACGAGCTGCACCACCTTGAGGGGGCATGTCTCGTCATAGCCGCTACTGATGAGAGCCGGACAAACCTCCAGGCCGCTCGGGATGCGCGCGCTGCCGGTGCTCTTGTAAATGTTGTGGATACGCCGCAGGAGTGTGATTTCATCTTCCCGGCAGTTTCGAGAAGGGGCGATATAGCCGTTGCCGTGTCCACGGGCGGAGCCAGTCCGGCGCTGGCCAGACACCTGCGTGAGCGCATAGACGGGACAGTGGGGGACGTCTACGGCGAGCTGGCATCGGTCCTGAAGTCCGTTCGTGAAAGGGCGATCGCCCGGCTGCCGCAGGCCGCACAGCGGCGCAAGTTTTTCGAAGGGCTGGCGTCTGATGAGTTCCTGGCGCTCATCGAGGCCGAGGGGCGCGAGGCGGCGCTTGAAGAGGCGTGGCGGAGGCTGGATGTGGCGATCTCCAGGGCGCACCAGGAGAGCAGTGCATGAGTTTTTCAGTTGCAGGAGTCAGTCACAACACCGCCAGTCTCGAGCTGCGTGAAAAGCTGGCAGTCGTTGCCGGCGACCTGCGATCCAGCCTGGCAGCCATAAGGCGCAAGTGTGCCCTCGACGAGCTGGTGGTGCTCTCCACCTGCAACAGGCTTGAGTTCTACTTCCGAGGCGACGGCGACCAGGTCATCGCCCACATGGCCGCTGCAGGGGGCTTTCCCGTGCATGAGGCTCATAACGTCATATACCGCCACGATGGAGAGGCGGCGGCCCGGCATCTTTTTTCGGTGGCGGCCGGGCTTGACGCGATGATCTTCGGCGAGACGGAGGTCCTGGCCCAGTGCAAGGCGGCCTACGAAGCGGCACTCACGGCCGGTGCGACCGGCGCGGTGCTCAATGCCGCCTTCCAGCAGGCCTTTCTTACCGCAAAGCGCGTTCATTGCGAGACGGCCATCTCCAGGGGCCACACCTCGGTGGGCTCGGTGGCCGCAGCTCTCGTGCGGCGCATTTTCGGTGGGCTCGATGGTCGAGGCGTGCTGGTCATAGGTGCCGGCACAATGGCCTCAAACACCCTCGAAAATCTCGCACGCCTCGGCCCGCGAGAGGTCGTCATCGCCAACCGCTCCATACCCAGGGCGCGCGAGCTGGCGGGGCGCTTTGGTGGGCGCGCCGCGAGGCTCTCGTCTGTTGAGTCACTGCTTGAAGAGACTGATGTTGTGGTGGCATCCGCCTCGAGTGCGTCGCACATTGTTACGCGCGACCTTCTGGAAAGTGTGTCTCTCCGGCGCAAGTCGCCCTTTCTGATACTCGACATCGCGGTACCCAGAAATGTCGAGCCGGCCGTCGCGGAGTTGAGCGGCGTTAGCCTGTACAACATCGATTCGCTCAAAGAGACGGCCGACAAAAACGCCAAAGCCAGGAAACGCGCCTCGGCGATGGCTCACCGGATCGTCTCAGAAGAGGCGGGCTCCTTCGAAAGCCTGATGGCCGAGCGCCGCGTCGCACCGCTCGTCGCCGAGCTCAAGGAGATGGCGCGAAAAATCGCCTCCAGCGAGGTGCGCGCCGCGCTCAGGAGGGTAGAATCCGGTGCTGTCGCCGCCGATGAGATCGAGAAGCTCGCTCACAGGGTCGCCAACAAGATACTCCACGCGCCGGTCGCGGCGCTCAAGCAGGCTGCTGCAAACGGCGGGGCCGAAAGGTTGGCCGATGCGGCAAGGAAACTTCACGGGTTGAAAGACGATGCGCAAAGGTGAGGGCGGTGCCGACAAGGCCGGCCTGGCGGTAGCGGGACTCGTCTCAGCAGCCTTGATCATCCTCTTTTTCGGCTACCGTTTTGTGCAGTCACCGCCTTACTGGCAGATAGCGCCAGAGGCCAACTTCAACTTCACAATACTGGCCCTTTACCTGGAGAGGGTCTTTCTCCTGGTTCTTGCGCTCGTGGTGCTGGCCTCGGCTGCCTCGGCGGGCCTTTTTGTCATGTCAAGACTTGCCCTCGCCGGCGCTCGGCCACTGGAGCAAGCGGCCATCTCGGCGGCGCTGGGCCTCGGCGCGCTTTCGCTTGTTACCCTCGTTTTGGGTGCGGCGGGGCTGCTGGGCTTTTTTTCGTGCGTTCTGATCCTGGTCGCCTTTTCGGCGCTGGGCGCGAGGCGCCTCTACGCGCTCGGCGTTGAGCTGTTTGCCGGACAGCCGCAAGAGATGCCTTCCGGGGGAGACGCTCCGGGGTCTGAGGGTTCACTCACGGCGGTCGAGAGGGTCTTGGTAGCGGTGCTTCTGGCGGGATCGCTTCTCATCCTGATGTACGCGTTTAACCCACCGATGAACTTTGACGCTCTCGAGTACCACCTTGGAGCTCCCGCTATATACTTTCACCGCGGCTCAATAGGCTACATCGAGTACAACGTTTACAGCAATTTCCCCGCCAACGCCTCGATGCTGTACCTGTTTTCGATGGAGCTGATCGGCTCGCGCCTGGAGGGCGCCATGCTCGGCAAGGTGCTGAACGCCTTCGCAGCATTCCTGGCGATTGCCACCGCCTACAGCCTTGCTCGGTGGCTCTGGTCGCGTGGTGCGGGAATTTTTGCAGCAGTAGCGCTTGTGACTATGGGCGGATTTTTCCAGGTGGCTACGGGGGTCTATGTCGAGGCGCTGCAGGCCCTTTACACGCTTGTGGCCCTTCTTGCGGCGGGCAGGTTTCTCGCGCGCGGCTCTCAGGGGTGGATAGTGGTCTCAGGGCTCTCTGCGGGCCTGGCCTTTGGCGTCAAGTATCCGTCGGCCCCTTTCGTAGTGCTGCCGCTTGCGGCCGCGGCGCTGCTGGCTCCGGGGGGGGCGCGCTGTCGCCTCAAGGCCCTGGCAATCTTCTCTATCTCGGCGTTGGCTGTCGCCTCACCGTGGCTTATCAAAAACATTATACTTACTGGAAACCCCGTCTATCCGCTACTCTGGGGGATCTTTGGGGGGCGCGACTGGAGCGCATTTCAGCAGGCGCGCTGGGCCATGGCGCATACGCCCAAGGGAGGCCTTGGCTGGCAGCAGTGGGCAAGGCACGTGCTGGGCGTCCTTTTCGGTGAACCTCACGGGCTCGTCTCTCTTGCGGCCTTCGCTTTCGTGCCTTTTGCCCTAGTCGGGCCCGGCCGAACAAAGCGCTCTCTCTTTGTCCTCGCATTTGCGCTGCTCTATCTTTTTATCTGGTTTGCCTTTACGCATCGGATAGTGAGGTTTCTGGTGCCGGGGCTCACGGTAATGGCTGCGGTCTCAGGTGCGGGTCTCTTCTCGCTCGGACCGGGCAGGATCAGGTCAGGCTTCATGGCGGCGGCGGTGCTTCTGGTGGGGCTGTCTCTTTTTTACACGGCAGGCTTTTACGGTGCAAGGCCCGATCCGTCCGTGCCGCTCTTCGGGGAGTATGAGGGATTTCTGGCCGAAAACCACCCAGCTTACACGGCATGGCGGCGGGCGGCTGCAGAGCTGCCTGAGGGTGCATACGTTTACCTTCACGCGGAGCCGGAGACCTTCTACCTTGATTTTGACTTTGCCGCTACGACCGTTTTTGACCGTAAGCTGCTCGACGAGGTGGCGATGAGCGCTCCGGAGGCCGAGGGGATAGCTGCAGAGCTCCTCGACCAGGGATTTACGCACATTTTCGTAAACTGGGCGACCTTCAGGCGCCAGCAGGAGACGTATGTATTTACCTTTGAAGGCCGCGAACATGCGGGCTACAGCGAGATGAGCGGGCCGGACTTCTTTGAAGAGATGGAGGCTGCCGGTATAATTAGCGTTGTATTCGCCGAAGGACCGCAGGTTTATCCCGGCGTGCAGGCGTGTGTGCTCTACAGGGTGGTGCAGCCGTGAATGAGGACCATCTCACCAGCAGCGTCGAGACCACCGAAGACACCAGGCGTTACCCGGCCGAGAACGGCCGTTGGTCGTTTCTTGTGCCGGTCTTTATCGTGCTCATGGCGATTGCCATCAGGATTCTTTTCACAATCCAGGTCTACAGAAGCCCCTGGCACAACCTCTCCCGCTCTGAGGACATCATCGTGGACAACCAGGGCATCGCGCGGCAGGCCCGGGATGATGGCACCGACATGGAGGCTTACGATTACATTGCGCGGTGGGTCTTGATGCACGGCTGGTTCGAGCAGAGCGCTGACGCTTCGCCTCTATATCCGTATGCCTTTCTGCCGCTTGCGCACCTGGCGACCGGGTCGAGCGTGCTGTGGAGCACGCTCATTCAGGCTTTTTTCGATGGTGCGACGGTACTTCTCATATACCTGATTGCCCTCAAGGTCTACCACAGGCGGGCCGCGATATATGCAGGGCTCATCGCTGCAGTGTATGCACCCTTTATCGTGTACCAGGCACACCTCTTGGGCGAGTTTCTGCAGGGGCTTATCGTGGCGGCGCTGATGCTGGTACTTCTGGGGGTCGAGGGCCGTATGAGCTGGAGGCGGGCACTCGGCGCGGGTGTGCTGTTCGGGCTGGCCGCGCTGTCCAAGCCGACGTTTTTGGTACTGCTGCCGCTGTCGCTGCTGTGGCTGTGGATTCGCGCGGGTGGCATCAGGCGTGTACTGGCGCCGGCGGCAGTGATGCTGGCGGCAGCGCTTGTGGTAATCCTGCCCTTCACCTGGCGCAACTACCGCGGCAGCGGAGAGCTCATCCTCATTCGCGGCAACAGCGGCAAGATGCTCTACATGGGCAACAATCCCCTCGCTACTGGCGGTTATGGTGAGCCACGAGGTCCGGCGGCCCAGAGGCTGCACGATAAGACGCAAGACATGCCTCTAAGAGAAAAGGACGCCGTCTATACCCGGGCGGCTATCGAACACATCAGAAACCATCCGCGGCACTTCCTGCGCCTCTTGAAGCGTAAGTTTGGCCTTTACTTCGGGGCAGAGGAAATTGCCAACAACGTCTCCGTGACACTGCACCGGCAGAGGACGTTCTTGGCCACGCCCGCGTTTGTGGGGTTCGGATTTGTCCTTCCGCTGGCGATTACGGGCTTTGCTTTTTCGCTCAAGCACAGGGGAGTCTGGTTGCTTGCGGGCCAGGCGGCCGTGTACTCTGCGGCAATTATACTGATAGTGGTGGTCGGCAGGTACCGACTCGCGATCATGCCGCTTGTAATGCCGGCAGCCGGTTTTGCGCTTTCCGAGATGATACTGGCCTTCAAATCGCTTGCACTCAGGCGAACTCTCTACATGCTCGCCGTGACGCTGGTGGTGGCCGGCGCTGTCAACTACAGAGGCCTCGTGCGATTTGCCCATCAGGCGGCCAACCCCCTGGGGTTTACCAGCGTGGAGGACGATTTTGTCATGTATCACGACGATAGCGACCTTCCCACGCCCTACACCGCTGTGCTCTCCGGTGATGGCCGCATCACAAAAATAATCCACGTGGACGAGATTCCCAGCCGGATTGACGAGGTGGTGGTGGCCGTCATGCTCACCGCACAGAGATCAGGGCTGCTTACAGTGACCCTAAACGGCATCCCGCGAGGTGTGCCGGTCAGCCAGACCGAGGGCACGTGGCTGTACGTAAGCTTTCCGCCGGGTGCGGCAGAGGTGGGCTTTAACTCCATAGACCTTGAGGGCGACGGCCAGTTGGTGGCTTTCATATTTGCCGACGACATCTACCGCTTCGCGCGTAGCTTCTACAATCCACCCGGCAGCGACCACTGGCTCACTCGGGACCTCGACATCGTATCATACCGCACGCGCCCCTCGCTGCACATGGGGGGCAACGAGTTCAAGATAAGAATTGCTGTGCCGGTGGAGCCTTCACGGGCAGAAGCCCGGTAAGCGGTGCGCCTGCAAGTTATGGTTTTTTTCATCTCTCCCGTGCGGGTGCCGGATGGACCTGCTGTGCGGACAAAGCCGGGCCGCAAAGCGCCCTTGTCCCACGGCGCACTTTAAAACTCTTCCCGCATCCGGTCGCAGTAGTAACGCACAAGATCCCACTTCGCGTCGGGTGCGATGCGGTGGTCGGGGCAGGGTATATACCCACCGAGTGCTACAAGCGGCTTGAGCCGCTCGATTTCGGCGTCCACCGCGTCCCGGTCGCGCGCGAAGGCGTGCTTGTTCATGCCGCCTACACCCCGCAGCTCCCTGCCGTACTCGGCCCGCCAGGGGCCAATGCTGGCTCCCCACACGCCCACCTCGATCGGAAACATCGTATTGACACCGTTTTCTATCCAGGTGGGAATGAGAGCGTCTATCTTGCCGTCGCAGTCGAGAGAGACGATTTCAACGCCGCCATCCTTCAGGGTGGACGTTATGCGCCTGTAATAAGGGCCGACCTTATCACGAAAGTAGCGCGGATTCACGATCGGCCCGCTGCGAAAACATATGTCTTCCCACATGTAGGAGCAGTCGAACTTCGCCCCCGAGTCGATCACGAACCTGACCGTCTCGCATGTCATCTCACCGACAGTATCGATAATCTCCTCGAAAAGTTCCGGGTCATCCACCTGCATGTAAGCCAGGCCCTCAAGGCCGGTGGCGTTTCGAATCTGCCCGTAAAGGCTGCCACAACTCAAGCCGTACAGGTAGTCACGTCGACCCGATCTGAGAAAGTCAAGCCCCCCCTCTTCCCAGGGCAGATACTCATCACCGGCGCGCACCAGTGCCTGCGTGACGCGCTCAGGTTTGAACTGCCATCTCCATTTGAAATGCTCCTCCCAGGACCGGCGGTCCTTGAGTGTGTGGTCCACCTCTGAGGGGATGCCGACGGCATCCTGTCTCTTAAGGACGATCATGCCGGAGGCATTGCGCAGGTGACAGGAGCCATCTGGAAACTCGCGCACGATCTCTTCCTTGAAGGCTGGATACAAGCCGGTGGCAGGGCCGAAAGTCGACGACCAGTTGAAATCGAAGCCCAGCCGTGCACTGATTGCCCGATCAAAGACATTTCCATCATGCCATTCGCGGGCCTCTTCATCAGTGACGTGGCCCTCGGCTGCCCACTTTTCGAGCGTCTGGCGCCACCATGCAAAATGAACGAGGGGCATACGGGTGTAGTCCCGGTACTGCAGGACGGCCAATGCGAGCTCGCGGTTGCTCATGAAGGATCCCTTTGCTCTGGAGTATATCGTGCAATGTGCCCTCGTGTTAACAGCAGGGCCAGAGGGCATGGTACATGCCAAGCGCTGCAGTGCAACCTTTTTTGCCCGGCATGGTCGCCAGCTCCTCTCAACGCAAAAGCAGGTAGCCTGAGGCAAGTTGATGTGATGGTGATGCATCGGCAGCCGCGTCGAGCGGATATTGGAAAAAGATCTGACGAGACAGGCAAAGACATAATTCAGAAAGATGTATTTACTTTCGAGCGAGATGGATCTGGTCGTTATGCGACTGTCAGGAATACCTGAACAGTCTTGCCGCGGCGTGCGGTGCGACATCCGGCCGCTGGAATTGATGCCGCACCTCTGTCACCGGGAGGTGTGTCTCTTTCGTGCGTGCGTTTTTCGCATAGGCGTGTCGGGCGGACAGGGTCCGTCACGGAGTGTAGATACGCCCGACGCGTCTTGAGACACCGCAGGTCAGCACGTGCGGGATGGTGCCGGCGAGCTCGGCAAGGCGCTCGACGCTGTTGGGCGCTGCTGGGTCATTCGAGAATAGTACCGCCTCATCGCCCGGCTTCACGCCCGGTACGTCAGTGACATCAACGCTGGTAAGGTCCATGGATATGCGCCCCACTACCGGCGCATACCTGCCGGCTATCAATACGCACGCGCTGTCAGAAAAACGCCTGTCATAACCGTCGGCGTAGCCTGCTGAGATCACCGCCAGGCGCGTATCGCGGCGCAGCCGGTGGGTTCGGTTGTAGCCGATGGTCTTACCGGCACGATGATCTTCAAGAAACTTCACCCGCGCCGAAAACTTCATCGCCGGGCGAAGCCCCTTATCCCCCGGCGCGCGCCGACCGGGGTGCAGGCCGTACAGGGCAATGCCCGGGCGCATGCAGTTGAAGATGCCTTCGGGCACCTCGAGACATGCGGCGCTGTTGGCGGCGTGCTGATAACGAAAGGGCACCCCCATGGCGGCGAGCGTCGCGAGGATTCGGCGAAACTCGTTCGCCTGGTGCAGCGTAAATGTCTTGTCCTCGCACTCGCTCTCGGCGAAGTGTGTATAGATGCCCTTAAGGTCGAGCGTAGGCAGCATGCTTATCCTCTCGACGGTCTCAATGGCGCGCTCGGCAGGCACTCCCATCCGGCCCATGCCGGTGTCGACCTCGATGTGGATGGGTGCTCTCATCTCGAGCTTGCGGGCCTCACAAGCCAGCGCCGCGGCCAATTCATAGCCTGAAACCGACGCTATCAGGCCTGATTCGAGTATGTCGCGGCACTCGTCGGCGGTGTACGCCCCCAGCAGAAGTGTGGGTGTGACGATGCCGGCCCGGCGCAGCTCGAGGCCCTCCTCAAGCGAGGCCACCGCGAGAAGGTCCACGCCTTCGCGTTCGAATATTCGTGCAGCCTCTACTGCGCCGTGGCCGTACGCATCGGCCTTTACTACGGCAATGACAGCCCGGCCGTTGTGGCTACGGCGCAGCAGGCGCATGTTGTGTGAAAGGGCCGACAGGCTGACCTCGGCCCAGGCTCTTTCGACCTTCGAAGGCATGAATCCTCCCGCTACATCGCCGCGCACCTATCAGTATCGACTTTTGGTGACGCGGTGCTTTAGCCGAGCGCTCAAAGGGAGCAAATGCGGTTTCTGCCCCGCTTCTTGGCGCTGTACATAGCGTTGTCGACGCGCCGGACGAGAGAGTCGAGGTCGTCGTATTCGTGGTTAAATGAGGTCAGTCCCACACTGATTGTGAGCGGGTGCTCGCTGTAGCGGTCCTTGAGGCGCTCGCCGAGCTTTTCGACAAGGCTGCGCACGCGCTCAGCGTAGATGACGGCCTCATCAAGATCGGTCTCCGGCAATACCACAAGAAACTCTTCCCCGCCCAGGCGCCCGGGGGTGTCGATCGTCCGCGATGAGCTTGCAAGCAGGGTTCCCATCGATCTCAATATCTGGTCGCCTGCCTGGTGGCCATAAGTATCGTTGAAGACCTTGAACCTGTCCAGGTCCACCATGACGAGTGACAGCGGCTTTGAGTAGCGACGCGAGCGCTGAATCTCAGCCTCGAGCTGTCTGAGTAGATTGCGCCTGTTGGCCAGTCCTGTGAGAGTGTCGGTATCTGCCTGGGCCTTGAGGGTCTCTGAATATTCCTGCAGCAGCGAATTTTCGAGCGCTATGCCAGCCTCAGCGGCCAGGACATGGAGAATCTCAAGATCGTTCTGCTTGAGCGCCCGGCCGCTGATTGAGTTGTCGGTAAGCAAAAGACCCTCCACCCTGCCGCCCGCGCTGACCGGCGCTGCCGCCGCCTCACAAGAGCCCAAAGCGCTCAAAAGGCCCTCGCGCTCGTTCTCTGAGCGGAGCATTACGGCCTCACCCGTTGCGATAGCCCTGCCGAGCGGTTCATCCTTTCGCGGCGCGTCCCGGCTTATATCCCAGACAGCCCCGCTTATGCCTGTGACATCCTCAACCAAAGCACTCTTTATCGCACCTGTAGATGCGTCAATGTCAAGATAGACAGCCCTTTCCGTGCCCATCGCGTCGCATACGGCGGGCAGGATGCGCTTGAAGACCGCTTCGCTGCCGCCACCCTTGCCTCGCGATTCGGCTAAGCGCTTCATGGCCTCGAGGGCGTGGGTCTTGCGCGCGAGTCGCTCCTCGAGCTGCTGCTGAAGCGCTCTGACGCGCCCAAGCTGGGCGGTCGCCGATGAGAGTGCCGCGACCAGGTCGACTCCACCGGGCGACTCCAGTCCGAAAAGCTCCCCCGTGCGCTTGAGCTCGGTGATCATCTCGGCCTGCAGGGCGGCATTGTCCAGCCCCTCATAAAATGCAAGGACCGCCTCGGCCGATGCCAGCTTCGGCGGCATATCGAGCCCGCCGAAACCCGCCGCCCACGCTGCAAGGTCAGCTACCTGCAGAATGCCTGCAAGCTCTGCGGGGGTGCCATCACTTTTGGCGAGTATATCTTCCGCATGGTGCCTGCCTACGGCGTCGATGAGCTTCTCGTCCATGTTCCAGTGCCTCAGCACAAAATGCCCCGCTCCAGCGTGGTCGATGCCTATTGTGGCCCGCTCGATGAGTACGCCAACCCCGCTCTGGCTCTTGAGCGCCTCCATGGCGCGCGCGGAGTCCTCAGGGGCAAAGATGTCCAGAGCCGCCCGCCCCACGTCATGAAGGATAGCTGCCGTGTATGCCTCCTCGGGCACCGGGTACCCCGCGCGCTCTGCGATCATACGCGCCGCCGCCGCCGCAGCAAGGCTGTGCTGCCAGTGGAGGGCATGATCCAGCGAGTGCTCACCTCTGGGTGAGAGAATGTCGAAAACCGAAAGGGAGATAACCATGCTCTCGATCGCGCGCAGACCCAGAAGCCCCACGGCGTGATCGACTGTCGAGACCTTCCAGCGAACCCCGTAGTAGGAGCTGTTCACGAGGCTTAAAACCCGGCCTACGAGGGCCTGATCGCTACCGATTATCCTGACGACCTCGCCCGTGTCGGGTTCGGGCTTGAGCACCTCACTCATCAGACGCTCAGCCGCGACCGGCATACTCGGCAGGTGCTTGAGCTTGCCTGCTATGCCGGCAGGAAGGCTCTCCGGATGCTGCTTTGGCATTGACTTCCCCTGGCTTCAATACTATAGCAAAGCGGCCGCAGTCCTCTTTTAAGGCTCTGCAACGCCCGTGTCAACATGGTCCCCTGGTGAGTGCCACGCGCTCCTCACGCAGGCCCATCGATCTCGATGATGTCCTCATGAAGCGTCGATCGGCCTGCCGTTTGCCACGCTCCATAAAGAATGTACCCTCATTTCCCCTTCTTTGCAAGCGCCCCGGATAGTTTTGGTCCGAAGTCTGTGACGGCGAAAACAGTGCGGCAGCGGCTTGCATTACAAACCGGCAAGGCAAGAGGTATAGCTCCTTTCTGGACGCTGCCCCCACACAGCGCGCATATTATCTGCGCTGGGCGGTGGATTTCAGATGCCTCACACAACTTATTCGGCGGAGTAGGCGCGCGTCTGTGCATGTGGGCCCGGCAGTGCCGGGGGATCGCGCCTGCCAGCCCGGAGTACGCAAGACGCTTGTCAAAGCCGCAACAAGGGATAGAATCTAAAATGGGGCTGTCACTGAGGGTAGCTATGGAAGATCTTCCGCTCTACGCATGTGAGGTTCTCGGCTCGCTCAAGGCCTCATACGGTGATGCGCGTCTTGTCGAGAGGCGGGTTGAGTCTATCGAGGTCAAAAACGGCGCTCCTCATGCCGTCACTTCCCACCTTTCGCGCGGTATTGGTGTCAGGGTGATCTACAAAGGCTCATGGGGATTTGCCGCGACATCGTCTCTTACTAAGCGTGCTGTGGGCAAGGCGTGCCGCGAGGCCGTGAAAATCGCAAGCGCCGGGCGGGCGGCACGGGCCGAGAGGCTTGAGCTTGCCCCCGCTGAGCCGCTGGTGGCCGAGTATACGACGCCGTTCGAGGAAGACCCCTTTGAGGTGCCGCTCGAGGAGAAGATAGGCATACTCATGTCTGCCGACAAGGCCCTCGCCGTTGAGCCGGCTGTAAAGGTGCGCCGCTCGACGTACGAAGGTTTCGAGGAAAGGCGCATCTTTGCATCCACCGAGGGAGCTCACATCAGGCAGCGCATAGTCCAGTGCGGTGGCGGGATAATGGCCGTAGCCGTAGGAAATGGCGACTCTCAAGTGCGCTCCTGGCCGCACTCGTTCCGCGGCAACTTTCAGTCGGCGGGCTTTGAATTCGTGCGAGGCATGGACTTTACCGCCAATGCCGGGCCGATAGCCTCTGAGGCCGCCGCGCTCCTTACAGCTCCACCCCTGCCGGAGGGCGAGCGCACGGTGATCCTTGAGGGAGGCCAGCTTGCCCTGCAGATACACGAGTCGGTCGGCCACCCCACGGAGCTTGACAGGGTGCTGGGATTTGAGGCGGGCTACGCCGGTACGAGCTTTGTGTCGCCGGAGATGCTGGGCAGCTATCGCTATGGGTCCGATCATGTCAGCATCACGGCGGACGCGACCGAGCCGAAGGGCCTGGGCACATTCGGATACGATGATGAAGGGGTGCCGGCGCAGCGTGTCCACCTCATTCGCGATGGGATACTGGAGGACCTCATGACGAGCCGCGAGACGGCCGGGGTGCTCTCCAGGCAAGCAAACGGCACCATGCGCGCGGACGGCTGGGCGCGCATGCCCATTGTGCGCATGACAAATATAAATCTACTGCCAGGCCGGTGGAGCTTCGAGGATCTCCTGGCCGATACCGAAGACGGCCTTTACATGGCGGTAAATCGCGCCTGGTCTATCGATGACAAGCGACTCAACTTTCAGTTTGGCACCGAGATCGCCTACGAGATAAAGGCCGGCAGGCTCGCAAAAATCTATAAAAATCCATCCTACACAGGCATTACGCCTTCCTTCTGGGCATCATGCGATGCGGTGTGCGGCAGAGACGACTACGTGATGTGGGGTACGCCCAACTGCGGGAAGGGCCAGCCCGGTCAGACCGCGCGAGTCGGGCATGGGACCGCGCCGGCGCGCTTCAGAAACGTCCGGGTGGGGGTGTACCAATGATCGCGCGAACCCGCAACATCGCCATGCAGGCGCTTGCCTCAACAAAGGCTGACCAGGTCGAAGCGATCGTCATTGCGAGCCCCTCGGCCCTGACACGCTTTGCCGGCAATATCATCCACCAGAATGTAGCCGAGCACGACCTGCGGCTCACGCTGCGCGTGGCCATCGGCAAACGCGTAGCATGCGCCTCCTCGAACGATACGTCCAAGGCCGGCATCCGCCGACTCGCTGGAAGGACCCGTGAGATCGCAGAGAGCCTTGCTGAGACAGCCGACTTTCCCGGACTGCCTTCGGAGAGGCCCATCGCACAGGTCGAGTCTTTCTCGCCGGAGACAGCATCCCTCACCCCCGCACGGCGCGCAGCGATCGCAGCTGAGATCATCGAGCCCTCTCGACAGGCCGGTGCAGGTGCGAGCGGCATAGTCTCGAACCGCTATACTGTACTTACGGTCATGAACACCAATGGAGTGCATGCGACCATGCGCTCAAGCGAGTTTCGTGCAAACGCCGTGGTGTCAAAGGAGGGCGGCTTCGGTTATGCGGGGGGCATATCCTGGTCGAGCCGCCGCCTGGACATCGCACGGATCGGACGCGTCGCGCTGGGCAAGTGCCTTGACTCGGCCGGATCTGCCCCTCTCCAGCCGGGCAGATATGCGGTCATCCTCGAACCGCAGGCTGTCGCTGAACTGCTCGCATATACAGCCTACATGGCTTTTGGCGCGCAGGGGTTCATCGAGGGGCGCTCCTTCATGTCCGGGCGCATCGGTGAGAGGCAGATGCACGAGTCGGTCAGCATATGGGATGATGGTCTCGATGAGGAGGGCATGCCTGTCCCCTTCGACATGGAGGGGGTGCCCAAGCAGCGCGTCAGCATAATAGAAAACGGTATCGCACGTGGGGTGGTCTACGACACGCTCCATGCAGCAAAGAGCGGCACCGTCTCCACGGGGCATTCCCTGGGCCCGTCATATGCGCGCGGGCCGCTGCCGACCAACCTTTTCATGGCGCGGGGTGCGAGCTCGATCGATGAGATGGTCGCAGGCACCCAGCGCGGGCTTCTCATCACGCGCTTTCACTACACGAACGTTGCCGACCCGGCAAATGCCATGCTGACCGGCCTGACTCGCGACGGGACGTTTCTGGTGGAAGATGGTCGAGTGGTGGGCCCTGTGAGAAACATGCGCTTCACCGAGAGCATGACGCGGGCATTTTCGCGCGTCGAGGCCCTTTCTGCAAAGAGGTCTCTTGAGCCGACGATGCTGGGCGCTATACTTGTGCCGGCGGTGAAGATATCGGCCTTCACCTTCACGGGCGCCACCGACTTCTGAGAGCGCGCCCGTCCTTGCCGGAGCATTTTCGAAAGGCGCACCGCATTGAACGCAACACTCGTGCTTGAAGACGGCACGGCGTGGCCCGGCCGGTCATTCGGCGCAGCCGGCAGGGCCGCAGGTGAGGTCGTTTTCAATACCGCCATGGCCGGCTACCAGGAGATCATCACCGACCCCTCCTACACGGGCCAGATAGTCACGATGACCTGTCCGCTTATCGGCAATTACGGCGTAAACGGCGACGACGTAGAGTCGGGGGGCGTTCGGGCTGAGGCGCTTGTCGTCCGCGAGCTCTCGCGGGTCGCCTCCAACTACCGCGCCACTGAGACGCTGGATGCATATCTGGCCGCAAGCGGCGTGCCGGGCATCACGGGTGTCGATACGCGGGCGCTCACCCGTCACATCCGCCTTGCAGGAGCAATGCGCGCCGTACTGTCGAGCGGCGAGGCCGACATCGAGAGCCTGCAGAGAGAGGCGCTTTCAATACCGTTAATGTCGGGGGCGGATCTGGTCAGCAGGGTGACCAGGCGAGAGGCTCTCCTGTGGGACGAGGGCATGAGCGAAGGGCTCGAGCTCGACTGGGCCGATGCGCCGAGGCCTCGATATCGCTGCGTCGCGATCGACTGCGGCATGAAGGCGACCATCGCACGGCTGCTGGTGCGCTACGGCTTTGAGGTTACGCTGGTACCGGCCACAATGGACGCGCGCGACATAGAGCGGCTCGACCCGCAGTGTATATTCGTCTCCAACGGCCCGGGCGACCCGGCCGCGCTCGGCTATATCGTCGATACATTGAGGCGGCTGATGCCGCGATATCCGACGTTCGGGATATGCCTCGGCCATCAGCTTATGGGTCTGGCCTTTGGCGGCAGGACGTTCAAGCTGAAGTTCGGCCACCACGGAGCAAACCATCCCGTTCAGAATGTCACTACCGGCAAGATCGACATCACCAGCCAGAACCACGGCTTCGCAGTGGACCCCGGCACGCTGGACAAATCGAAGGTGGCCGTCACGGAGATCAACCTCAACGATCTCACTGTCGAGGGTATCGCTCACGTTGACATGCCGGCCTTCAGCGTACAGTACCATCCTGAGGCCGCGCCTGGCCCCCACGACGCCAGGCATCTCTTCGGACGCTTTCGAACGATGGTGGGCGAGCATTTGTGAGTGCAGCTTCGGGCTGTTTGGATCTGCCATGTCTTTTGGCTTTACAGCAGGGTGAGCCCACGTAATATCTGAAGACACATCCTGGGGGCTCTTGGCAAAGACAAGGAGGCGCAAATGATCACTTCCCGCCGCATGAAAGATGGCTCCTCGATCATGGACATCGAGTACACCACAAAGGTGCCCACCCCGCACGTCCCATGGGCACGTCCCTATGTGAAGGGACCGATCAAGGCCTTTTTTCTCCCGTCGGTCAAGGGCGGACGTGACTTTGTCGAGCTGATGCAGCGGCTTGATCTTGATGTTACAGCGGTAACGCATGATCGCGCCTGGGACCTCGACAAGTGGGGCTTCGGCGACTTTTACGACAGGCGCGTGAGGATATGGGAGTATGAGACGGTATACGCGTACATGGTCGACGCTCTAACCAGTGACGAATGGTACGACGTGCTCGTGCTGCAGTCGGTCAACGGCTGGGGCTTCTGGCCGCAGGAGGCGCGCCGAGCCATTGTTGAGCGCGTCAAAAACGGCGCAGGGCTCGTACTCGTGCGCCCCTTTGAGGGCGAGCACGCGGCGCCGGAGCTGGCGGAGGTCTCGCCGCTCGTCAACGGCCCCGACGACTCAGTCGACGAAGGTGGCTACCCTGTCATCTCAGTTAAAGAGCAGAAACGCGGCATATGGCGCCCCTCGCCCGGGCACTACATAACCGCCAATATCCCCTTCGACGCGCTCTACTATGACGAGATAGCCTATTACCCTTATGAGGCCAGGGGGGAGATCATCATCGAAGCGGCTGAGGGCGACCCGATCGCCGCCGTGCGTGAGGTGGGCAAGGGCCGCAGCGTGGCCTTTGGCTGGTACAACCGAGACCTCGCCCCGCAGCATGCCGCGCACATAAAGCCGGTGGGCGGACTCTCCTCCAACAGCGACTTCTGGGTGGGCGGGTTCAGCGAGTGTCCCTGGCGCTACGTGGAGTATGTATATGCGATGCTCGCACGCGCTGTAGTGTGGGCGTCTGGAAAGACGCCGCAGGCGGCCATCGAGCTTGGAGCGACCACCGGCGAGCGGCCTGTAATTGAAGTCACACTCTCCGGGCGCGCAAAGGGCATGGAGCTCGACGCCGTGGTCAGAAATGAGTGGGGTGAAAAGGCGGCGCACATCGCGCTCGACCCTGATGAGGTCCACGGCGGGCGCGTGGACATCGAGATACCCTCCGAGGCGCTTGGCGCGGGGGCGCACTTCGGCGAGGTCATCGCGCGCAGAAATGGCAAGTCAGTAGACTGGGCAGCGGTGCGCTTTGACATGCCGAGAAGAGCGGCAATAGAGAGCATCACTCCCGATGCCGAGATCTATGAGCCGGGTGCACCGGTAACAGCAGAGATAGAAATCTCCGGCGAAGGTGGTCCGCTCAGGATGGAGGCGGCCATCGTCGATGCCTTCGACAGGGTTACCAGCCGCGAATATTGCGATATCCGTCCGGGCGTCGCGACGACGGTTACGCTCTCGCGCGACGGCGTCATGACGCCGCAGATGTGGGTGCGAGTGCAGCTGACCGAAGACGGCCGAAAGATCGACCAGAAGCTAAGCGTGCGGCTGACGGCGGTTCCCGACTATGATCGCAACCTTCACGACGCCGAGCTCGTCGTCGCGCAGTACGACCGCGGGCGGGGCGACTATGTAGAGGCGATCCGCCGCCAGCTCATGGAATTCGGCGCGACCAACGGTTATTACGGGTATTCGAAGATACTGGCCGAGTCGGGCGCCGAGGGAGGAGGCATCTACTGGTATCACCGTGCGCCTTACATCGAGCAGAAGGAGAAGTACCTGCGCACGGGCAACAAGAAATACCTCGAGCGCAAGCCATGCCTGAACGACCCCGGTTTTCTCAAAGAGGTCCACGAAAAAATCGTCGAAGTCGCCTCCCAGGGCACCAGGTACGCTCCGCTGTCATACTACGTGCAGGATGAGGGGTCGCTTACCTGCTATCGGGACCAGCTGGACCTGTGCTTCGGCAAGCATACGCTGGCCGCCATGCGCAAGTGGCTCAAAAAAGAGTACCGCGACATCCGCCGGTTAAACAGTGAGTGGGGTACGAGCTTCAGCTCATGGGAAAAGGTCACTCCCATGACCATCGACGAGGCGCGCGCGCACGGCAACCTGGCGCCGTGGGCGGACCATCGCACCTTCATGGAGATGGCCTTTGCCGACTACTTCAGGCTTGTACGCGACAGCGTGCGGGAGGTCGATCCCGACGCGCGCATCAGACTGTCGGGCTGCCAGGTCAGTGAGCCGTACACAGGCATGGACTACTGGCGGCTCCACCAGGTGGTCGAGTACTTCGAGGCCTACGGCGGCGGCAACCAGTACGAGTTTCACCAGTCCTTCGCAGGGCCGCGCACGATACTCGGCACGTGGATAGGCTACGGGCAAAAGGGCAGGGTGTCAAACCACAAGATATGGGACGCCTACTTCCACCAGATAAGGCTTATGTCGGTCTTCTGGGAGTTTGCGGTCATAAACCCGGATCTCACGCTCTCCGGCTCGGCCGAGGATATGGCGTCCACCTGGAAGGACCTGCACGGCTCGGGCGTGTCGCGGATGCTTTTTGACGCTGAGCGTGACAACAGCCGCATCGCAGTGCACTACTCCTACCCGTCTATCCACGCCGCCTATGGGCGTGAGAAGATGGAGCGCTTTAACCAGGCCCGCCAGGGCTGGCTCAATATCCTCCAGGACATGGGCTTTCAGCAGAGCTTTCTCTCGCGCCAGCAGATCGAAAACGGCGACCTCATTGAGCGCAGGTTCAAGCTGCTCATCATGCCGATGTCTTATGCTCTCAGCGACGCCGAGGCGCGCGAGATAAAGAAGTTTGTCAAGGCCGGTGGCAGGGTCATCGGCGACCTGCAGACCGCCGTGATGGACGACCACTGCAAGATGCGCACAAGCGGCGCTCTGGATGATGTCTTCGGCATACGGCGCTTCAACATGCGAAACGAGCCGTTTTTCATCAACCGGGAGCCGATGCGCTCAGACAAGCTCCCCGAAATCGATGCGCGCCAGGTCCAGGATGCCAGCTGCAGGCTCGAGGAGCCGGGAGTGCGAGAGGAGGGCGGAGAGGCGCTCTTCCATGATGACTTTTCGCACTACGTGCCGGGCTTTGTGATCAACTCCTTCGGCAAGGGGCGCGCGGCCTACCTGAACTTCGGCGTGGATGTCTGCGCTGGTGAGCCCGACTCCGCCGAGGGTCTCGCGCTCAAAAAGGCCATCGGCGAGGTTATTGCCTGGTTTGGCGTCAAGCCGATCATGCAAGTCACCGGAAGTGACGGCGCTCCCCTTGACCATGTGGAGATGTTTGGTTATCGCGACGGGGCGGTCAGGTACTTCGCCATGCTTCGCGAAAACGTCGGCTCTGACGTGCGCGTGGCGTATGACGGCATAGTGCACGGTGCCGAGGAGGGCGACACGGTCGCGGAGAAAATCATGGTATCGCTGCCTGTATCCGGACATGTCTACGACTGCATCGCCAAGCAGTATCATGGCGAAGGGTCCTCTTTCGAGACGTCAATCGAGCCCGCCGAGGCCAAGGTATTCGCCGTTTATCCGTACCGGGTCAAAGATATGGATATCGAGGTCGAGCCAGGGGGCAACCTTGTCAGTTTTGCCGTCGAGGTCCTTGCTTCCAAGGGCACGCCAAAGCTGCACACGATAGTCATGGACGTAATGGACTCCGAAGGCGTCAGGCACCCGCTCTACAGCCGAAACCTGCAGGCCACGCGCGGCAAGGTCTCCGGGAGTGTGGAGGTTTCCCTCGAGGGGGAAAGCGGCATCTGGAAGCTCGCCTTTACCGAGGCGGCAAGCGGCATCTCAAAGTCTGTGGAGGTGATGGTGCCGTAAGGGGCAGGGCTGCCTGAGGGCGTTCAAAAGAGTGGCAATAACAACGGGCCTCCGTCTCTGCGGAGGCCCGTCTTATCTGATGGTCCGCCCTGCCGCCGCCGCTCCTACAGCATCCGCCGCAGTGAGAGAAAGACGCCCGCAGCCACAGCCAGCGCCGGCCATAAAAGAAGGCCCCGCCGCTTCGGCCAGTTCATGAGAAGCGTACCATCGCCCTCGGGCGCATCAAAGGATATCTGCCCCTCATGCTCGTAGAGCTCGACCGGCTCTCCGTCCCACGTCGCGCGCCACTCGTCAAACCAGTTTACCCGAAGGACGACCCGCGAGCCCGCCGGCACACCATCGAGGCGCACCTTGGCGGTGAAATTGTCCGGGTATGAAAGCTCAGCCGAGCCTGCCCTCACAGCCACCGCCCGGGCATCGGCATCCCTGAAACGGTAGATCGCGAAGCGCTCTCCCTCGAGGATATTTTCATACTCCGGCGCGCCGCCGAAAAAACGCCTCGACTGGCGGCTCCACAGGCACAGGTACTCCACACCCCACCTGCGCCACAGGTCGGCGAAAAAATCATGCCCGTAATCCGTGACGTCCTGCCCCTCGTAAGTGCCTGTTGCTATATAGGTGCCGCGAAGCGTGTAGTAGGGGTGGGGATTGTAGCCCGGGTGGGAGAAAAGGCGCTTACCCGTCTCGAGATGCACAAAGCCCGGGGGATGGACGTCCCACTCCTCCTCGACCTGCTCGAAATCACGTGCCAGGTCGGCGTAGGGGCTCAGTGAGGCGATATTCTCAAAGAGGATATAAGCGCCGCCGGGCAGCTCGCCGATCCGGTCGATGACGGCCCTGTCAAAATCGCCGCGCTCGGCCAGTGTCGGTATGGCCACGTTAAGCTGTCTGGTCCGGTCCTCTGCAGGCTGGATAAAGGGGCGCATGTAAAAGAAGAAAAGGATGGCTATTACATAGAAGGGCAGGAGGTGTCCCCTTTTCTTGGCCTCGCCCATCCAGAAGCCCACCGCCAGCGCCAGAAGCGGCGGCACCATGTAGAGCATCCGCTGGAAAGAAAGCTCAAACCTCGGCACAAAAGACAGCGCCGAGACCATGATAGCGCCGGTGTACAAGAGCCCCGCCATGCGGTGGGAGCGCTCGCCGGAAAAAGCCAGGTATAAGACGACCGGCAAAAAGACCGTAAAGAGCGCAAAATATGCATAGTCGGGAAAGCCGCGCGCCTCGAAGCGCGCGCTCCAGTGCCAGTTCATGATCGGTATGAAGCGCGCAAGAGTCTGCAGGAAGATGCGCAAGGTGCCGATTGCCGTTTCCGCCGGGTAGGAAAACATGTTAGTCAGTATGACGTGCTCACGGTAGCGGACAAACTCCAAAATGTACGGGCCCGCCAGAAGAGCAGCGACCAGGGTAGTACGCGCCATGGCCCATACCGCTCTCAGGGAGCGCTCTTCCCATGCATAGAGCCCGGCAAGCACGAAAAGCGCCAGGGCCACGTGAGCGAAGTGACCGAGGTGGATGTAAGCCACCGGCGCCCAGAACACCGCCGACAGAAAGACACCCCAGCGCGAGCCTTTCATCGCCCGAATGAAAAAGCCCAGCGCCAGCATCATGAAAGGTATCGACGTAAATGTCGGCATCATCCC
The DNA here is from genome assembly GCA_007131925.1 of Candidatus Brocadiia bacterium. Lineage (GTDB taxonomy): Bacteria > Planctomycetota > DG-23 > SLPQ01 > SLPQ01 > SLPQ01. Next base: position 13,082 of record SLPQ01000050.1, on the reverse strand, counting down.
CCAGTGCAGGATATGCCACATGTAGCCGGTCATCGCCCATACGCCCGCCCAGCCGGTCAGCACCGCGATGTCGCGATCTTCGCTCAGCTCCCATGCAACCCAGTAGCACAGCAAAGGGACGCCCACATATATACTGAAGATCATCAGGTGAAAGCCCAGCGTAGGCGGCAGTGCCGCAAACGGCAGGTAGGGCAGGAGCAGGCTGCGGAGATTGAGAAAGGTGGGATACCCGCCTGAAAAGCTCGGCTCCCAGCCGTAAAGCCACCCCTGCAAGGCGACCTTGTAGTCGAGCCAGATGGTGTACTGAAACATAGGGTAGTCGCGGCTGAAGATGTAGTGGTTCCAGGTCGAGAAGGGAAAGCGAACCTGAAAAAGCCACGCGCCGGCAGCCAGGTAGCCGGCAAATGCCGTCCAGCGGTTGAAGACCACCGCCCACACTCGTGCGACGTATCCGCTCAGCCACCACTCCAGAAAAAAGAACCCCACACCGGCCAGCAGTATCCCTATGATCGCGTTGTAGGCATGCAGACCTGGTATGCCGGTCGCGAGACCCACAAAGAGCAGGATACTCGTAGCGACAAGGGATGCGCGGTAGCAGACTTGCGAAGATTCCTCAGCCAGCGCGTGCTCTATTACCTCAGGCCAGAAAAGCGCGATGGCCGCCGCGCTCCAACCTAAAATCACCGAAAATGTGCCCATCAGGTTCAGCGCGTCGACTGTTTCAGCGCCGATTATCTCTGTCTGCGAGATGTACCTCAGGATCAGCTGCTTGGGCATCTCGGAAAGACACCAGAAACCGAAGATCACCGCAAACGCGCCGAGCGCTATGATGAGCGTGCGTAGCCGCCTTGTGTTCATGTCGTAGCGAGCCCCCCATGCCCTTGCTGTGAGTGTGGGATTTTACCTGCCGGCGCCCTGCAAGTCAACGCGCCGCGGCATGGACTCATATCGATGGTGTGCCGTTTCGGTGTGCCTGCAAAAAGGCTCACGCGCCGCAGCGAGGCCGCTTGCGGTCGCTTAATGCGGCGGCGTGTGATGGCAGAGGGGCCACGCTCTTCAGGTTAAGTCGTTCGGAGGTATTACTTCAGGCGAGAGCGCGTGAGTAGCCGTCCATTCTGACCGAAGCCGGGCTCGCCCTGGTGGCGCGGGCGCTGGTGGCGCGTACGGCGCGCATGAAAGACGCGACTCTCGAGATCGTCAGAGAGGGCATTGAGAGTGTTTTCAACTTCCGCGCGTATCTGGTCCATTTCGAACTTGTTAGACCGCTCCGGCACGTAAATGGGCTCACCGAAGCGCGCCAGTACATAAGCTCCCGGCTTCATGACGCGAAACTCATCCCATGACCCCATCTGCCAGTAGCGATCCATCGCCACGCCGCAGGGAACTATCGCTGCGCCCGCCGCGCGCGCAAGGTACACGATGCCCTTTTTGACCTTGTATCTCGGCCCTGTGGGGCCGTCAGGCGTCACGGCGACATCACCACCTGATGCAAGATAACCGAGGAGCTTGCGAAAACCCTCCTCTCCGCCGCGCGTCGATGAGCCGCGGATCACATGAAAGCCCAGGTTGGCAGCTACTCTTGCTACGTATTCCCCGTCGTCGCTCTGGCTTATGAGGATCCCTATGCGCCGCCGGCGATGGGTAAAGACCGGCACCATGAGCCAGCCATGCCAGAAGGCATAGATGACCGGTCCTCTCTTTCTGGCGCGCGCGGGTGACCATCGGTTCTCGAGCTCGCCGTCGCAGGCGGCTCCCAGCGCACGCACGACCCATGAGCCGGCAAGGCCCACAAGGCCGTAACGCAGTGAAGCCAGGGGACTCCTTTCGGGCATGATGGTCTCCCTCTGATGCCTAAATGCGCTGGTATGCTGTGTCGCTGTCGAACCACTCGCCCTCAAAGACCGTTTCGGCCGGTCCGGTCAGATAGATGCTGTCGTCATCCGACCACACCACCTCCAGGATGCCGCCGCGTACATGCACGGTCACCTCAGCCTGAAGCTTTTCGTTCAGACAGCCGGCCACCAGTGCCGCCGAGGCGCCTGTCCCGCAGGCGAGCGTCTCGCCGGAGCCGCGCTCCCAGCTGCGCTGGCGCGCCTCGCGCGGCGAGACCACCTCGACAAAGTGGACATTTGTGCGCTCGGGAAAGGCCGGGTGCTTTTCGATCATCGGTCCGAGAGTGCCTACAGGGACCTCCGAGACATCGTCGACAAAGATCACCACGTGCGGATTGCCCATCGATACGGCGGTGATCCTGACCACCTTGGTATCAACCTGCAGCGGCTCGTCTATCACCCTGCCGGCTTCTCCCGCCATGGGGATCTCTGCTCGCTGCAGTCGCGGACGTCCCATATTTACGCGCACGCGGATGACCTTGCCAGCGGAGACATGGAGGTCGGGCTTTATAATACCCGCAGGGGTCTCGATCCTGAGGGTCTCTTTTTTCGTCATGCCCCTGTCGTAGACATACTTGGCGAAGCAGCGTACGCCATTGCCGCACATCTGTGCCTGGGAGCCGTCGGCATTGAAGATGCGCATCTTGAAGTCCGCCACCTGGCTGCGGCAGATCAATATAAGCCCGTCAGCACCCACCCCGAAATGCCGGTCGCTGATGCGCCGGGCGGTCTCCTGCGGGTCTTCGATCTCTTCGTCGGTGCAGTCCACGTAGATGTAATCATTGCCGGCACCCTGCATCTTGACGAATTTCACGTGGCATCTCCGCCTGCTGGATCGCTTTCAACCGCGCCCTTCCGGAAGCGCCCAAGTGCCTAAATACTACGCTCGGCACGGCTTTTGGGCAAGCGAAAAGGGAGTGGCCCCTGCGGCAGGGCTGCGGGAATTTTGTAGACCCCGCGAGCCGTCATTATAGAATCTTGTCGAACCATAATTTCAACGGAGATCCACATGGCAACCAAAGTCGCGATTGTCGGCGCCACGGGCTACAACGGCCTGGAGCTGATACGGATACTGCTGCGCCATCGCGGGGCAGAGATAGTGTACCTGGGAACACGCTCAAGCGATGAGCCGCCCATTTCATCGATGCATCCGTCCCTCTTGAAACTCTGCGACATGCCCGCAGAACGCATCGATCCGGAAGAGATCGCCCGGCGAGCCGAGGTGTGCTTATTGGGCGTGCCGCACACGGCGGCGCTTGGCTATGTGCCGGAGCTTCTTGAGAAGGGGCTGCGCGTCATAGACCACTCGGCGGATTACCGCCTCAGGGATGGCGCACTTTACCGCCAGTGGTACAAGAGTGAGCATACAGACCCGGGAAACCTTGCAAAGGCCGTTTACGGCCTGCCGGAGCTCTACCGCGAACAGATCGCCCGCGCCGACCTCGTCGCAAACCCCGGCTGCTATCCCACAGCCGTCATCCTCGCTGCGTGGCCCCTGATAAGGGACGGGCTGGTCGAGCCGGATTTCATCGCCGATGCCAAGAGCGGGGTGACGGGTGCAGGCAGGAAGCTTACCGAGGCGACACACTTTCCAGAGGCCAACGAATCCATCATGCCTTACAAAGTGGGTACGCATCAGCACACCCCGGAAATGATACAGGTCCTGAGCGACGCTGCCGGTGTGCAGGTGTCGGTGGAGTTTGTGCCACACCTTGTCCCCATGGACCGCGGCATCCAGGCAACTCTCTACATGAAGCCGAAAGGCGCCCCCAGCCAGAGCGACATCGCCGAGGTCTTTCGTGCGCACTACGCCGGCGAACCTTTCATCCGCCTGAGGGGAGCCGCCTTCGCTCGTACGAAGGACGTGTCATATACAAACTTCTGCGACCTTGCATGGACATTGACCGATCGGCATGTCATCATCTCGTCCTCGATCGACAATCTCGTCAAAGGCGCTGCCGGACAGGCGGTCGAAAATATGAATATCATGTTTGGCCATGAGAGGACTGAGGGGCTCGAGTAGCCGCGCCGAGCCGGCAGAGGTGCCGTTCTGTGCAGGCAAGCTGCCCGGCGGCTCCAGTGACGATCGCCCTGTAGGTATTAGGCATCCCGACGGGGCGGGATGGGCCTTTTCTGGCGGTTCTTTGCAATGTGCCCCTTCCGGAGCGCAGAAATGAAAGAGCATGTGCGCCTGCGTGCCGCCGTTCGGGAAGACGCACCCGAGCTGGCGGCGCTGTGGCTTGAGTTCATGGCATTTCACGCCGGGCGGGATGAGCTTCTCGGGCTTAGTGAAAACGCCGAGGAGCACTGGATGATGTGGATTACCGGCAAGATTGAGTCGGATGACTCGCTTGTGGCCGTCGCCGAGTCCCGGGGGCACATTTGCGGGTACTGCGTGGCTACCATAAAGCAGCGTCCGCCGGTCTTCCAGCGCCGTGACTATGTGGAGGTGATGGAGCTGGCGGTCACCGCGAGCGCGCGTGGAGGCGGGATCGGTTCGCGGCTTTACGACTACACTGCCGCATGGATCAAAGAGCGCGGCGTCGACTGGGTCTGGCTCGAAGTAGCCGCGACAAATGACCTGGCCACGGCCTTCTGGGAAAATAAAGGCTACAGGCGGTTTCTTGAGACGTATCAGCGGGGTATCTGAGGTCATAAATGGTGGAGTGCAGCATGCCTGAAATGATGTCGGTGGTCTTTCCCAGGGGTTTCAAGGTCGGGGCCGGGCGTGCAGGTCTCAAGAAAAAGGGCGACGACGTGATGGTGCTCCTGGGCGAGGTCGATTGCTCAGCCGCGGCTGTCTTCACGACAAACAGGCTCTGTGCAGCCCCTGTCAAGTACAGCAGGGGGGTCAGGGACGGCGGGCTTTCGCGCGCGGTCGTGGCCAACAGCGGCAACGCAAATGCCGCTACCGGCCCCCAGGGGCTCGAAGACGCCGCAGAGATGGCCCGGCTCACAGCTTCGCAGGCGGGCACTGATGCAGGCAAGGTCTTTGTTGCATCGACGGGGGTCATCGGCACACCGCTTGACATGGACAGGGTGCGCGCAGGCATCGAGGCGGCGTGGTCGAATATCGACCGAAGCGAAGCTGCCGCCGAGGCCGCTTCGCGCGCGATTTTGACTCTCGACACCCGGCCAAAGACCGCCCAGCGCGAGATCGATCTTTTCGGTCGCAAAGTCCGCATTGGAGCAATAGCCAAGGGCGCTGGCATGCTCTCACCGAAGATGGCCACGATGCTCGCCTTTATCACCACTGACGCGCTTATCGATGCGCCTCTGCTCCAGGAAAGCCTCGAAAAGGCCGTCGAGCGCTCATTCAACAGGGTCACCGTCGATGGCGACATGTCAACAAATGACAGTGTATTTCTGCTGGCGAGCGGCCTGTCTGAGGCTGGACGCATAAAGGGCGGCAGCGACGGATACGCGCGCTTCGATCGGGCGCTCTTCGACGTGTGCCTCGACCTTGCAAAGATGATGGCCGCCGACGGTGAGGGTGCGTCGAAGTTTGTCGAGGTGCGTGTGACGGGCGCTGTTGATGAGGCAGCCGCCCTTGCGGCTGCCCGCGCCATAGCCGATTCAAAGCTCGTCAAGACAGCCGTCTTCGGAGCTGACCCGAACTGGGGCAGGGTGCTTGCAGCGGCGGGCTATGCCGGGGTGCCCTTCGATGAGGAGAAGGCTGTTCTCGCTTTCAACGGGGTCAGGGCCTTTGAAAGGGGCGCGCCCGCGGCGCCGTCTCGTGATCTCGATGAGGCAATGAAGGCCACCGAGATAATCATCGAGCTGGATCTCGGCCTTGGAAGCGCTCAGGGCGCCATCTACACGTGTGACCTGACGTACGAGTACGTCCGGATAAATGCCGAGTATCACACTTGAGGTTTCGACCAGGGGCTCGCGAGGCCGGGCACCCTGCCAGTTGCAGGTCGGGATGCCCCTGACGTCATCGCGCGGCCTTGCCGGCAAATCGCGGCATCCAGCGGCCGAGCCGCTTGCAGAAGTCGTCAAGCAGTCCGTCGATCTGCCGGATGCTCCTTACGTGCGGATCGAGCGTGAGAGCCTGTCGCGCAGCCCGGCGGTCGCCCTCGATGGCGGCGCGGTATGAGAGCTCGTGAATGGTAGTCCATGTCTGCAGGAGAGCCGTACAGGCTGCCGGCAGGCTTATCTTCTCGCGGCGCTCATCTTTTTTCGTAATCGTCGCCCAAAGTTCTACGCAGGCGTCGTCGGGGAGGCCCTTGATGGCACCCTTGTTGAGGATATTGACGACGCGGCGGTTTTCATCCCCCTTTATTACAGCCCATATCAGCTCATGTGCAAACTCGGTGGTGAGCATCTGCATGTCTTCGACGGGCCCGTCGCCGTAGGCCCACTTCAGTATGGCCTCCGGGGGCTCCTTGGTGACCTTGAAGGGCTTGCGGTTTTTTCGGATCTTCTTGACGTGGAGGCCGAGCTCATCGCGGCGCTTCTTTTCGAGAAACTCCGGGAAAAACTCCGCGGCATGTTCGCCACCAGTCGATGGCCACGCGCCCAGGACGCTGTAAAGCTCCCGCTGAACCTCCGCCGTCTCGACGCGCCCGAGCAGGCTGTCCACGACACCTATGCCGGAGGATGATGTGTCGTCGTACAGGTCGGCTATTTTCTCGCGGCCGCGCACCTTCATAGAGGTTATAAAGCTCATGTGGTTTACGCCGCCGGAGGCCATCTCTATGTCGCGGCTGCTGCAGCCGTAAATACGGGCGAAATAAGTGGCCAGGTCTTCCACGGAGTGGCACAGGCCGTATGCGCGTACTGATGTCTCGCGAAGGACGATCCCGGTGACGGTCGAGAGCGGGTTGGTGAAGTTTATAAGGACGGCCTCCGGACATATCCGCTCGATGTCGCGGGCGATCTCAAGGACCACCGGCAGCGTGCGCAGGTTGCGTGCGAGTGCGGCGGGACCAAGCGTATCGCCCACGGCGACCGGTATGCCGTACCTGTGGCAGACCTCGGCGGCGCGCATGTCGGCCTCGACGCCGCCGACGGTGATCGAAAGCAGGACTATGTCGGCGCCCTCGAGGGCCTCCTCGCGTTGGACGGTGCGAGATACCGTCATGGAAGAGCCGGCTTGGGCTATCATCTTTTCAATGAGATCGCCGACGACCTTCAGCGGCCTCTTGTAGAGGTCGAGAAGGACAATCTCGCACTCATCAAAGCCGCCGACCAGCAGCAGGTCGCGCACGACCTTGTGACAGAACTTGTAAGATGCCCCCACAAATACGATGCGTTTCCTGCCGACCGAGCCTTTGTTTTTCGTGAACGGGATATACTCATACTCGACGCCGTCCGAGGCGATGATCGTCTTCATCTTTGCCATCTGGAGCCTCCCTTGCCCGCGCTGATTACCCCAATGGCCGCATCATACCCGCGCTGCCAGACCTGTCAACTTCAGCGACTTCAGAGAAACATGTTGACGTATATGTACTCGAGGCGCTCGCCAGAGGCGACCTCGACGAAGTGCTCCGTGTCGAGCGGTATGTGCGCGACCATTCCGCGCTCTATCCGGTGCGGCCTGCCACCGATAAAGAGCGTGCCGGAGCCGCCGATTACGAGGTAGGCCTGCTGCCAGTCTGAGTGCGAGTTCGCAGGGGTGGTCTGTGCCCCCTCTACGACGACATACCCGGCGGCGACATTTCCCATGGAGCCTTGCGGGATGATCTTGTAGTAGGAGTTTCGCCCGCCCTCCTGGTAAAACTCGCAGTCGGTGAATCGCCTGACAAGGTCGTTTGTCATATAAGGTCCTTTCATTACGAAAGCCGAAGGCATTGTAGCGCCATTTGTCGGCCTGCCAAGCAATATCCGCCGAAAGGCCTTACGGAAAGTGCATCTTGAAACAACCATAGCCCTCCGGCTGTCGAGTTCCTTGAGGCTTTGATTTGGAGGAGAGCGAAATGCTGACAAAATGGACGCTGTGCGCCCTTGTGGTCCTGTTTGCCGCGGCCTGCGCCCCAGGGGAGCCTATTGTGGGTGGCGAGCCGCAGGATGTGACGGATGTTTTCGTGGCTGAGCCGGCTGGCGTGGAGGTGACAAGCTGGGTGGAGGGGCTCGAGGTGCCGTGGTCGCTGGTCTTCGCCGGCAACGGCAGGGCGCTTGTGAGCGAGCGCGGCGGACGCATTCGTCTTATAATGGACGGCAGCCTGCATGAAGAGCCGTACGCCGAGATCGATGTAGCGGCGGTAGGTGAGGGCGGCCTGATGGGACTGGCGCTTCATCCGGAGTTTCCGGGCGAGCCGTATGTCTACGCCATGTATACTTACCGGGAGGCGGGCAATCTTTTCAACCGTGTCGTAAGGCTTACAGACAAAGGCGAGAGCGGCGAATTTGACCGGGTTATCATCGACGATATCCCGGGCGGGCGTGTGCATGACGGCGGGCGCATCGCCTTTGGGCCTGACGGGTACCTCTACGTGTGCACCGGCGAGATATGGCAGCCGCACCTGTCACAGGACCTTGACAGCCTTGCAGGCAAGATGCTTCGTCTTACCGCTGATGGCGAGATTCCCGCGGGCAACCCCTTCGAGGATTCGACTGTGTACTCCTACGGCCACCGCAATCCCCAGGGCATCGCCTGGCATCCGGAGACAGGCGAGCTCTTTTCCTCCGAGCACGGGCCTTCAGGTGAGCTCGGCGGACTCCGCGGCAAGGATGAGATTAACGTCATCCGAAAAGGGGCCAATTACGGCTGGCCGGATGTGGTCGGCGCCCCCGGGGTAGAGGGATATGTCGATCCCATCATCATGTGGACGACGGCGACGCCGCCCGGCGGTATCGCCTTTTATGACGGGGACCTTTTCGTGGCGACATTGCGCTCCGAGGCGCTTATAAGAATCACTTTCGGCGATAATGGCGAGGGGCATTCGATTGCCCGCATCGAGCGCTGGTTTGCGGACGGTGCCGCAAGCGGCAGGTACGGGCGCCTGCGCGACGTGGTGGTGGGGCCCGACGGTGCACTGTACGTTCTTACCTCAAACAGGGATGGCCGAGGCACACCGCGAGACGGCGACGACCGCATTCTCCGGATAACGATCGAAGCCGATGCTGCAGGTGCTCCGGGCGAAGCCAACGGCGGTCAATAAGAGCCCAAGACGGCGCGTATGCGGCATGTATGGCCGTGAGCCTTCAGGTCACACGCAGCCGGGCCTGCTTGTGTGCGCTGGTCGGGGATACAGCCACGCAGGCGGGCCCGTATGCATGAGCTGCACGGGCAGTCCGGCAGCAACAGATGAGCCTGAGAGGGAATTGCTTTTTTTGGTCTTGCAGCGGCATACCCGCCGGGCACAATTGGGCCGTTCCATTGGCAGGAAGGCATCACCCTTGCAGCGCGGTCGGCGCCGTGCCGGCGCTCTTATGACATGGTGTTCAAGCGCGTCTCCTGTGTGGAGCGCTTGTGGCTTGGGGCTCTACATGCCGCAGAAGGGGAGGGGTGCGGCGACTTTGACGATCTGCAGAGATTTCATGGAATCTTGAGAACGGGTCGGACTCCAACGAGCGATTCGGGTCGACTCGACCAACCGGGTCGCCACACCCAGCCTTTTGACGACGCGATTCAGGGAAAGTTCCGTAGGCATTCTCTAAAAGAGGATTTTTGCGTCGAACCTGCCGACATGTGTACGGTGCACGGCGTAAGGCAGGACGGCCTGGCGGCGGAGCGCGTGGGCAGGAATGTAGTTTTCTACAAGGCGGCAGCGACGATTCATGGAAACAGCCGGGCAGACAGGATTGAAGTTCAACATTGACGGCACCTTCGTTAATGTTGCAGAACTGCGCCGAGCGAAGTTGCTCAACGTCATCGCCGGGAGCCTCGGCGCGCTCTGGTGGTCAGTGTGTCTCGGCAGCTATTTTCAACTTTTTGCGAGGTCGCTGGGCGCAGGCGAGGTGACCATCGGCCTCCTGGCGACCATACCGTCGCTGGCACACGTCACGCAGATTGCTTCGGCTTACATTGTCGAGCAGCTTGGCAGGCGCAAGTGGTACTGGCTCTGGGTGGAGATGTCGCGACGCGTAGTGCTGGCGCTGATGCCGCTACTGCCCTTTATCTTCGTGGACGACTTTCACACCGCCCGGGCCATGATGCTGGTGATACTGGCGGTAAGCGCGATCCTCGGCGCGGCGGGGTTTGCCCCCTGGTACTCGTGGATGGCTGACATCATTCCGGAGAGGGAGCGGGGTCGCTTCTGGGGCAGGCGCACGGCCATAGTGAACCTCTCGATAGTAGTGCTGCTTCCGCTTTTCGGGGTGATTCTGGATTCGTTTTCCGAAGAGCAGCAATTTGTGGGCTTTGCGATTGTTTTCGGCTCTGCTGCGGTGCTGGGTCTGGCGGATCTGGCGGTTCACAGCTTCATAAGCGAGCCGCCGATGGAAAAGGGGGAGGCTGGCCGTGACCTTTTTTCTATGGTGACGCGGCCGCTCAGGGATGGCAATTTCCGGTGATTTTTTGCGGGATGGGCCTTGTGGTCCTTCGCATCGTTTATGACCGTGCCCTTTTACGCGGTATATTACAGGGAGCACCTTGAGATTGATTTTGCCTTTCTGGGGATAGTAAACAGCATAGCCCTTTTCGCAGCGATGGGCACAAGCTCGTTCTGGGGGTCGGTGGCCGACCGCCTGGGGTCCAAGCCGGTCTTCAACCTGTGCGCCCTGCTGAGCATGCCTCTGCCGCTGATATTTTTCTTTGCCACGCCAGAAAATGCCCGCCTGCTCTTGAGCGTGCAGGCGGTCCTTGGCGGCGTGGTTGGCGCGGGGATGAACGTAGGCTTTACAAACCTGCTGATGGGCCTCTCGCCGCGCGAGGGGCGCTCGATGTTCGTGGCGGTATTCTTTTCAATCACCGGTGTGGTGACAGCGGCCGCCCCTGTCACCGGCGGTTTCATAGCGAGCAGGTGGCCGGAGTTTGTGACGGGCGGTTTCACGCAGTATCACAATCTCATGGCGATATCGATGATACTGTACCTGCTGTGCATGCCGATCTTCCTGCGCATACGCGAGGTCCGCTCAGCGCCCATGGGTGTGCTTCTGGGCAATATAATGATGGCCAATCCCGTGAGGACCTTCGCGCGCATAGGCGTCTTGAACGCCGGTCGCTCGGCCCGTTCGAGCGCGTGGGCCGTGCGCTCTCTGGCCGCCCAGCGTACGCGCCTTGCCACCGAAGACCTCATAAGGAGGCTTGACGATCCGAGCGTGGTGGTGCGGGAGGAGGCGGTGCATGCCCTCGGCGAGATTGGTGACCCGGCATCGGTGCCGGCACTTCTGGAAAGGCTCGAAAACCCTCACGCGCACAGCTCGCTGGGCATCATCCGCGCGCTGGGCATGATAGGAGACGAGCGGGCCCTCTCACCCCTGATAGCGCGCCTTAAGAGCAAGGACCGTCACTTGCGCGCCGCGGCCGCGCGTGCGTTGGGCGAGATGCAGGGAAAGCAGGCCGTTGAGGCGCTCACAGACCTCATAAGGCGCGAGGAAAACGAACAGGTCATAGCAAACGCCATCGAGGCCCTTGGAGAGACGGGCTCTGCTGCTGATATGTGGGAGGTGCTTCCACTCCTTAAAGACATCACAAACCCGATCCTGAAGCGCCAGGCGGCCCTTGCCGTCGGAAACCTGCTCGGCAGGAGGGATGAGTTTTACCAGATACTTTCACGAGAGATGAACAGGCCCGGCAGGGAAGTGGCCCGCCTGTCGAAGCGCCTGATGCAGAGGCTGGGCCGCGACCGCACAAGCGACCAGATGCGTGTAACTATCGCTGAGCTCAAGCAAGCGTACGAGGCCGGCGACGCGGCCAGATGCATCGAGCTGCTGTGGGACGCAGGATTCATGATTGCCCGTGATGCTTACAGCTTCCATGGACCGCGCGACGCGCTTCTGGAGGTGGCAGTGCTGAGGGATGAGCGCTTTGCAGCGGGCCTCTGGCTTATCAATGCTCTCCAGACCGGCGGTCTCACTCCCACGATGGACGATGCGCTTCTCGGGCTGTATCTGCTGGCAAGCGCCACGTACGAGGACCTGCCGCGCTTCTCATGAGCCGGCCGGGCCCTGCGACGGCACGTCCAGAGTCGACCGCCGTCTCCTGCCTGCAAGGGTCAGCAAGAGAACGCCCGCGATTATGACCAGCCCCCCCGCCCAGTCCTGCGGATCCGGCTGCATGCGCAGTGTAAACCACGAGAGCAGCGCCACAAATACGACCTGGGCGCTGCGAAGAGCCGAGCCTACAGCAAAGCCAATGTACTTGAGGCCGCGGTAAAACGTCCCGATGCCGAGAAAGCCCCCGAAAAACGCCCCTGCCGCGAGCGCGCTTACCGCCTCGACATTCTGGTTAAACTCCAGCGTGCCTGCGCCTATCCCAGATACGAAGAGCAGAGCCGCAGAGACTGTAGAGCCGCCTGAGACCAGCACCATGGGGTGTATGCCGCTGACCCTTATCTTGGCCGTGAAGGTGAAGAGCGCGAAAAACAGAGTTGAGGCTACCACCATCAGCATGCCGAGTATCTTGACCTGGCCGCCGTCCCAGGTGATCACGAGTGCGCCGATGATGGCAAGCGCAATGCCGGCCGCCTCCATGGCATTGAGGCGCTCTCGCAAGAAAAGAACTCCCAGGACCAGCGAAAATATGGCGCTGGCACGGCCGAAAAACGCCGCCACCGTCGGGTCGATCAGAACAACGCCGTAAAAGAAAGTCCAGGACGCGCCCGCCTGACACAGGCCCATTATAAGAAAGGTCTTCCAGTGGACGGCGATCTGCCGCATTGCCACGCGCCACATGCCGAAAAGCAGAAAATAGCACTGCGTGAAAAGCACAGCGAAAAACGCCCACAGAAATACATACGTGGCCGTGTTCATCGACTGCTGGGCGTACTTGCCTGCTACGGGCACGGCCGCATGGAGCACCGCGGCCAGAAGCACAAGCAGGGAGCCCTTTAACCTGTCTTCATCAGAGATACGCACTTTCAGCTTCTTTCCGGTGCGGCCACGGTGTTTTTCAGTACGCCTATGCCTTCGATCTCGATCTCGACCGTATCGCCGGGCGACATGGGCGCTATGCCGGCAGGTGTGCCGGTCGCTATCAGATCCCCGGGAAGAAGCGTCATTACCTCGGATATGTAGGATACCAGTGCAGCCGTGTCAAATATGAGGTGGCGCGTGTTGGAATCCTGCCTGAGCTCGCCGTTG
>SLPQ01000234.1 GCA_007131925.1 Candidatus Brocadiia bacterium | reverse complement strand
TTGCAATGGCCAGCAGGATATAGCCGCTCCAGCGCCTTAGCGGATAGCCTCTGTTTGTCCCGAGAAAAAAAAAGCCGCGTTGCATGGGACTGGCCTCAAGCGCTACCGAACTCACCAGGACTTCTGAGCCCTCGGCCAGGCGCTGGCCAATGTCGGCAATGGAGCTCCTCTCCAGATAGGGGCGCAGGCCGGTCCTTCCCTCGCGAAAGGCGACAGTGTCAGTCTGCACGCGTGAGTCCAGCCAGAAAAGCGCGAAGTTATAGTTGCTTATCGGATTGCCATAGCGTATGGTATTGCGCGCCAGCAGCGGAGAAGCGGCCACTGCAAATGCAATGAAATACATGTAAAAGGCCCTTTTTCGTAGCGCCCTGTGCCGCCAGACCACAAAAGCCGTCAGCAAGAAAGCGACAGGAAGCAGCAGACCCGGGAGCTTGGCCATGTAAGCCAGGCCTGCAAGCGCTCCCGCCGCCCACAGTCCACGCTCTTTTTCCAGCCCTTGGACCGTAAAGTAGAAAGAGCCCATCACCAGCGACACCAGTAGAACCTCGCTGCCAATGGCACTGGAAAAGCTGGCAAATGTGGAGTTGAGACTGAAGAAAAAAAGCACAAGCAGGGCAACTGGTGCAGAAAACAGCTTCCATGTTACGAGAAAAACCGTCACGAGAGATACTGCCGCCAGGATGGAGGTCAGCAGCCTGGCCTTGACGAAAAATTCAACCGAGCGCGACGCCAGCGGCATAAGCATCCAGATGTACAGCGGGTTTCTGTTGTGCTCTGGCCACCGGCCCGAATAAAGCGCACCGGCAAAGCCTGCCACACCGTACCTGACGCGCGCATCTATGGCCGCCTCCAGATAGGATATCTCATCTCCCACCGGCCTGGTGTTTCGCGCGTTCGAGAGAAAAAGAAGCATGCCCGCCGCAAAAACGCATACCCCGAGGCCTGCAGCCAGTATGATCAGATCTTTGTTTTCAGTCTTTGTCCGGGCAAAAACGTGCTGGCGCCATGCCTCCACACGGGGCAGCTTCGAAATGTGCAATAGCACAACCACCGTTGCAAAGAGAAGTGCCGTAGCCACCACCGCCATCGACATCGAAACCAGCTTCTCGCCAGTGCGGATGAGACGGCTCAGCTCCATAGCCTCTCGCACGCTTTCTACTTCGTCCACATCCAAGCGCAAAGGGATGCGTGCGACATAGTAATGCCCTGCAACGAGCGCGACAATGGCCACGACAAGAGCTGGAATGACAAGTGCAAGGAGAGTTCTGCGCTTCATAGGACGATCCTCCGTGTGCTCCAGTGCCAAAATTATAGGCGCCCATACCTGTCACTCAAGCGGAAAGGGGGACACAGCACTCTTCGGCTTGACACCGGCGGACCCGCCGCTACCATATTGCCAATGCCGAGATTGGTCCTTCACATTCCACCAATGCCGCTTTCAGCGTCATGGCGACTTGTAATTTTCGAGAAGGGAGACACTGATGAGCCTGATAATGGAAACTAAGGGCCGCGAGATTCTTGACAGCCGAGGCAACCCGACCATTGAGGTCGACGTCATCCTGGAAACCGGGACAATGGGCAGGGCGGCGGTACCATCTGGCGCCTCCACGGGCGCGCACGAGGCGGTCGAGCTGCGTGACGGCGACAAGTCTCGGTACATGGGAAAGGGTGTCAAGAAAGCCATTGCCAACATCAATGACGTTATCGCCCCCCGCATCGACGGGTTTGATGCGTCTGATCAGAGTGGCCTCGACAGATTTCTTATTGACCTGGACGGCACCGAAAACAAGGCCGAGCTCGGCGCCAACGCCATTCTTGGTGTATCCCTGGCCGCCGCCAAGGCGATGGCCGAAGAATGCATGCTCCCCTTTTTCAAATACCTTGGCGGCCCAGCCGCGTGCATACTGCCCGTGCCGATGATGAATATACTCAACGGCGGCAAGCACGCTGACAACAACGTCGACCTTCAGGAATTTATGATAATGCCTTTTGGTGCAGTGAGCTTTTCTGAGGCGATACGGATGGGTACAGAGGTCTTCCACAGCCTCAAGTCTGTGCTCCATGCAAAGGGGTACAATACATCCGTCGGCGACGAGGGCGGTTTCGCCCCGGATCTCAAGGCGAATGTCGAGGCTGTCGAGGTCATCCTGGAAGCCATCGAAAAAGCTGGGTACAAGCCCGGACAGGATATCTTCCTCGCTTTGGACCCGGCATCTACAGAGATTTATAAGGACGGAAAGTACCACCTCGAGAGCGAAAAGAAGGTCCTTTCCTCTGAGGAAATGGTTGAGTTCTATGCGGATTGGGTCGATAAATATCCAATCCGTTCGATAGAGGACGGCTTGGCCGAGGACGATTGGGAGGGATGGAGGCTTCTGACCGAGAGGCTCGGCGAAAATGTGCAAATCGTCGGCGATGACCTTTACGTCACTAATACAAAGCGCCTGGCCAGGGGCATCGAAATGGGCGCATCCAACTCCATCCTGATAAAGCTGAACCAGATAGGCACTCTCAGCGAGACCTTCGATGCCATCAACATGGCAGTGCGCAACGGATGGACAGCGGTTGTGAGCCACCGCAGCGGAGAGACGGAGGATACGACGATAGCTGACGTGGTCGTGGCTACCGGAGCTGGACAGATAAAGACCGGCAGCGCCTGCAGGACCGACCGTGTCGCAAAGTATAACCAGCTTATCCGGATAGAAGAACTTCTTGGCGAGTCAGCCAGGTACGGTAGCCAGATATGGAAAAAGCAGTAGCGCGCTCCGTCAGGCAGGGAAAGATTTACAGCGTGATATTCTGGACTTTGGCGGCAGTCGGCCTACTGCTCTTCGCATTCGTTACAATACCGCCGGGGGCGCGGCGCAGCCGCGCCCTGCGGGCCGATCTCGACCGTGCCCGGGCCATTCATGCTGGCCTCGAATACACCCGGGATGCGTATGAGCAGTGTGAGCGCGCCCTTATGACCGACCCGTTTTTCATCGAAGCGGTCATGCGCGCGAAGATGCGCTATCGCAAGCCTGGAGAGATTGAAATCGTCACAGGCGCTGCGAGTACTTCATTTGTGCCTGTCAGCGTGCCCGATGTACCAGACTTCGTGCCCTCGCCTCCTCCTGCACGCACATCCAGAAAACGCGTGGCGGGCTGGGCGCTGCTGGTCGCCTCGGCGCTTCTTCTTGCGGCGGCATTTCTGTTCTTCGACCGGCCGATGGTCGATCGCTACGGAAGGCTCATTCCGCCAAGTCCTTTATGACCGCCTCCTCGTCACAGTCCGGGAAGAGCGGACACCTCAAACAGTCTGTCCAGATCTTGTGCGGCAGCTCGCTCTTGGGGCTGGGCTGAAAGCCCGCTCTCTGGAAAAACGCCGGGCAGAACGTAAGTGCGAATATCCTCCTGACTCCCATCAGCCTCGCCTCGCTGCAGCAGGTATCCAGAAGCTTCAGGCCAAGGCCATGCCCCTGATGGCTCTCGGCAACGGTCAGAGCTCGGACCTCCGCCAAGTCCTCCCAGAATATATGAAGGGCGGCCGATCCCACGATCTCCCCGCCATCCTCCACCACAAAGTAGTCTCGCACGCTTTCATAGATCTCAGAGCGGGAGCGCGAAAGCATACGCCTGTTACCGGCAAAATGATTTACCAGCTTATGGATCCACGGCACATCCTTTATGACCGCCTTGCGAATCAGAAGGCCGCTTTGCGGCTGAGTCTCACTCATCAACAAGCACCTTCTGGCATGCAGCCAGCCCTGAACCCGCCTTAAAGTCGAAACCCATCAGCGCAAGGGCCATTTCAAGTGCCGCGACCACAGCTACTATGTCAAGTGCCCCCATGTAGCCCATGTGTGCAATGCGGATTACTCTGCCCTTTAGATGTGCCTGGCCCCCTGCGACGGAAACGCCGAACCTCTCGTCCATAAGCTTGCGCAGCTTCTCAGCATCGAGCCCCTCGGGCATCAGCACCGCAGTGACAGCATCCGCCGGCGCCTTCGAAAAGATCTCGAGGCCTATCGCCTCTACCGCCGCGCGCGTGGCACGAGCGAGCTTTGAGTGCCTTGAAAGGACCTCTTCAACCCCCTCCTTCACTATCATGTCAGTGGCCCTGGCAAGCGCGCGAATCATGCTGACTGCCGGCGTGTAGGGCGTGTCGTTTTTCGCGGCGTTCTTTCGGGCCTTCTTAAGGTCGAAGTAATAGGCGGCCCTGTCGGCCTTATCTATCCTTCCCCATGCCTTGTCGCTCACGGTGACAAAAGCAAGGCCCGGCGGCATCATCAGTGCCTTTTGTGAGCCGACGCATAGAATGTCAACGCCCCATTCGTCCGTGCGAATATCGACAGCACCTGCCCCGCTGATGCCGTCTACGACAAGTATCGCTTCTGTGTGGGCCACGATTTTGCCGATTGCCTCGATATCCTGTACAGTCGCTGTGGAAGTCTCACAAAGAGTCGCATAAACGGCCTTGACATCGGGGTTTGCCTTCAGGATTGCACCGATCTCGGCAGGATCAGGCCCCCTGCCCCACTCAACCTCCATTACAAGCGGCTCACCGCCGAAAGCCATTACAAGCTCGGTCCACCTTTCTCCGAACTTGCCGCCCTCTACGGTGATGGCCCTGTCGCCGCGGCTGATTACATTTGAAACCGCTGCTTCCATGGCACCGGTGCCGGATGCGGCCATAATGAGCACATCATTTTCAGTCTTGAATACTTTCTTGAGATTTGCCGTGGCACTGGCCGTGTAAGAGCGAAAGTCTGCTGTGCGGTGATGTATCATCTCCTCGGCCAGCGCCAGCCTGACCTGCTCGGGCACGGGGCTCGGACCCGGCGTCGCCAGATAATGTTTTCTCACGTCTGTATCCTTTCCGGCAGAGAGAATTGCCCTTGAGGGGCCAAAAGTCACGGAAAACTCACGGTCGGTTATACTTGCACCCGAGGCGGCACCGCCCGCAGGGAGCGCACGCTACGGGAAAGAGCGCGCCCTGAGCGCGCAAAATGCTCTCTAATGGAGATGATGTCGGTGCTGCCGGCTACGGCGGACACCTCAGGCGCTCTCTCTCTTGGCCTTCTTGCGGCGCTGGGCGAAGAGGGATTCCTCGCCTCGTATTACTTTGGGCGTGAGGACGTAGCTCGCACCGACCTGCTTCTTGTCGGGCAGGTCAAACATGACGTCCAACATGGTATTTTCGACAACGGTGCGCAGCGCCCGGGCCCCGGTCTTGCGCTCGAGGGCCTTTTGGGCGATCGCCTTGAGCGCACCCTTGGTAATCTCCAGCTGTGCCCCCTCCATCTCAAAAAAACGCTGGTACTGGCGGAAGAGAGCGTTTTTCGGCTCAGTCATTATCCGCACGAGATCCTCTTCCGAAAGGGGCATGAGCGAGCACATAATGGGCAGCCGGCCTATGAATTCCGGAATCATACCGTACTCTAGTAGGTCGTCTGTCTCCACATGCTGCAGGCAGTAGGCAAGGGTCTGGTCGTCGATCTCGCCCTCGAGGCCCGAGCGAAAGCCTATCTGCTTTCGCCCGAGGCGCCTGCCCACAATGTTTTCAAGCCCCGAAAAAGTACCCCCGCAGATAAAGAGTATCTGGCTCGTGTCGATCTGAATGTACTGCTGCTCGGGATGCTTGCGCCCACCCTGGGGTGGGACGTTGGCTACGGTGCCTTCGAGCATTTTCAGGAGTGCCTGCTGCACACCTTCACCCGAGACATCGCGGGTTATGGATACGTTCTGATTAGTGCCTGCGATCTTGTCAATCTCGTCAACATAAATGATGCCGCGCTCGGCGGCCTCCATGTCGTAGTCGGCGCTCTGGATGAGCCTCAAAAGCAGGTTTTCGACATCTTCGCCGACATATCCGGCCTCGGTCAGCGTGGTTGCGTCGCCGATGGCAAAAGGCACATGCAGGACCTGCGCCAGAGTGCGCGCGAGCAGAGTCTTGCCTGACCCTGTCGGACCGATCAAGAGCACATTGCTCTTGTCGAGGTCCACATCGTCTCGGTTCACATGGGAAACGAGCCGCTTGTAATGGTTGTGAACAGAGACCGAAACAACCTTCTTGGCGAAATCCTGACCGATAATGTAGTTATCCAGCTCCGCTTTGATAGTAGCCGGCGAGGGTATCTTGTCAAAGGGCAGGGTCTTTATCGAGCGCGTGCGCTTTTCCTGCTGAAAAAGCGTATGGCAGAAATCCGCGCATTCTCGGCATATGTACACGCCGGGCGGCCCCGCCAAGAGCGGGCCCGTTTCCTCATATGTCTTGTCGCAGAAGGAACAGTGCTCCTTCTTATCGCCACTTTTCTTATTTGGCACGTTGCAGCTCCAAGGCCAAAGCTCCCCATTTGCCCAGCTAATTTTATGCAGAGAGTCTTCTGCTGTCAAGAAACCGCACTCTCAGGTACTTCCAGGCCTTCTTTGCCTGCTTCAGCTGCATAGCCGCTCCACCTGCAATCGGGCCGCTGACCTCTAAGCCATGCAAGACAGTACGCATTGCGCGCCAGCCACACAAAAGCGCTCTTGCCACTTGACGAAGGCGGCCTTTTTGTGTGAAATAAGGTGCTGAAGATGAGCGAATGACACGATAGAGGAGATCTAAATGCCTGACAAGCTTGCATATGTCCTCATCACACCGTACAGCCTGCTCAAGAGCAGGACCGGCGGCATTATAGGAAGGCTCCTTTTCCTGGCAGAGCTGGAGTTTGTCGGGGCGAGGATGTACCAGCCCAGTGATGAGTTTGTGGACCGCTACATCGATACTATCAAGGATCAAAAGCTTGAAAAGCCCGCCGAGCACCTCTTTGTAAACTACTTGAACACCTTTTTTCGCCGGGACAACCGCCTCGGCATCGCAAACCGTACAATGCTGATGCTCTTCAAGGGCGAAAATGCCGTTGAGAAGCTAAGGCGCGTTGTCGGCAGCCTCTCCAGGCAGGTCCAAGGCGATACACTGCGCGGCACTTACGGTGACTACCTTGAAGGCAAAGATGGCACGGTTGAGTTTTTTGAGCCGGCGGTTTTAGTTGGCACGGATGCCAGCAGTACGCTCCGCCAGCTCAAGCTGCTGGCGGAGTACGCCGAATCGGACGGAGGCATAATCGAGGACGCCGTGAAGTTTCCTCCGGGAAACTCGCCCGAGACGACCCTCGCGATAATAAAGCCTGAC
>SLPQ01000090.1 GCA_007131925.1 Candidatus Brocadiia bacterium | reverse complement strand
GGCAGCAGGCTTGCCAGAAAGCTCACCCCCAGCGCTGCGGCCACCACTATGAAGTTTGTCTTCCAGTTCAGGATGCGCGGTATCGCAGGCAGGTCGTACACCTCCGGTGGAAAGGGCTGCCAGCCAGTGGTATCATAAATCCAGAGCTCGATGCGGTCGAGATTTTCCACGAAGATGACACCTGCAGTGAGCCCCAGCGCCGACCCCACCACCGCAAGCAGTACCCCGTAAAGCAGAAACATCCCCGCCACGCCTCGGCTGCTTGCGCCCATTGCCCGCAAGATCCCGATATCGCGCACCTTCTCGAGGACTATCATTATGAGTATAGCCGCTATCGAAAATCCAGCCACAACAAGAAAGAAAAAGAGGATAAACGCCATTATTCGACGCTCCATGGCCACCGCCATAAGAAACGTCCCGCGCAGCTCCTCCCACGTGGTCAGCACATGCGGCTCAAAAGGTGCGTGCTCCTCCAGCACTGCGTGTATGCCGACCTTTGCGGCGTCTGCATTGGCGCTGCTGTACTCATGAAGGCCGATCCCGACGCCGGTGATGCTCCCGGGCGGCAACCGGCGCAGAGCGCGCGCCCAGCCCAGCGGCATGAAGAGAAGATGCTGGTCAATGTCCCATATCCCCGATGCCACAACGTCCATCACCCTGCCCGTCACACGACCTACCTCGTAGTCGGGTGTCAAGGTCGTGACCTGTGCGGGGGCTCCCTGCGGGACGTTGCCCCAGTCGGTCTCCTCGGTGCGTACGCCCGGCTGCTTCATCCCGGCAAAGCGCGCCCCAATGATGAAAACGGGGCTTGTGCTTGAGTCGGCCCTGTAGGGGTGGTCGGCGAAGAAGTCCTCCCCATACTTTAGAAAGCTCGTCAGGTCCAGAACATCATCCTCGCGCTCAAATTCAAATCCCCTGAAGTCCACATAATCAGTGTAAACATATGCCTCGAACGGATCGTGCTCCAATGGTACGCGCACCTCCACAAGCGCAAGCCCGCCGACAAACGGGCTTACAGCGCTGACCTCGGGCACTTTTTCAAGCGCGGCAATGAGCGCATCTGTGTCGCCGGTGAATCCCTCTGTCCTGGTGAAGTTCAGAGAAAGATCGGGGCTGATCGCACGTATGCGCGCGCGAAAGTCCGTCTCGAAGCCCTGCATTATCGAGAGCACCACCACCAGCGCCATCACTCCGAGGGCCACCCCGGCGATGGGAAATATGGTAATCTTCCGTTTGCGTAATAGCCGCAGGACTATCTTGAGCCTGTACAATCACCACCTCCATTGACCACAAGGTATTGCACATTGTATAGCATGACGATGTCCTGTAAAGCCGTCGCTGCCTTGTAAGACTCCACAAGTGCCCCATGACGCGCGTGCCCGACCTTGCACCGGCGAGGGCCGGACTTGTGCACCATGCAAACTCCCGGTGCATTACGGTGCCGGCGTGCGCCGCGTCTCATGCGGCAGACTGACAATCCTGCCAGTTAAATGTCAGCGCCTCGTATCATGCTTGCGGTAGACCTCATGCCGTCTACCGCGCCGGCAGCCATGCGGGGTGAAAGCCGGCTTTGAGATCATGTGATCATTGGAAATATCAAAAGGAGCTCTGTGTAAAAGGTCTTGACCGGAGGGGCGCGCCTTTCAATAATACTTGGCTGGTGACTCGCCGGGATGGCGGAACTGGCAGACGCGCCAGGTTGAGGGCCTGGTGGGGAATATATCCCTGTGTGGGTTCGAATCCCACTCCCGGCACCATCAAAAAACATGCGCCCCTGCAGACGTGCTGGGGCCTTTTTTTTGTCTCTGGCTGTACAGCCCGCCCAACCAGCGCTCCCCGCAAATCATCCGCTCTCTCATGCACTCTCTTGACCTTTGCAGGTCTTTCTGCCATATTTCATACTCTGAAATGACATTTTGCGTCGTGGAGGATCGGTGAATTGAACACTCACATGGAGCGTATCATCAGCTCGCACCCGGAGCTGGAGCCGTGCGCGGCGGAGATCACCGCTGCGTTTGGACTCATGCGAGATGCCTTCGCGAGAGGGGGCAAGGCGCTCTTGTGCGGCAACGGCGGCTCGGCGGCTGACTGCGAGCATTGGGCCGCGGAGCTTCTCAAGGGCTTCGAACGCAAGCGTCCGCTCGACGCTGCTGCAAGGTCATTACTGCCGGAGGCGCTTGCAGCGGGCCTTCAGGGGGCGCTTCCGGCGGTGCCGCTTACCGGCTTTGTCTCCCTCTCCAGCGCCTTTGCCAACGACGTAAACGCCGCGTTTATCTTTGCGCAGCTGACATGGGCGCTCGGCCGCAGCGGTGACGTGCTCATTGCCATATCGACCTCCGGCAGCAGCGCAAACGTGTGCTATGCCCTGCAGGCGGCGGGCGCGCGCGGCATGAAGAGTATCGCCCTGACAGGTGGCGACGGCGGCAGGATGGCCGGCATGGCCGATGTTGTGGTCAAGGTCCCAGGAAGCCGCACGTGCGAGATCCAGGAGCTTCACCTGCCGGTATATCACTGTATCTGCCTCATGCTGGAGGATGAGTTTTTCGGGGAGTGATCCTTTGGGGCGCTCCTTTCTGCTCAAAAGGCGCATGGGGTCACCATGCGGGGGGCTGCTGCCATGAACGGGGGCCGGTCCGACACGGCGCACCCGGGGAGTGGATGATGGGAGTCACGGCAAGACTGACCAGAGACACATTTACCGTTCGCGAGGACTGCACTGTATCAGTGGAGGTCCACTCGACGCGCCCGCTCGAACCGGGCGACACCGTGGAGGTGCAGTTTCCGAACAGCTGGTACGTAGATACGGGGCCGTCTTTTACCCGGCCCATTCAGACTGCAGACCCTTTGGGCCGCCACTACCTCAGTGCCGCGACCGGCGACGGGCGCAGCATGGTAGTGGAGGCGGCCAGGCGCCATCTTCCATTCACAGCCGGCCCGGCGCGTCACGGCAGGCTCATAGTCGCCACCGCAGGAGAGGGGGGCGTCGATGCGATGGTACCCGTTCGAATAACATATGCCAACACCTTCGCGCCCTATATCGCCGAGGAGGAGACTGTATCGGTAGCCGCGGTGGGCCATCGAGTCGACGAGCCGCCCGCAATAAGGGTGATGCCCGGGCCCGCCGAGAGCGTGCGCGTGATCGTGGCGTCCTCTGCGACTCCGGGGGAGGCATTTGATGTGCTGGTGGTATCGCTGGACCGCTTTGAAAACCGCTCATCCACCTCCTACAGTTCAGAGACTCTTGCTTTGGAGGATGGCGCTGTCTTGGCGCAGGGGCTCGATTTCACCGGGAGTGTGCGCGTGACGGTAACACTGGATGAGCCTGGGATTTACCGCTTCAGTTGTCTTGGAGCGATTTCAAATGCCATCCGGGTGAGCGAGGACGTGTGCGGGCCGTTCTGGGGCGACATTCACATACACACCAAGCTCTCTGGAGACGGTCAGGGGACCCTGCCTTACGACTATGCGAGGGATGTCAGCGGCCTGGACTTCGCCGCTGTTACCGACCACGCCGAGTCTCTCGGTGTGACGGGTTGCGAGACCCTGCTGGAGTGGGCGCGCCTTGGAAACAGGCCGGGACGTTTCGTCACCATACTGGCCGATGAAAGAAATCCGGCGGCTTTGTCCGGCCACCACAACATGTATTTTCGCGACGAAGAGACATGGCTTTCCTGCCGGGTATCAGCAGGCCCAGCCGATGACGGGCTGGACTTGAAAAGCCTGCCCAGAGAGAAGGTCATGCTCATCCCTCATCATACCGGCATCGCGTGGGGAGGCCTCGTGCGTGGGGACGCCGGCGCAGCGGTGGACCTTCTAAGCGAGGAGGACTTTAGCCTGCGCCGGTCGGCTGAGATATATTCGCATCACGGCCAGAGCGAGCAGTACGCTCCTCAACATGTGCTCTCTTATGAGTTTAACAGGATAAGAAACCCCGAGCGCCGAGCCAACACGTCAGTGCCCGGCCCATTCTGGCTGCATGACTGGTGGAAGGCCGGCCGTCGCCTTGGCGTCATAGCGTCGTCTGACGAGCACTCCGGCCGCGGCGGCCTGCGCCACGGCGGCATTGCAGCCGTGTGGGCGCAGGCTCTCACGCGCGATGGGCTCTTTGAAGCGATAAACCAGCGCCGTTCGTACGCCACGACCGGCGAGAGGATACTGGTCGACTTTGAGGTTGCCGGCGAGATGATGGGGGGAGTGGTTACCGCCGGCCGGGGAGGGCAAATCGAGCTTGCCCTGTCGGTCTGGGGCACAGAGAATCTCTTGCGTGTAGAGATCCTGCGGTGCTCCCTGGAGGATGGCGACGAGATCCGGACGATACTCTCCGAGGCGCCGCGCCCTGAGTCGAGGGATTTTCGCACAATGCTGCGTGAGAGCGTCACTGGTCCGTCGATGTACTACGCGCGAGTTGTGCAGGAGCCGGTCGAGCGGCCCGCGATGGCCTGGACAAGCCCGGTGTGGGTGGAGACCTGCTGAACGCGTTCGCAGCGCTCGGACGAGAGCCTCTCATATCAGGCGCGTCGACGCGCCGGTCTCTCACAAGCACCCGACCAGCTGTGTGCACTCGCGCCGGCGGTCAAAAAACCATTCGCGCGTACAGCAGCCGCCCGGCCGCGTACAGGATGACCAGTAGCAACACGCTGTAGGCGCACACGGCCAGGGTGAGGATGAGCTTTTCCCGGCGCTGGAAGGCGTCGCTTTTCCAGAGCGAGCCAAGCCCAAACGGCCCGCGCCAGAGAAACAGCGAGACGAGCACCTGCATGCGGGTGGGTATTTCGCGCTGCTTTTTCCTCCGGTTCATAACGTCCTTTATGGAGCAAGGATTGAAAACGGGTAAACTGGGACATTTCTTGCAACAGTGAAGACAATCAACAGTACGACAAGTGCCCATCTCCACCTGCGGCTGGTAAAAAGCCTCCTCAGACCCCGGCCGCGAAGCGCTGCCAGACCCAGCGACACATATTCGCGAAAGAGCCATGCCGCCAAAGCTACTGCGAGAGGGTTCAGCCGCGCCGCCTCGAGTACCCGCCCGTTCAGTAGTGCGTGCATTGACCGCAGTCCACCGCACAGCGGGCAGAGAAGCCCCAGCAGGGCGTGAAGCGGGCAATGCGGCAGGAGTCTCACCGCCGAAGGGTCGAAGGCGAAGATAGCGATCGCGACGGCGGCCCCCGCCGCGGAAAACCCTATGAAGTCACGCCTGAGCCCAGCGCGAGGCTTCAGCTCGTTTTCGTCTGCGCAAACGTCTCTGGACTCGTCGCTCACTTCCCGCACCTCGCAGTTGCCGGATCATTTACACCGCACGATATCCGTCTTCGTTCGAGCAAGATGCCGGCACGGCCATGCCCGGCGCAAGCGGCCGTGCCGGGCGAGACGACCTGTCGATCGTAACCGGCGGGCGCTGGATACGGCTGCAGGGTTGCGTGGTGCGCTGTCATCCGCTCCATTGCCGCATATTTATAACGGCCTTGAGTACGCCGTCTTCGACATTTTCGACGATCTCAAACGCCTCGGCCGCGGCAGGGGCGGCAAACTCATGCGTTACGAGCTCGCCCGGCGAGACGAGGCCGCGCATGGCAAGGTCGATGCATGGCTCGAGCGTGGCGAGACTGCGCCTGACGAAGCGCATCGTGAGGCCGCTTCTGCGCGCACAGCCGGAGGAAAACAGCACTGCATCATCGCCGCTGCTGCCAACTATTATAACATGGCCACCTGGACCTGCCGTTTCGCACATGTTCCAGAGCGTGTCGGGAGCGCCGGCGCATTCGAAGACGATATCAGCACCTTCTCCGCCGAGAGCCTCTCGGATATCTCGAGCGGCGTCTTCCCTCCGGCCGTCAATGGCCCTCACCGTGGCGGTGGCACCGAGGGCGGCGGCGCGTCTGAGCCGGTCATCATGAAGGTCCACACATACCACCTGCAATCCCCGGTAGAGCCCCAGCAGACTGAGCAGCGATGTGCCGATGACGCCCGTTCCAAGGATGAGAATGCGCCGGCCCGGCGCGACCTTTCCCAGGCGCACTGCATGCAGCGCGATGGCCATCGGCTCGAGCATCACGGCAGCGTTGTCACTTATATGCCGCGGCAGCTCCACGACCAGATGAGCCGGGTGAACGATATACTCCTGCATGGCCCCGTCGGTAGGAGGCAGGCCGAGAAAGCGCGTGCGCGTCTGGGGGCAGAGATTGGTATTGCCGCGGGCGCACCAGCGGCATGTCCCGCAGAATATCGCCGGCTCCACCGCCACCCGCGCGCCGGCGGTCACTCCGGATGCGCCCCCTGGCGCCTCGACGACCTCTGCGACACATTCATGGCCGAGCACCAGCGGCGCCTTCATTTTAATCCGACCGATGCGGCCACTACCCCATAGATGCATGTCAGAGCCACAGACTCCGACCTTGAGCACCCTGAGCAGAAGCTCACCCCGGCGCGGTACGGGCATGGAGGCTTCGGCGATCTCCAGGGTGCGCGGCGACGACAGAAGTATGCGCCTGTTGGCGGTCATCGCGGTGGCATCCTGTCGAAGACAAACTGAACCGCCTCCTCCGGCGAGGATGCGTCGAGCAATACCACATCGTCAGGAAGCCTTGCAGCTTCGAGGCTCCATGATGAGAGTGCCGCGACGGGCAGGCGTTTCTTCAGGGCAAATGCAAGCTCCGAGAGAGTGCCCAGTGCGCCGCCGATGGCCACCACTGCGTCTGAACCGCGCGCCACCAGGACGTTTCGCGCCTCGCCGAGGCCTGTCGGCACCGCAATGTCGAGGTGTACGTTACCTTCCCTGCCGCTCTCTCCCGGCAGAAACCCCAGCGTCAGCCCGCCCGCTCTATGTGCGCCGCGGCATGCAGCCTCCATCACCCCGCCGAGCCCGCCGCAAACGACGATGGCACCCCGCTCGGCGATGAGCCTGCCGACCTTTTCTGCAGCGGCTGTTTGCGTGGAGTCGGCATCGCCCGCGCCGATTACGCTTATCAGTGTGCGTCTCACCTCGTCACCTGCAAAAAAACACCGGTGACACTTCTACCCGTCGTTCCCGGGTCACTCGCTATCGGCTGCGCGCGCTCTTCTAACGTGCGCTACGCTGCACTTGTGAAGCAGATAGTATCCGCCGATGAAAAGTACCATCAGGACCAGCGTGAGCGCTCCAAAGACCTTTTCGCTCTCGATATACCTTCTGACAGGCTCGCCCACGAAAAACATAAGGGTCGCTACAGTAAAAAACCTTGCCCCCCGCGACAGTATTGAGACAAGTGCAAACTTTGAAAGCCGCAGGCGGAGCACCCCCGAAAGGACGGTGAATATGCAGTATGGCACAGGCGTAAAGCCGGCTATCGCCACCGCCCACACCCCGTATTTTGCATAAAGCTGATCGCCCGCGGCCACCCTTTTATGCGAAAAGAGCCTCAGCGCAACGGGCCTGCCCCCCTTGAGGCCTATATAGTAGCCGACCACGCCGCCTATGATGCTGCCGGCGGAGGTGATGGCTGCAAAGACGAAGCACCAGAGGGAGCGGCCCACACCCATGCACATCGCTATGAGCAGAAGGTCAGGCGGAACAGGAAAGAAGATCGACGAAGCCGCCGCATTCAAAAACAGCACCAGCGGTGCCAAAGGCACCACAGACCACTCAAGGACCCAGTCCTTTATCCCACTCAAAAAACGTAGCATGTTCATCTTGAGTTTTCACTCCAGGAACGGGAAACAAGGCAAAATAATAACGATTTTACATGTTTTTACAAGTCGGCATTGAGCCACATTTCCTGAGGGGTCCAAATTTCACCTTTCAGCACGGCAAGGCTGTTGCCGATGGGTGAACCGCTTCTATAATCACATGAGGGCGTCGGGTGTTGCTATCATTCTTCTCAAGGGGGCAAGCTATGAAACAGGTGAAGGTGGCGATCGTGGGAGCGGGTGGTCAGGGCAGGGGCTATGCCGCGTACGTGCAGGCACATCCGTCAGACGCGAAGGTCGTGGCGGTAGCCGATCCAAACACCGTCCGCAGGGAAAGGGTTGCCCAGGCCAACGATGTGCCGCCGGAAAACCGCTTCACCGACTGGCGCGAGCTTGCCGAGAAGCCGAGCCTGGTTGACGCAGTAGTCATCTCTACGCAGGACCGCATGCACATTGAACCGACGCTGGCTTTTGCCGCCGCCGGCCGTCACATCATGCTTGAAAAACCGATGGCGCCTACCATCGAGGAGTGCAGGCAGATCGTCAAAGCCGTCAAGGATGCCGGTATTGTCTTTGCCGTCGGTCACGGCATGCGTTACGGCCCTTACTGGCGACGGATGAAGAAGGTCATCGACTCCGGCGCTATCGGGGAGATAGTGACCGTGACGCATCTCGAGCCGGTGGGTTACTGGCACCAGGCGCATTCGTTTGTCCGTGGCCCATGGCGAAACAGCAAGGAGTCTTCCTTTATGCTGCTGGCCAAGTCATGCCATGACCTCGACATCCTGCAGTACATTATCGGCAAGCCCTGCGTGGCGGTGTCCTCCTTTGGGTCGCTGAAGCATTTCAAGAGCAGCCAGAAGCCGGAGGGTGCCGCGGCACGCTGCACGGACTGCTCTGTTGAGAAAAAGTGCCCCTACAGCGCAAAAAAGATTTACCTTACCGGCCATACCGGGTGGCCTGTTTCGTCAATTACCGACCACTTCACAAGCGAGGGGATTGCCGAGGCAGTTGAAAAGGGCCCTTATGGGCGCTGCGTGTATGAATGCGACAACGACGTGGTGGATCACCAGGTGGTCAGTCTCCTTTACGAGGATGAAGTGACGGCATCTTTTACAATGACCGCCTTTACCCCGATGATCCGCAGGCGAACGCGCGTGATGGGCACGCATGGCGAGATTACCGGAGACCGCATTGGTGTAAATGTATATGACTTTCTTACGGACGAGACAACCGTCTACAACACCGACAGCGTGAGGGCCCCGGGCTCTCACATGCCGGGCGACGGGGGGATCATGAAGGACTTCATAGATGCGGTAGCCGCAGGCGATCCGTCGATGGTCTCGACAGGGCCGGACGAGTCGCTAGAAAGCCATGCGGTGGTCTTTGCGGCCGAAGCGGCCCGCCTCAGGGGGACGGTGGAGAAGGTATCTGATTACAGGTAGTGCAGGGGTGCAGGACGATTGCGGCGGCCGCGCTGTAAAGCGGATGGTGGCGCTGCGGCTGCAGTAATGTGTAGTTGCTACTGCGCTGAGGCGACTGTTTCGTGGCAGCCGCAGTCAAAAGCCCCACCCTGAGGGCGCAGGATCCCCTCGATGTCGGCCGGGACAAGTTCACCGAGGTCTGCCCCCGTATCTATGCCGACCGATCCGGGTGCCAGCCTGTAATCAGCAGCGGCCAGGTTTTCGAACTGCGGCATCCGGCCGATTGAGGAGTTGACGTTGAGGCCCATTTCCTGCCAGTATGCAGCGCTTGCCTGGGGATCGGCGGCACGGTCGGCGAGCTGGCCGGGATAATCTTCAAGCGCCTCATTGAAGAGCTGCTGGCGATCGTGGTTGGCAATGACGTTATGGTCCATTACAAGCCCTTCCAGCGATGACTCCTGCACCTCCACAGCGGCCCATCGGCCGCCGACGAGAATATTATTCTTGACGACGGTGTCGGTGGAGCTTCTCTGCAGAGCCAGTGCCCAGCGTCCCTCACCCGGGCGAAAAAGGACCGTATTATTGACGATGGTGTTGCGCTTCGAGGCGCATGCCGCCCCACCGGTGTCATAATAGGTAACGATGCCCCCGGCATAGTTGTTGTAAGCCAGGTTGTTGCGGATAATGGAGTCCTGCACGTGTGTCATGTTTATGGCGGAGCCGCCGCCGGGCTTTCCATTTTCCCAGATGCGGTTGTTTTCGATAATGGCAAAGGATATCACACCATCGCCGCCTGCTGCAGGATCGCCGTTCACATGTATACCGCACTTGGCATTGTGGTGGATGAGATTGCCGCGAACGACGGGATAATCACCTGAGTTGCTGACGTATATGCCGTGGCTTCCTCTGTTTCCGTATACATGACAGTTTTCGATGGTCATGTGGTCGATGAAGCCTGTCAGTATCCCCTGGGTGCCGTTGTTTGCGAGCACGCAGTTTCTCACGGTAACATGCGAGGCATGATCCGCCGCCGGCGCCGGCACAAAAATGCCGGCCCGCTCCGCCCGCTGAAAGCGTATACCCTCCACGATTATGTGCGATGCGGCATCTATGCGCAGCCCGTTGAGACCTCCGTCAAAGACGACCCCGGGGGCGCCGGCGGTGAGCGTTATCGGTGCGCCTTTTCTGCCGGAGCGGGCTATTCGGAAGCCGCCGCTGTAAAGGCCGCCTTCACATATGATGGTAGTGCCGGGCTCTACTCGCTCCAGTATGTCAGCGAGGGTTTCCGGCGTTGCGTAAATGGTCTCGGCTGAGGCCGTAGCGCACATTGTCATCAGGCACAATACCAGCCACATGTATCCAGTCTTACACATATTTCTTGTCACTCCTTCAGGGCTGATCCTTTGGTTCTGCCTGAAAGGCGTCGCTGCCGGAGGTGGGCTGTACAGTGCAGCTCGTCCCTGCCGCCATGCGGCGTTTGCAGCGTGCTTTCGGTGTGTGGGATGCAGCACACCCTGCCGGCACCGGTCCGGCATACGCAAATGAAAGAGGCGCCCGGACAACCAGGCGCCTCCTCTGTTCTGACGGACCGACTCTTCTCTCAGTTGCGCCCGGTAAGGGGTGTGACTCCGGTGACCTCTATTATAGGTACCCTCACCCCCGGTACGGAAACAACGCTGCCGCGAACGCCGCAGTTTCGGTCCTCGTAATCCGACAGGTCGATGACATCGCTGCGCAGGAGCCATGCTATGCCTCCATCATCGCGCAAGAGCTTATGCGTGGCGCCGCCCATGCCCCTTATGTGAAACCTCTCGATCCTGCCGGTCGCCAGGTGCGCAGGTGCTACGCGCTCGGTAATGCCGATCTCCTGCTGGCGCCGCCTTTCCAGGTCTGCAAGGCGCTGGGCGAGCATTTCATCCACCCTGCCGATATCCATTGCATGGGCCTTGAGGGCCTCATAGCCTCTAAGCTGTGCCAGTCGGGCGCGGGCCCTGGTCCGGATTATCGGGTCGTCGGCGTTGTCGGCCAGGTCGGTAAACATCTCGGTGATCTCATCGAGCTCCCACTGGGCAGGATCCTCTTTTTCGATCTCTGCGGTGAGGGCTTCTTCTGCCTCTGTCATCTTCGATTCGTAGTAGCCCGGAGCCGGGGTCGGTCTCTCAGGTTCGATGGGCCTCTCGGGGGGTCTGGCAGGCTCCGGGGTAGGCCTGACCGGCCGATCGACAGTCGGCGGCGTAACGCCCGGGATCGGCCCCGCCAGCCTGACATAGTCGGAGATAACCCAGGCGGTCGCGTCAGGCATAGGCTCCACGCGGTGCCAGCGTCCGGTGACGTCAGTGTCGAGCACTTTGAACTTATGGTTGGCCTGCACGCGATAGAGCTCATCAAACTGAAGCCCAGGTCCGCCACGGACGTTCACCTGGGAGCCGGTGACGATTGCCGTATCGTCGTCAATCATGCTTACGTAATCCGAGGATAGCCAGCTGAAACCCCTGGCCGGAAACTCCACCTCCAACCACTGGCCGTCCCGTCCTACTACCCTGACCTCGGCTCCCATCGGCGCCCTGTAGTAGATCGGATACTCGGTGCCGGGGCCATGGCGCACGTTGACGTTGTCCCCTGTGATGGTGCCCCTGACAAACTCCCCCTCTGCTGCGGGTGTCTCGGCCTGCTGGGCAGGCGCCGCCGCGAGTGGTGCTGCCGCCAGCAGTGCGGTCGCGAGGCAGAGGGCGTTCAAAAAGTTACGACCTGCAAAGCACCGCATCTCTCACCTCCGGGAGCAAAGCTACCAGATATTCATATCGCGAAAATAACCTGCGTTTACCGCCGTCCTCAGATTATACTATATCGGCAGTACCCTTTGAAATAAACACCTTTTTGGCGTGTTATGACTCCCAACTGCAGACGAGAGACCATTTCAGCCGATGAACTTGCAAGGCACCTGCCGCCATCCGGTCTGTACCAGGTGATGTTCAAGCTGGACAGGCCGCTGGCCCAGCGGGTCGGGGCTCTTGGTGAGTGTCTGTTCAAGGCGGGATTCTGGGTCTACACCGGCAGTGCAAGGCGCGCTCTCGGCGCGCGAATAGCCCGCCACGCTGCTCGCGACAAGCGCCCGCACTGGCACATAGACTACCTGCTGCCGCCCGGACGGGTGGTGGCGGCAAGGGTGGTGAGTATTTCGGCGGCAAGTGAGTGCGGCCTGCACGAGGCGCTTGCCGAGCGCTTCGTCGAGGGGCCTGCCGGCTTCGGTTCGTCTGACTGTGCCTGTCGCTCTCACCTTGTCTATGTAGGGAAAAAGGCCTTGCTAACAGAAGGGTTTTTCGAGATACTACGCCCCGAAAGCCGATGAATATCGGCTTGACCATCTGTGTAGGGCGGATATACTATCAGAAATACATGTGTGGGTGGTTCGGTTCTTTACCTGTCCCATCGCTGGCCAGCGTTGGTAACGCCCGGAAAGGAGCGACCGATGGCAGACGAGCAAAGGCTCCTTGTCGAAGCAGTAGATGACGTCACGGTTGTGACGTTTAAGGACAAGAAGATCCTTGACGAGGCCGTCATACAGGAAGTTGGGGACCAGCTTTTCAGTCTCGTCGACAAGCAGTACAAGACGAGGCTGCTGCTGAACTTCGAGAACGTCGAATACCTCTCCAGTGCAGCGCTCGGCAAGCTGATTACTCTCAACAAGCGCGTGAAAGAGGAAAACGGGGAGCTCAAGCTCTGTAATATCATCCCCGAGATATACGAGGTCTTTCGCATCACAAAGCTTAACCGTCTCTTCGAAATATACGAGGAGATGGAGCAGGCCGTGCGCAGGTTCAAGAGGCGTGAGGCCTGAAGGCCTGTGTCATTGTTCGTGCGCATGCCTGCGGCGAAAGGCGGGCAAGGGCCCCTCTGATGGATGGCTGGCATACCCTGACAATTCAGAGTGTCACGGAAAACATCCGCGACATTGAAGAGGCTCTCTGCGAGGCCCTTAACAAGGCGGATTTTCCCGAAAACGACATCTTTGCAGTTCGCCTGGCCCTGGACGAGGCCCTGGCCAATGCGATCAAGCATGGCAACCATTACGACGCGACAAAGCTCGTGTCGGTCAAGTACAGGCTGACAGACGGCGGTATAACAATCGTTGTCAAAGACGAGGGTGCCGGCTTCAACTACGAAAACCTCCCCGACCCCACCCTGCCAGACAGGCTGGAGCTGCCCTCCGGAAGAGGGCTGCTTCTCATGCGTTCCTACATGGACACAATAAGTTTTAACGCAAAAGGCAACGAAGTCACGATGGTAAAGGGTAGGGGGAAAAGCACGTGAGCCCTATGAAGCCTGTTGAAATCAAGGTGCAGACACATGACGGCGCCAGCCTGGTGACTGTCGCCGGGCACCTTGTCGCCGCCGAGAGCAGCTATCTTGCCGCAGCCCTCGAGGATCTCATCGCCGGCAAGGAGTCCCTCATCATCGTCGACATGTCACGCGTAAAGCTTATCACCAGCGAGGGGCTCGGCGTGCTCATAAGGGCACGCAAGGACGCAAGTGAATATGACGGCCGGCTCGTGCTGTGCGGGCTCAGCGGAAATGTCCTCGACATCTTCAAGATGACCCGCCTCGACAAGGTCTTTGCCATGTACGAGTCGCCCGCCGCAGCGCTTTCGGCCGCGTCCGGATAAGCCGAGCTCATGAAGAGAGACTTTTCTGCTGTAAAACTCTGTGTGCTGGTCTCCAGCGTTGTCGCTGAACGGCCTCCCTGGCGCCTTGCCGCTGAAGCTGTCGCCGGCGGTGCTGACTGTATACAGCTGCGCGAGAAAAACATCACTGATCGCCGCCTGCTCGAAACGGCAAGGGCGTGTCGCGACGCCTGTGGCGAGGCCATCTTCATCGTCAACGACCGCCCCGACATAGCCGTGCTGTCTGAGGCCGATGGCGTGCATGTAGGCCAGGACGATCTTCAGGTCGACCAGGTTCGCCGGATCGTCGGCGATGAGCTTCTGATAGGGGTCTCAGTCTCCCGGGTCGAGCAGGTGGCCAAGGCCGAGAGAGCCGGTGCAGACTACCTGGGAGCCGGCTGTATCTTTCCGACGGCCACAAAATCCGTTGCGGTGATGGGGCTGGAGTTTCTCAGGGAGGCCGGGCTGGCCGCTAATGGGCCTGTCCTGGCCATCGGCGGGATAAACGTGGAAAACGCATCCCAGGCTGTGTCCGCCGGCGCCAGCGGTGTGGCTGTGTCGTCAGCCGTCATAGCCGCCCGGGATGTCAGGGATGCTGCTCGGCTCATCAGGGCAGCCGTGGTGCGTGCGCTACGATCGAAATAGGCCCGGAGAGCCGCGCCTTTCGGGCAGCTGCCTGCCCACACCGCCCTTACACCTTCCATTAAACCTGGCCGGCCCGTCCGGCCGATAATTCCCTGCACGCGCAACTGCTTGCGCGTGTCCATGTGCAAGCTGAGACTGCCATGCTCAAGGCAAAGTGCGCGGGCGGTTTGCTTATAGCGTTTCGCGGAGTATGACCTGATGGGTGAAAGTGCCGTTGAGACAACGCCCCTGGCAGGGCCATCGCAGGTGGTCAGGGTTGAAAGCATCTGGGAGTCATCCTATATCGAGGCGCTCAGGCACAAGTGGATCGCCAGTGAAGCCGCCGGCAGAGATCTCGGCGAGGCCGCCATCAGCCAGTGGCTCCAGCATCACTGGAAAGGATGGTGTCGTGAGCGCTGGATCGAGCACCTCTGCGGCAAGGTCTGCTGGGCCGAGTTTGACAATCGCGACTTCGCAGCGCTCGCGCGCAAGTTTGCCGGTGAGCGACAGATACTCGAATCCGTGCTCGAACGCATTCGCGCCGGCTCGGAAAACCTCGACATCGTCATCTGGGCCTGTGAAGAGGGAATCGATACCACCCAGGTCATAAATATCCTGATAATCGCCGACATAAACCGCCTGCCGCTCGACCATTCACGGCTTCTCGCCGGCCATTTCGTGGCATGACGCCTTCCCGTCCTGCTGATCAGCCGGTACGGCCCCCAGCAGCCCTTGTCACCACGTAAGGCCCTTCGGGCACGGCCACCAGGCGGCGCGCACCGGTGCGGGCGACGGCTGCTTCCACCGCCTCCTGCAGCGTGCTGAAAGGCTCAGTGAACGTCGCTCGCGCGTCCTCGCCGGAAAGCCCCGAGACCATGTGAACACAGCCTTTCTGCCTGACCCACGCCATGCGCTGGAGCTGCCACTGTCCCATGGAAAAGCCGCTGCGGCCGGACAGACCTCGCGACCACTTCACTACGTCACGCGTTTGCCTGACAAGCCTGGTAAAGCCCTCATCCCCGATGCCCTCGCCCATCTCTGCAGCCAGCACCGCCAAGCCCCCTTGCGCCATCACGGGCAGGACGGCGATGAGCCCCTTGATGGCCTGGTAAAAGGTGGCGTCGAGCGGGTGGCCCGCTGCGGAGGTCACGACAACCTTTGCCGGCTCTACGGGCCTTGTTATGACATATGATTCGACGAAGTTGACCGCCGCGTCATGGACAGCCTCTACATCGCCTGCAAAGACGCCCGTCACCTCACGGTGGCTGTTGAGTGTGACGTTGAGGGCGAAGTGGCATCCGGCCAGCCGTGCCGCCTCGAGCGAGAGTGCGGCCGGGATGTTGCCCGTAGTAATGCCGGGTGCGCTGGCCGCCTCACGGATGAGCTCGGGGCCGTGCCACCTCCTTATGGAGCTGAGCGACGCGATGCCGGGCAAGAGCGCCTTTCTGCCGCCCGAATAGCCACAGAAGATGTGTGGCTCGACAAGGCCGGTCACTATCTTAAGGTCCGCCTGCATGTAGTGCCGGTCGATCAATATATCAATGCCAGCCCCCGTGAGGGGGTTTGTGATGTTGCCGACGCGGGTGTTGCCCCTGCGGCAGTCGTGGTTGACGATGCGGTAGCGCCGCGCGATGCGCTTGCCGACCATCATATCGATCTCGGCGGCACTCGCGCCTCGATGTGTGCCGGTAGCTACAAGGATCGTGATTGCATCGCGCGTGATGCCGGACTTTTCGACAACAGGCAGGATGCCGTCGAGTATCAGTTCGTTGGGCACGGGGCGGGTGCTGTCGCTGATGACGATGCAGGCGCTTGCCGCGCCGGCCGCCAGCGCAGCAAGCGGAGCGGTGTCCAGCGGCGAAGCGAGCGCGTCGCTGACTGCCCCGGAGGGGGAATCAAGGCCATCTTTCTGCCTTGAGTACAGCACCTCTGAGGTGACTGCGGGCGGCGGCGTAAATGCCAGATGCCCCTTTCCGTAAGGCATTTGAATCATATCAGTCCTCTGTGGCGGCATGAAGAGCCTCCGGCATAAATCTTGCATTGTGTATGGCCCCAATTGCCCGTCATGGCGACTCATCCGGAACAATCCGCCGCTTCATACGTACTATCCCTGCAAGAGTGGACAGATTCGAAAGGCGATAAGGCGATGTTCGAGAGAATCAAGAGTATCTTCTCCGGCGGCGTACTCTCCAAGTATGAAAGCACCGGTAATTCAAAGCAAATGCAACTATACAGCATTTGCACGGGCCGATGCCGCAAGACGCTTCGCCCTGTTTCCATAAAGAAATATAGCCGCGAGGGAGTGGAGGTCGAGAGAAAACTCGACAGCCTCTACCGGGTGCGACCCCTTGCCGAGATGCTCCCCGAGCTCAAACACCCCTTGATCGCAGTCACCATAGAGGCCGAGGTTACCGACACGACCCGCATCGAGATCCTCGAGTCCTTCACGGGTGCATCGCTGCGGGAGGTCATGGACCGCTCCGAAAATACACCAGAAGAGTTCATCGACTGCATAGTGAAGGCAGGCAGCGGGCTCTCGTACCTTCACTCTCTCGGCCTTCTGCACAGGGGGCTTACGGTCGATGCGATCACGACCGGCCAGCAGGGCACAAAGATCATCGACCTGTCCTTTCTCATGAATGCGCAAAAGACTACGGCCGGATCGACGATGACGGGCGCTACCTCGTACAGCGCGCCTGAGGTGCTCAGACGTTCGCCGCTCGATGTGCGAAGCGACATATTCAGCCTGGGGG
This sequence comes from Candidatus Brocadiia bacterium, assembly GCA_007131925.1. Lineage (GTDB taxonomy): Bacteria > Planctomycetota > DG-23 > SLPQ01 > SLPQ01 > SLPQ01. The sequence continues at coordinate 5,930 of SLPQ01000090.1, read as the reverse complement.
CCATACTTTATGAAGGAGTGTGCGGCGAGTCGATATTTCCGAGCGTCAGTGGTTTCGAGCGGCTTCTACGGGTCATGAACTCCAAGCCGGAGCCGCCTACTGCAAAAAATCACCTCGTCAGCGAAGAGCTCAGCGCCGTGATTATGAAGGCCGTGGCCAATAACCGGGCGCATCGCTATGCTACTGTCGAGGAATTTCTCGCTGCGCTCAAGGCTGCACCTGTTCCGGGGAAGCTGCCCGCGCACGCTCACGCCTTCGCCGGCTGAGCCCCTTTACCTGTCTGCCCACATGCCCCTGCCCTCGGCCCGTGCGGCATCTTCGAGCCGGGCAAGCCTGTCGGCGTAGCGAGTGTTTCTGCCGTAGACTCTGGCCCTTGCCAGACCCTCGCGAACTACAGCGCCGTTGACAAGGGTGTCGTTGACCCAGATGTATGCGAGCGTTCGGCCGTAGCGGTCAATGGTCTCCACGTCATATTCGAGCCTGACTGTCCTGCCTTCGACGAGGCTGCTGTTGAAATCACGCGCCCTTATGGCGATAGCGCGGGCTCTTTCGCTGGTGGAGTTCATCTCGGGCGAGTCCATGCCTATATAGCGCACGTGGCGTCCGTCTGCCAGGCGCACGGTGTCACCATCGATGACGTGCTCGACCACGCCGGTGGAAAAGCTCGCCGCCCCCGGGCGCCGAAAGATGCCGAGGCGACCTATCACTGCAAAGATCGCTATCAGCGCCACTATAAGCAGTGCGCGTGAGTTTCGCAGGTTACGCGAGTCTCTCATGGCGCCTCCTGCCTGCTTGAGCGGTACAGGCGCCTCTGTGCCTCGCTCGCGTGATACGCAGGCTCCCGAGCCGCCGAGGCTAAGCCGCAGCCGCGCATCTGCCTGCGTGTGAGTGCGCGCTGATCGTCACGGGACCTTGCAAGCACGCTGAGGCCCGTACCCCTCTTGAGCGACATGTACGCCCCGCAAAGCCAAGCCAGGTGCGCAGCTACTACTTGCTGCCAGCTCCGGCCGGGGCGTGTGCTGGCGCGTGGCCCTCGGCATCGAAGTAAAGGTGGTCGTCTTTCAGACGTACGACTATGTGTCCCTTTCCTTCGAAGGAGCCTCTCAAGATCTCCTCGGAGAGGGGGTCCTCTATGAGGTTTTCGACGGCACGGCGCAGCGGGCGCGCACCGAAGTCCGGGTTGTAGCCTGAGTCAATTATGAAGCCCTTGGCCTCCTCGGTGAGCTCGAGGGTGATGCCTCGCTGGGCGATGCGCTCGGTGACATGTCCGACCTCTATATCGACGATGTTGACGAGGTCTTCACGCGTGAGCGACTTGAAGAAGATAACCTCGTCGAGCCTGTTGAGAAACTCAGGCCTGAAGTACTTCTCGATCTCCGAGCGCAGTATCTCCTTCATCTTCTCGTAGTCCATCGAGGCTTCGGTCTTTCTGAACCCCATCGCCGACTGCGACTTTATCAGGTCTGCGCCTATATTGGACGTCATGATGAGTATCGTATTGCGGAAGCTGACCTTCCTGCCGAATGAATCCGTCAGGCGCCCCTCTTCCATTATCTGCAGCAGCATGTTAAAGACATCCGGATGAGCCTTTTCGATCTCGTCCATCAGGATGACACTGTAAGGGCGGTGGCGGACCTTCTCGGTAAGCTGGCCGCCTTCCTCGTAGCCGACGTATCCCGGGGGCGCGCCGACAAGCCTGGAGACGTTGTGCTTTTCCATGTACTCGGACATGTCGAGCTGAACGAGCGCGTCCTCCTCGCCAAACATGAACCGCGCGAGCGCTCGGGCCAGCAGTGTTTTTCCGACTCCGGTCGGTCCTATGAAGACAAAGGAGCCCACGGGCCTGTTTGGGTCTTTCAGGCCGGAGCGGCTGCGCCGGACGGCCTTTGCGATGGCGGTGATGGCCTCATCCTGACTGACGACCATCTTGTGCAGCTCGGATTCCATCGCGAGCAGACGCTCTGCTTCTTTCGACTCGAGCCTTGTCAAGGGTATGCCGGTCATGCGGCTGACGACCTGTCCGACGACCTCCTCATCGACCTCGCCGTCGTACTCGTCAGTCGACTCGCGCCACTCCTTGAGCTTCTCCTCGGCGACCTGCCTTGCCTTTGCAGCTTCGTCACGAAGGCGCGCGGCGCGCTCAAAATCCTGCGCGGCGACAGCGGCGTCTTTTTCGGCATTCAGATGGGTGATGCGGCTCTCGAGCTCCTTTATCTCGGGCGGCTTTGTCATGGCCATCAGCCGCACGGAGGCACCAGCCTCGTCTATGACGTCTATGGCCTTGTCAGGCAGAAATCTGCCCGAGATGTAGCGGCTTGAGAGCTCCACGGCGGCCGCGATGGCCCGGTCGGTTATCTTCACTCGGTGGTGCGCCTCGTAACGGTCGCGCAGACCGTAGATGATGTCGATTGTTTCGGTCTTGGACGGCGGATCTACCATGATGGTCTGGAAGCGTCGCTCGAGTGCGCCATCCTTTTCGATGTACTTGCGGTACTCGTCAAGGGTAGTGGCGCCGATGCACTGGATTTCACCGCGGGAAAGGGCAGGTTTGAGGACGTTTGATGCGTCTATGGCGCCCTCGGCGCCGCCTGCGCCTACCAGTGTGTGCAGCTCGTCTATGAAGAGTATCACACTCTGAGCCCTGCGGACCTCGTTCATGACAGCCTTTATGCGCTCCTCGAACTGTCCGCGATACTTTGTCCCCGCCACCATCAATGCAAGGTCCAGAACGACTATCCGCCTGTCCCGCAGCACCTCCGGCACGCTGCCGTCAACTATCTGCTGGGCAAGCCCCTCAACTATGGCTGTCTTACCGACGCCGGCCTCTCCAAGCAGGACTGGATTGTTTTTGGTGCGGCGCGAGAGAACCTCCATGACCCTGCGGATCTCGTTTTCGCGGCCGATGACAGGATCGAGCTTGTCTTCTGAGGCAAGCTCCGTCAAATCGCGTCCGAAAGAGTCGAGCGCAGGCGTCTTTGAGCGTGACTCCTTCATGGGCGCGTCGGAGTGCGGCTCGGAGTGGGACTCTTCGGTGCCGAAATCGTGACCCAGAAGTCTCAGGACCTCCTCGCGCACGTCTTCGAGCTTAAGTCCCTGTGCAACAAGGACTTGCGCCGCTACGCCCTCGCTCTCACGCAACAGGCCCAAGAGCAGGTGCTCGGTTCCCACGTAGTTGTGTCCCAGCGCGCGGGCCTCCTCGAAGGAAAGCTCGATCACCTTTTTTGCACGGGGGGTAAAGGGCAAGCGCCCCATGGTGACCATCTCATGGCCACTGGGGACCTTCTTCTCGATCTCCATGCGGACACGCTTGAGATCGACCCCGAGGTTTCGCAGCACGTTTGCCGCTACGCCTGAGCCTTCCTTTATGAGGCCCAGCAATACATGCTCTGTGCCGATCGATTCATGGTTGAAGCGCTGGGCTTCCTGATTAGCCAGGCCCATGACGCGCCGGGCTCTGTCTGTAAAGCGTTCAAACATCAAAAACCTCCAAGCGGAAGATTATCTCTGTCATTGATTATACAAGCCTTAGTCGGCTCTATCAAGCGGGCCGGGGGCTGAGGCGAGCCTCAAAAGCGCTCTCTCGGTTTCCCATACCCACTTCCCTTCTTCGTCAAAATCCCTGCATTTTCTGAAAAGCCTCTTTGCGCGGCGCTTCCTGCCCTGTCGCAGAGCCACATGCGCTTGAATGAATATACAGTCGCAGTCCAACGCTCCCGTCTTCAAAATCCTTCTCACCATGGCGTTGGCGGCGTCGAAGTCACCCGCTACAAAGGCCTTCATCGCCTCGCTATACAGCACGTCTTCATCGCTGCCCTGCCTCATGCGCAATGCAGCGGCCACCCAAGCCGAAAGCGCAAATCCGGCACCGTAGAGAACCAGCGCCATCGCCGGCACAGTTTTCTCAAGCCACGGTGCCAGTGTCGCCGGCTGCGTTAGAGATATGAAAATCCACGCCTGCACCAGCAACACCCACACGCAGAAAAAAACCGCGCCCAGAAGGTATCGTCCTGTCCTGAATCCAAACCCTCCAGGCACTATGACAAAAAAAAGGTGCTTTACTATCCTCATATACGCTCTCCACACCTTAAATAACAGGACACTCCACTACAATCATTCCATGGAGCACCAAAAAAAGGGCAAACGGGCGTTTATTTGATGGATTTCACTGTCTTAGCGACAAATCACTGTTCCCGCCGTCCGGGCGGGGCACCCAGGGAGATGCCTCTGCCGGCCCGCTGCGGCTTTCCTGCTCGAAAAAAAAGCCCGCAAGGTATACCGGTACAGCAAGCCCCATCAATAGCAGCCCCTCTACCATGATTATGTGGCTGATCGGTGCGACGAGGATCAGGTAAAAAGATGTAAGAAACGTCCCGAAAATGCTCCCCAGCGATGCGAGCGCGTAAAGGCCTCCGACCTTGTGGCCCAGCCTTGAGAGGTCCCTGGCGGCCAGGCGCACAGCGTAGGGGCTGACCATTCCCAGAAGGACTATCGGCGCCCCGTACACGAGGCTTGAGGAGATGAGGGGCTTGAGCCATCCGCCGCTAACAAGTGGCGCGCCGCCCCTGAACTGGTAGATAAGTCTGCCGGCCGGCCCGGCCAGCGGTACGAGTGCGATGATAAGCAGGCCTGCAACCGAGAGTATGGCGCCTATTCCAAGCCTTGTAGGCCAGCGGTCAGCGGCGATGCCGCCAAGCCAGTAGCCAAGGCTCAGTGCGCCTATGAAGCTGCCGATGAGAGCGCCCCATACCTGCAATGTGTTTCCAAACTGTACGGCCAGCTGCCGCGCCGCCAGCATCTCAACCGACATGACAACTGCACCGCTGGTAAAGACGACAATCTTCAGTAACATATTTTCCCCCAGGTCCGGCGGGTGCCTTCAATGAAGGCCTAATATTCCCAATCTCTCCTGGTAGCCTGGCGGTGCCACATAAGGTTCACAGGTGCATAATCGTCTGTAAGGACTCTCCTGGTGGTGATCCTCGACGAAACATCCTCGTAATGCCCCGCCAGGGCCGCCGCATCGAAGCCGAAATCCACTCTGCCGGCAAGCTCGGCTGTCTTTGATCGAAACGACCTTCTCGTTTCGGCGCCCGGCTCGCTCCAGCCCACAAGGACCTTGTTCATCGATCCGCCGACCCTGGCTCGAAAGAGTGTCGGAAAGGCCGACTGGTAAGTACGCATCAACCATGGATAGAGCTGCGCGGTGTCGGCTACGGCGATATTGGAGACTATGACTCCGCCCGGAGCGAGTCTGGCCTTGGCCTCTTCGAGAAACTCAAGCGTCATCAGGTGAAAGGGTATGTGCTGTCCACGATAGGCGTCGAGGAAGATCATGTCGTACTTCTGTGTGCTCTGCCTGATATAGATGCGCCCGTCCATGACGGTAATCTTCATATTCTCCAGCTCCGGCAGAAAAAAGAAGCGTCTGGCGACGTCGACTACCATCGCATCGATCTCCACTACCTCCACCTGGGTCTGGGGGAATGCTTTAGCGAAAAATCTGGGCATTGACCCGGCGCCAAGTCCCACAAAGAGCACGCGCTCCGGGTCTTCAACAAGGCCGGCGCATGCTATGGAATACCTTGCGTAGCTCATATAGAGCGCGTGAGGGTCCCGCAGAAGGATCGCACTCTGGGCAAAGTATCTATCAGCAGGCTGCGCCACAGGGCCCTCCTGAAAACGCATGATCCGTACAGAGCTGGTTTGCGAGACGATTATGCGCGTGTAAAGGCTGTCGACGGTGTAAATGACTCTCTCGCCGTCGCCGAGAGCTGCCGCAGCAAAAACAAGAGGCAGAATGTAAATGAGCTTGCGTCGCATGCGTCACCTGAAACAGGCCTCGTGGCAACGCATTGATGATACAGTAAAAGACGGGCGGCGCCAAGTGTGAAATCATGATAAAGCAAAAGGGGCGGGCGCCAGGGCGCCCG
>SLPQ01000131.1 GCA_007131925.1 Candidatus Brocadiia bacterium | reverse complement strand
GGCGGTCTGGGCATGAGCAGAGGTGCTCTTGCCTGCCAGGCCGGCTATGCCCAGCGCGCATCCTCCGCCTGCTACGGCTTTCAAAAGGTTACGCCGGTTCGGTTTGAGGTTGGATTCTTTGGGCTTGCTCATGATGTCTCCCGGAAAGAAGTATCACTAAAAACGCGGTGCCGTTTGCGATTGCCGCTAAGAGGCAGCAGGCCACAATGCCCATGACTGGGGCGACTACCACGCTTGCCAGAAGGGCCCCGGCACATGCGCCGAAAAGCTCCACGCCATAGACGATGCCAGTGGCCTTCTCCGGGCGCCCTGTAAGGCCCATCAGGCAGGCGGTGGCCAGCGGAAAGTCCGCTCCGTTAAAGAGACCTGCTCCAAATGTCATCCCCGAAAAAAGTACAAATGCCAAAACCGGAGACCTCGCAGCCGCCGTACCCGGCAGTACCAGCGAAAGCACTCCCGCAAAGAGGGCCACTGACAGTTGCACTGCCGCAAGGATCCGCATGTTTGCCTTTCGGACCACAAATCTATGCGTAATTGTAGTGCCCATGGCCAGTCCGCCCATGAAAATCGCCACGATCATCCCGACCATCTCGTATACAAAACCATATACGCTCTGAAACGTAAACAATAGAGCGATTTGAAGGGCCATAGTCGAAAGTCCGGTTGTAAAAACCGCAAAAAGCACCGCGTAATGAGTGTGTGCTCTCCGGACAACCGTACGAGGGGCCATCCGCAGCAAGAGCGCCACTGCAAGTGCGGCACCTGCTACCGGAGCGATCCACCACGGCTCGACGCGCAGTATCCACCTGAGAGCGCGCCCGTGCTCGGCACGCGTGAGTACATTCCAGAAAACAAGCGTGTGGTAGTATCCGACAGGCTTGAAGTCAGAGTTGATGAAGTATTGCCGAACCACGCCCGGCAGATCCGCCTCCTGGGTGTCCTGGAGGTCTATCGGGCCGGGAAAGAGGGGGCCGGTATCCGGGGGGTCCAGATGTGCGGTGGGGCTTCTGCCATGATGTCTGATGATCCAGTTTGTGCGCCTGAGCGGCGACTCCTCGAGCAGCATGTCATAGTGCCGGTGCGAAAAGCCTTCTGCGTCTATGTCTCGACTGAGATAGCGCTGGCGCAGCGTTTCGATATCGGCTGACACCTGGCCTGCCTCGTTGCTTGCGAAGAGATACAGGAAGCGCTCTCCGGCGGGCAGTACATAATCAAAAACGCTTTTGAGAGTGTGGTAGATGGTTGCATTTCGGTTGGCAACCGCACTGCCGCGCATGCCTGCGGTGGAGACAACGCCTATGACCAGAACGCCATCCGGGTTGAGACGTTCAACGGCTTCGCGGAAAAACTCTTCAGTATAGTAACGGTTCAAAACGGCTGTAGCGGGGTCGGGGATGTCGACAAGGATCATGTCGTACATATCTTGTGAGGACTTGACAAAGAGCCTGCCGTCGGTGTGCAGGAGCCGCACACGGGGGCTTTCGAGCGCCTGACGAGTCTCCTGTGGCACATAGGGCAGGGCTGCCTCGGTCAATACCGGATCGAGCTCGATGTAGTCTATATGCTTGATCGGGTGTCGGGCGATCTCCCTCAAGCTGCCGCGAAGGCCCCCTCCAATAAGCAGAATACGCTCCGGATTTCTGTGCTGCGCCATTGAAAAATGAGCAAACACTGCACCTTCCTGCTCCTCCAGCGCACCTGTGGGCGTTTCGGGCCCGGCGGTGGAAAACACGAGGTGGCCGCTTTGAAAAAAGCTGTACTGGTCCTCACGCTGGAGAACCGCTATGGTGCCGTACTTGGACTGGCGCGTCTCGACGAGGGTATGCTCGGGCGCAAAGAACTTCCATTGCAGCCGGTATGCCCATGTATCGAGATGGGAAAGAAAGGCATATCCTGCGACTCCGGCAAAAAGAAGAATCGAAAGCGCGATGCGCCGGCCTGGAGCCATGGCCGCTGCTTGCGCACTCGTCTTGCGCGCCAGCCAGAGTACTGTCCCTGCCATCAGCATTCCTGCAAGGACAGCCGACTGAAACGCATTCAGATAGTGCACCATGACAAAGGTGAAAAGTACACCGCCAATAATATTGCCGAGCGCTTCCCATATGTATGTCTTTTCCGCCCCGGAAGTATCTTCTGTGCCGTCCGCTTCACGCCACAGGCGAACAAGAAAAACAAACTGAGCCCCCAGCACCAGGCAAACCGGCGCCATCAGGATAAAGCAGGAAAGTGCCATATCCGCAAGGGAAAGGTACGCACCGGGTACGACGTCAAAAAATCCGCGCAGGCCCCGAATGATAACAACCGACGCCGGCAGCAGTACCAGCGTGCCCGCCGAAGCAAAGCCCGCCAGCTCGAGGGGGCGATGATAGCGCTCAACAACGAAGGCTCCAAGCCGGCTGCCCACCCCCACCCAAACCATCCATGAGGCCAGTATCACCCCTATGGAGAGCTCGTTGCCGTGGAAGACCATAAGGAGTTCACGCAAAAACAGTATCTGGGCGATCTGGCAAAAAACGCCCAGCGACAGGACCGCCGGCACCTGTGGTAAAGCCCTCCGCGGCATACGTACTGCACCTCAAGCGTGAAACATGCGGGCCTGCCTCTCTGCCCGGCGCAGGCCCTTGCTTATGTGTGTGGTGCTCATGTCAAAAAACCAGCTGACTGCACAAGCCCCCCTGCAGCGGCGCTGACCAGGCTTTCTTGCTTTGCCGACAATATCGATTATGCTTTTCGGCGAGAGCAGGGTCAAGGGCGTGCCTGAAAGCTCTCCTGCAAAGGGTGACGGGCTGCATGCCAACCGGGCACACCCGATGGTCGCCTTTTTATGCAGGAAACTTCTCCTGCAGGGCGATATTGTGAGCGGATGTGTGCCTGGTAGCCGACGGGAGGCATGTGCAGCGATGCAGAGGCTGAAAGCTGAGCGCCTGATAAGCTCATACCGCGATGAGCTTCTCTTGAACGTGGTTCCTTTCTGGATTGAACATGCTGTGGACCATGAGCACGGAGGGTTTCTGCACTGTCTTGACAGGGACGGCTCGGCCTTGAGCACGGACAAGGGTATATGGGTCCAGGGGCGCTTCACGTGGCTTCTGGCCAGGCTCTGCAACGAAGTGGAGGCGAGGCCGGAGTGGCTCGAGCTCGCCACGCGCGGGATCGATTTTCTTTCGAAATTTGCCTTTGATGAGGACGGGCGGGCGTTTTTTATCGTGACGAGAGACGGTCGCCCCCTCCGCAAGCGCAGGTACATCTACGGCGAGGCATTTGTTACCATGGCGCTTGCAGAGTACGCGCGCGCACTACTCCCATCGCCGCAAGGCGAGCAGTATGCCGACCGAGCCGGGGCTCTTTTCAGGCTGATTCTGCATTATCTCGATACTCCCGGCCTTCTTGAGCCGAAGGTAAACCCTGCCGTGCGCCCCATGAAGGCGCACGGCATCCCGATGATTCTTCTCTGTGTGACACAGGTGCTGCGTGGGCTCGGGCATGATGCGCTTTGCGACGCAGTCGCCGAGCGCGCCTGCCAGGAGATCCTTGCACACTTTGTGCATCCAGAGGTGAAGGCTCTTCTGGAAACAGTAGGACCTGCAGGGGAGCGTCTTGAAGGGCCTGAGGGTCGCATTGTGGTGCCGGGCCACGCCATAGAGACCGCGTGGTTTCTGATGCTCGAAGGGGTGCGCAGGTCGGATGATCGCCTAATACGGGAAGCCTGCCGAATCCTAGAGTGGTCTCTTGAGCTCGGCTGGGACGGTCATTTCGGCGGGCTTCTCTATTATGTTGACATTGAGGGCAAGCCTCCTGATCCATACGAACACGACATGAAGCTATGGTGGCCTCACACCGAGGCAGTTTACGCAACTCTGCTTGCGCACGTGCTGACAGGGCAGGCGAGCTGGCTGGAGTGGCACGAGCGACTGCACGAATGGACCTGGCGGCATTTCCCTGACGGGGAGCATGGCGAATGGTACGGCTACCTGCACCGTGACGGCACGGTCTCCTCGCGCGCAAAGGGCAATATGTGGAAGGGCCCTTTTCACCTGCCGAGGATGCTTCTTTACTCTTGGAAGCTCCTTCAAGCTTCTCTGGAAGGCGATATTGTGGGGCCTGTGCCGTCCCCTTGAAAGGCAGCGTTCAGGCGCGTAAGGCGAGGCCTCACCCTGGGGCAGGGAAGCCCGTGTCGTCTGGAACCTCTTCCATATCGTAGCTCTGCGGCGATGTCATCGCCCTTGGCATGGACTTGATGTGAAGATCGCGCTGCGGGAAGGCTATTGAGATGCCTGCCTCGCGGAAGGCCATGTCGATTGCCATGTGCATATCGTGCCGGACTATGAGGAAATAGTCAAGGCTTGGGATAAAGACGCGAAGCTCAAACTCAAGCGCACTGTCGCCAAAGCCCAGAAAAAATGCGCCCGGCGGCGGGTCATCAAGCACGTTAGGGTGATCATCGGCGACTTTGAGCAGAAGATCGCGCGCCTTTTGCGTGTCTGAGCCATAGGCTATCCCGACAGGGATCACGACTCGCAGAATAGGATCTGAGAGCGTCCAGTTTATGAGCTGGCCGGTTACGAATTCCTTGTTCGGGACGACCAGCTCCTTTCTGTCCCAGTCGCGGATGGTGGTAGCTCGGATCTGGATTCGCGTGACGGTCCCTGACAGCCCGCTGACCGTTACCGTATCCCCGACGCGCATGGGCCGCTCAAAAAGGATGATAAGGCCTGAGACGAAGTTTCCGAATATCTCCTGCAGGCCAAAGCCAAGCCCCACTGTCATCGCGGCCAGCAGCCACTGGACCTTGGCCCACCCGATACCGATAAAGGCAAATGCAATTACAACACCCACGAAGGTTATGATGTATCTTGCAACTGATGTTATGGCAAAGCGGACGCCCCGGTCAAGCGGCAGCCGCTGCAATATCGATATCTCCAGGAGGCCGGGTATGTTTTTTGCGGCCATAACAGTCATGACGATAACTATGCCGGCAGCCACTATGCTGGCCAGGGTAACAAACGTCTCTTCATCTACAGACCACAGGCGCACACGGTCGAGAAAGGCGAGCGCAGGCACCACTCCGCTCCATATGAGCCACACTCCTAGAATAAGCGCCACGCCGATGAAGCTTCGAATCAGTTGGCGCGTCTGGGCGGATATAGCGAAAATATCGACTTCCGGCTCCTCTGGAGCTTCGTCAGTCTCGGCCCCCTCTGCCGGCGCCTCCGAAGCAGCCATGCGCTTGAGGGCAGCTTCGACGGCAAGCTTGCGGTGCACCACAAAAAGCCACCGCAGGGTGAGGGCATTCACAAATAGCACCGCCAGCACAAGCCAGAGCGTGTAAACCAGCCTGAGCGTCAGTTGATAGGCAGTATACTGGTAACCCATCGCAGCGCCGGCAGCTATGATGAAAGGTACGGCTGTTGCAAGAGGATACCATACGCCCGTGAGGCGATCGAGCCATCCGTCGCGTCGGCGCCTGAGGATCTCGTCCATGACCTTGCCGGAGGGCTTCAGCTCACGCTGAACAAAAACTCCCAGCGCTACGAGCCCCACGATCAGAAAAAGGCGCGCGGCCGACTCGCGCCACTGCTCGTTTACCTGCTGCCAGTTCATCACCGACACAAAAAAAGTCGCAGTGATGACAACCAGCTCAAACCAGCGCAGATTATGCTGAAAGAGAGCCAGTGCAGCGCGCCGCCATCGCAGGTGCGAGTCGGCGAGGCCCTTTTCCCTGCAGGAAAGCCGCAAGAACTCAAGCGTAGCCAGCATCAAAGCTGCGTGCCACAGCCCCCATGCCACCGCTCGCGTAAACTCTGGCGACTCGGGCGCCGTCCAGAGCCTGAACGCGACAAACGCTATCAGAAGCGGCCACCATGCAGCCGACAGACAGGTTATGGCCAGAGCTGTCAGGGTGTGGCTGAAGCTGTCGGTGGAAGCAGTCAGAACCCTCTCTGAAAGGTCTTGGATGCGGGGTGTCAGCCTGCGCCGTAGCAGCAGGAGACCCATGAATGCCGCCAGCGCAAGGACATACACCAGCGGCCATGTCACAATGTCGTAGGCCAGTACCAGGACAAGGCCATGCCACTCGGCCGGGCTGAAGAACCAGGCGAGGGCGTTAAACGTCTCTACAAAGTCGGTCCTGCCTATTGCTTCGGTGCTGTGATACCAGAAGATTCTCTCATGGATGAACGCATCGAACTGTTCGGTCTCCCGGATGAGCGTACGCTCTTCTTCAGCGACGTCTATGAGCGCGAAAAGATATGTATCGATGCTTGAGATCAGCGCATCGAGATTGTCACGGGTTTCGACCAGAAGCGACCTGACCTGGTCCTCAAGGGGCTGCCGGTCTTCATCTGGGGACGCATCGAGGATGCGCGAGACTATCCTGGCGGTCATACGGTCGATATCCGCCAATTGCGCGCGCTCGTCGCTGAGCTGGAGAATCTCAAATTGAAGCTCATCCATGAGCGCCTGGCGCGCCCTGATGCGCGACTGGTAATGACGAGTGGCTGGCAGCTCCGCACGCTGCTTTCGCAGAAGTACGCTGATGGGGCGCGTGAGTGTCTCAGCTGTGTCAACCTTCTGGCGCACGCTCCTGACATTTTCTCTGAGGTCCGAGAGAATCGTTGATACCTCGGCACTCTCGCGGGTTACCTGGTTTAGCTGCCCTGTCAGCTCACGGCGGCGCTCTGCATAAGCAGCGTTTGCCTCAGCGATTTGCGCAAGCTCCGGATCGGCCTCTTCGAAGGCACGCCTGGCCTCTTCTGCCCGTCTGGCGGCGGCTGCCGCATCACGGCGTCTGCGCTCGGCGACTATGTCGCGCCAGGTTCGCAGCACGATCTCTGCGCGGGCAAGGCGCCTGGATGCCAGGTCGCGTCGCGCCGTCAAAAGCTCGCCCCGAGCCGTGTAGCTTGCGATCTCGCTTTCAAGTGCATCGATCTGGGCTCTAAGGGACTGCCTTTGAGCTCTCAAAGCTGTGGTCCTCGCGACCGTGATGGGAGTGGGCACTGCTGTGGCAAGGGCAGCCAGCTCCTGATCTGTCTCTGCCAGGGCGCTCTGCGCGGCTGCAATAAGCCTTGGGGCTTCACCTCGGCGCTCAGTCCGGCGCTGCATTTCAGCGCTGATAGAGGCCAGCTCCTCCTGCGCTGCGATAAATGCTGCCTCCGCCGCAGCAGTCTGTTGCTCCAGGTACTCAAGAGAAACGTCTTCGGGTGGGACAATCTCCACT
>SLPQ01000235.1 GCA_007131925.1 Candidatus Brocadiia bacterium | reverse complement strand
GGCCGAAAAGGAAGTCATAATGGCCCGGAGCGATCTCGATAACGTCACCCGGATTGGCCCGCTCCTCCACCAAAACCTCGAGCGCACGCATCGTGGAGACGCGATGAGTAGCGGCCTCGCACCTGCTAGCGCACGTGACAAACACAATGGCAAGAATTACGGTCAGTATAGCCTTTGACATGACCCGCCTCCCATTCTCCCGAGATCTCTTCAATATAGCGGCCGCACCATCAAACCCGCCGCCCGCTCAAGACACCCGGTCGGTGCCGGCAAACCCCCCGGCAGCGGACGAAACCTCCCGGTACAGGCTCTTCTACAGGCCCCTTAAAGTAAGGCGCACAGCCTTCGATGAACGCGGCGCGCATGCCTGCCACTATAAAGTGTACGAGGGGCACCTGCGTCATCCAGTCATTTCCTGGGCGTCATCGATGTCTCTCCAGGAAAAGCGGGTCAGCTCAAATGGCAGCCTGGAGGGAAGACTCCGAAAACACGCGGCATTCTGGTTTTCGACAGTGTCGGCCCTTCTGCGACTGCGGCGAGTAGCCCGGTCCATCCGCTGCCGACATTTTCCTTTCGATAAGTGTCACAGCATAGCGGGCTCTCCCGCTGGCTACGCAGAAGAGGCTCCATGCTTTATCTCCCATTGACACGCCTGCACTCTCCGATGCCTGAGCCTATCTGCCATCGGCTTGACAGGCGACCGGAAGTGTGCGGCAATGTGATTTTTTCTGACACCGTCAGAAACAAGACCAGCCCCTTGCAGATCGTCAGTATATTGCCGCGCGCCATGTGCAGCCTCCAATTGCCACACGGCGCATCACTTGAAAACCATGCTCTTCCCCCTCTTTGAGCGTGCCCCAGGGTCGCATAACCAGTCGCGAACCTTCCGATACACCAGGGTAGGCGTCGCAAGAGATAAGGATCTCATGCCGGAGCCAGTCTTATGCCGCTGGGGAAGTCTTGGCCGGCACTCGGGCCGGAGCGGCACATTTTCTTTGCCGCAGTCAAGCAATGATTGCCGACATGACTCAAAAGGCTATAATAACGCCATGGTCTGCGGGTACCGCTTAGGCCTGGTAAGGGGGATGGGCTTTGAAAGGGCGGGAACGGACGCTTGCGGCCGCAGCTGCACTGCTGCTGTGGGTCGATCTTGCGGCTGGTGACACATTTCTTTCATCGATACGCCCCGGGGAGACCACGCGCGAAGAAATGGTGTCGCTGTTTGGCACTGACTCGCAGGACGGTGGTCATTCGCAGTACCGGGGCGCAGGCGGCATCAGGGACGTACTGGCGCATTATGACGAGTCCGGTGTACTGCTCTGGGCTCGAGTGCTGCTGGAGAGAGACCTGCCACCCGGGGTGGTGATGCTGCTCTTTGACGGTCTCGGGGCGGTGGAGGTGGCGCCCGGCAACGTCTTTGAAGCAGGCGAGCCTCGCGGGGGAAGGACCGAACAGTACAAAAACGCCGGTGTGCACCTTTACGTGGCCGGCGAAGTTGTGAGTGAGATATGGCTTGTGCCGCCGGCTGCCGACGCGGCCTCTCTTGTACGAGAGTCCCGCGTGGTATCCCAGGTAGCCGCACAGGTGGAGCCTCAGCCCACGCCCGCCGGCGACGGACCGCTCAGAGGGCTGCAGGTGCGTTCGATATCATACGAGTACGTTTCAGACAGTGACGGCCTCTCACATGTCAACTTCCATGCGGCCATCGATGCGCATGGCCTCAGGGATCACACGGTCACGATGCGTTATCGGCTTCTCGACTTTGATGGAAATGACATCCCCAACGCAGGCGGTGAACTGTCTCACGGAGGATTTGCCGACAAGGTGCTCCACGATGAATCCACGTGGCCTCAGGCACGGGGTTCCATCGACCTGAGAAGCCTGACGAGAGGCCGGGTCACACTTGCAAGGCTGCGTTGGGAGGCGCTGCTGCCGGATATGGCGGCCTGCGCTGAAACAGTCGTGGCACTTGTTGCGCCAGAGGCCGAGGCAGACCAGAGGCGCAGTGTGACCGTTCAAAACATCCGAATTGAGCCGGGCCACTCAGACGATTCAGAAGGGGTGTGGTTTTACGCCGATGTCGCGGCGACCGGCTGCCTCGGCAGGGTGCTGAGTGGGTGGATCATCCTGCGGACGGCGACCGGCAGGATAATGTCGAGAGAGCCCGCTTATGCTGGCCCCGACGGGGTGCTCTCTGCCTGGGCGCAAGATACAGTGAGGTTTGAGAGTGCAAGCTGGACTCCGTTCAGGCTGTTTGTGCCGTACGAAGCATTTGACCTTGCAGGCAGCCAGAGACACCGTGTGATGGTGACTTATCTTGCCGCCTGTGAAGGAGTCGGCGCTCAGGCTGAGCAGGAAGTACTTATCGATATGCCGCGGTAGCGACTGAGGAAAGAGAGAAGACAATGCGCAGATCATGGGCTGTGCCTGCTGCGGTGGCGCTTGCCGCAGGCCTTCTGGGTGCTGCCGGCGAAGCGCCTGGCGACGCAGATGTGCCGGAGATGTGGGAGGCGGGGCGTGCGTATGAAGATGACTTGCAGATATTGCGGTTTGTCGAGCCGGCTCCTGAAGAATTTACAGCAGAGGATGAGGCGACCCTCGTTGAAAATGAGCGCATGCGGCGCGCCATCCAGGAGAGGTTTCTCAATGAGGATCTGACGGCCGCCGAGCTTGAATACCTCGCGCGCCGGGTGGATGCGCTCGTAGTCACGATTAGTACGCTCAGAGAAAAGAGAGACAGGTGGCTTGCCCACATCGAGGGAAGGGTGGCGTCCGAACGCGCAGAGCCGCCGGTTCTCTCCGCGGCCGAGATTACGACGGAGTTTGACGTCAACCGATTTTATGAGCTTGTCACCCTGTGGATAGACTTCTACCGCAAAGAGATGGGTTTCGATTCTGCGGGGAGCGGACCGAAAGCCAGTGCCACCGAATGGATGCGCCTTGCACAGAAGTTCCAGGAAATCGGCCGGCTGACGGTCACGAGCCACGTTGATGGCCCGGCACGCTATGTTCTCAGGTCACTGCTTCTGGAGGCGCGCTCACTGCTCTTAGCATCTACTCTCTACTACAGGTCGGGCGAAAAAGACAGACAACTCGACGCGTATGTCAGAGGGCTGGAAATACTTGAATGGATAGCTGCCGGTGACTGGGGAGAGCATGAAATGCTCCCGGTCGCGCCAAACCCATACGGTGGGTGCGAGCTCTTTGGAAGCGACGACTCCCGGTTTTACCCCAGGCTTATGCAGATGAAGACGAGTGAAAAGGCGCGTGAGCAGCTCTCTATGTACTGTCCGTGGGGTCTTAAGAGCTTCCTTGCGATGCGCAAGCTTGGGCTCACCGAGGGGCTCGACTGGCGGATACTGCTCCCTTACGGCGACAGAGAGGCGCAATATGTTTCTCAGGCGCTGCTTCGCACGAACATCCCGTCCAACATCGTTGCCGACATGGAGCGCTTTGTGGAGGGGCGCTTTGAACATTTCGGCGGGAGTGTGGCTATTGAATGGCAGGTGCCCCCGAGTGTGACTTATTCGGTGTGGTACATATCACCGCTCGTTGAAAATCTCGGCATTGCGCAGTTCATGGACTACATCGGAAAGGCCGCGACGTTTGCAGCAGGCGGGCCAAAGGCGCTGTTGCTTAGCATCGCCATCGACGCGGCTGCTGCAGCGATCGAGGGGGAGTATGACTCCCAGCGAGGCGTCTTTGCCGCATCGGGCACTGCAGAGGATGCCGAGCGATACCGGCTCAGCGAGGAAATCCACGACATGCGCGAGGCCGCAGCGGCCGGAGTCAGGGCTGCTCCCGATATTGCCAGCTTTGCTCAGACTGTCCTTGACCAGATTGAAAGACGCACCATGGAGGCCCTTTTCGAGAACATCGATCCCACCGATGCCGCGGCGGCGGCCCAGCTGGGAAACCCCAGGACATACGACGGCGGCTACATGCCGCCGGTGTTTGTCAGGGCCGATGCAATCGGGTGGGAAGAAGCTCCCGAAGACGAGTACATGAGGACGTGGCACTATGTTCGTTTTTACCAGTATGACGCCCGTGGGCTTACCGGGCTGGAAAGATACGATCTCAGCACGTCACGCGTCCGAGACCTGCCGGGACTCTCGCGCTACATTGCTGGTGATGAGGCCACGGCGAAAGCGACATGGGTGCCGCTGGCAGGAAGGCACCAGGCCGTTGATGCTCGACTTTACGTGACGGACCTTACGCCAAAGGCGCAGGTGATCGTTCTCTCGGCGGATGCAGCCACCACAAGGAGCCTCTCTGCCGGCCTCGGCGAGGACGAAGTTCTGGCGATAGTGCTCAGTGGGGGAGGATCCGACGGATGGGAAAGAGTCATAGGTGAGATTACGCCGGGAGAGCCTCTCGACTTCACCTACATGCTCTTGAGAGAAGTGCTGCCGCTGGATCGTAATATTCTGTCCACGATGAGCCTCCGGAGCGGGTATTTCCAGAAGCTGTACAAGAGGTACCGGATAAGATTTCTCAAGTGTCGAAAGGAGCCCAGCCAGGACGGCTGGGTCTATACGCCGACCGATCCCGCGACGGCGGTGAGGGGTGAGCTTGAAGTGCGTTTTGCGCCCGGGCCCTCCGGGGAGACGGCAGGGCGGATAAGCCATGAACTCGCAGGTCTTTCCTTTCCCGGACTCGTTGTTGTTGACAGGACCCTTGAGCGCAGAGAGACCGCAGAGCTTGACATGCAAGTGAGCAGCGAGCCGGTCCTGGCCAGGCAGATGAAAGTGACGACCGGCATAAGGCAGCCCGTCGATGGTGTTGTCACCGTACACGCAAATGCAGATTCTTACTCTCTAAAGGTTACGGTGGCGCCGGTGGACCCGGGCGTGCATCACATGAGGGTGGAAACCAACGGCAGCACATTTCATCTCTACGGCAGGGTAAACAGTCTGCATTCGGCAGTGGTGTTCCAGGGGATGATTCCCGCGCACCCGGGACGCCACGAAGTCGTCCTTCGGTATGGAGATCTTGCCCCCTACACTTTCACTGTGGAAAGGGATCGCGGTGCGTCGAGTCTGGATCAGTCAAGGGCCAGTGTCGAGTGGGCCCGGGAGCGCTACAATAATGCTACAGATCCGGAGTTTCGCAGCTATACTGCCGCCATATATTGGAGCCAGATCAGGTGGCTGGCGGTGGCTCATCACGGGGCCGGTGACTACTCTAAGGCGATGCAGCTTCTTCAGCAGGCGTTGTCAAATGCTTCACAGGCCGACAGGACCGGTACGAGCCGCGCCCCTCGTGAGTGGAGGGGAGTTTACAGGAACAGTCTCAGGGCAATGAGGCGGACGGCCTATTTTCTGGGTGACGCAGAGTCCATAGCCGACATCACTCTCCATTACATGGCAGCCCATGCCGATAATGCGCACGCAGTCAATGTAAGGTTGGGCCAGGGGCGCACTCCGGAGGTTCTCGCGCGCGATATCGCGAGGGAATATGAGAGGTTCGTTCATGATGCGATAACAGCCGGAGTCCGCGGAGGAGAAGCCGAGAGGCTGATAGAAGAGTACCTGCGGTGGAGGCAAAGGGCCGGCTCGACGATGCTTGACTTGGAGCGGCTTAAGTTTGACTACGGTCAGGAGATGCCTTTAAGATGAAAGCCTTATATGCTGGGTTACTGACTGCGTTTCTGCTGGCAGCGGCCGGCGGCACTGGAAATGCCGTGAGCATCTCTGTCTCAAATCCGAGAGAGGACCTGGTCTATCATGGACATACCATCCTGGCAGCGGATGTGAGAGGCATTACCGGGCTGGTAGTGGTGAAGGTTGAATACGCCGGCGTGACGCAGTACGTTGCGGGCAGCAGCGATGCCCGCGGCATCGCCCGAATCACAAATGAGTACATGCCGGTCGTTATGGAGCCGGCGGAACTCAGGCTGACCGTCTATCGCGCAGGCAGCTCGCGAGAGCTTGCGAGCGCGAGCCTTACGGTCAACAACGAGGTCTCTGATGAAGACTGGTGGCGCAGCAACGTCCTGGATGGGTTCGCGCGCGAGCGCAGCGCGATAAAGAATTCTGCCGAAGAGCTCGAGGATGCCTGGCGGTCTTTCCTGCAGGTGGTGGCACGGTCACAAGCACAAGACTCCGACGAGCAGATGCGACGAATCTCTGATGCAGGCTTTTCGTACGCTCGATGGCGCTGTTGGGATTTTCATAATAGGATTGCTCAGTATTCCAGAATTGCCGAGGGCTGGATCAGGATGGGCAAAATGGGTGAGGCACGAAAGGCCGCGGATGTCGCCCGCGAGATATTCGATAGGGAAAAGGGGGTGGTTTTGCCCGGCGAGCATTTCGGCAATGTACCCATAATGTACAATCCGCGCAATATGCAGACCGCACCGAATCATTTCCGGCTTATGGCCAGGATGGCGGTTTTGAGTTCCGACACCGATGAGGCCCTCGGCTGGCTTTCGAGAGAGCAGGAGTTTTACCACCAGCAGGCCGCACACGGCCATCTTGATGAGGCCGAGCGGGGAAAATGCCTGGCGGCTGCCGCGGATTCGATGAGGGAAGCCGCGATCGTATCCATGATAATTTCAGGTGACGTTGATGAGTACGCCCGCCTCATGCATGAGGCGGCCAGGCTCGATCCACGGTAGGGAACCACTGCCTCATGCCCGTAAGTAGTATGTGTGC
Source organism: Candidatus Brocadiia bacterium (assembly GCA_007131925.1). Lineage (GTDB taxonomy): Bacteria > Planctomycetota > DG-23 > SLPQ01 > SLPQ01 > SLPQ01. Next base: position 16,573 of record SLPQ01000235.1, on the reverse strand, counting down.
GGTCGTGAAGACGGTGAGCATGCCGACAGGACGCAGTGCAGATAAGGCAGCAAGTCTGCAGAAAAGCTGACAGCACACTTCTTTGAAAGCCGTCGGCGCTGCATTTGAGCCGAGCAGATCTTCGGCCGCAGTGCAGACGGCGCTAAATCATCCCGGCGGCCGGGCGAATAAAGCTTCAACCTCATCAAGCCGCGGCACCTGCCCATCGAAAGGTCTCATAGGGCCTCAGGTGCGATCCTCACAGTACAGTCGAAACACCTCGGCAGCGTGTTCTGCAAAGGCTGTTGCCTTCTGCGCCTCCATTGAGCTGTAAAGCCTCACCGGCTTCAGGTGCCCCTCCAGCGACACATGATATACCCAGTAATAGCGATTCGCGGAATATGTATCACGCTTTTCAACGGAGAGAGCGACCTTTTCGAGTCTTTCAAGCGGTGTCTGTCTTTGGTGGCGCAGGCCGAATACACTCCACCACCTCGTCAGCACTCCCCGCGGGTGATCAAGCACCAGACCCCGCCGGAAGCTCATCACAGCTATGCCCCCTCCGATAAAAGCGCTCCCGAATAGGAAGCTGAGTACCGGCGGGGCATTGGCCTCCATCACGCCGAGCCCGGTCAGTATCCCGACGGCACCCACGGCCACCAGGATCAGCATCAAGATGGTCTGGCCGTGACTGAAGTCCCGGGTGGCCGCAAGGACTCCCGCCTCGCGAGTCTTGCGAAATTGCAGCGGACTCCGGGAACGCCCACTGGCATCACGTGCAGGGGGGATATACTCCATCGCCTGTCTCCCTTGTAACTGCATACCCGGCAAGTGCACTTTTAGCTATGAGTTGCCCCATTGTCAAGTTATATTCTGCGGCTTGTGGCTTCTTGCTGTCAGTGGCGAGGTAGCAACGAAATTGAGCATATGTGAAAAAACCTTGAGGCCTTCGCTGAAAGGGCATTAGTATCATGACTCGTAAGGCAGAGTACATGCCCCAAAGTCAGACCGCGGCGTAAGCTCACCGCTTTTTTCGTAGATTACGGGGCGGTAGAGAAAGCCGGAAGACCTGCCTAGGCGGGCGCGTCCCGGCTGTTAATCTTACATATTGCAGACAGCGCGGGGTTTGGTATCCTGACGGGTGCGAATGGTTTTCAGGGGATTTCATACTAAGCTTTCTGGAAGTGACATGCTTGCGACCGGAAAACGTGCTCTAAGGCTGCTGGAGCAGTGGGCGATAGCGGCCGAGCAGTACTGGCACAGCGCAGGTGACGGGTCCATGGGGTGCTATGGACCGGGTTACAAGCATTGGGGTGTGCAGTCAAACTGGATCTATGCGGGTGTCATGGCAACGCTGGCTTCTCAAGCCGGCAAAAGCAGGAAAAAGAGGTACCTTGACAGGGCATTGTCTTCGTTGAGATTTGCCCTGGCCACGCATGTCAGCAGCGGGCGGCCGGGAAATGACGGTACTTGCTGGGGAAACACCTGGATCAGCATGCTGGGCATCGAGCGCGCAATGCATGGCCTTGATGGCATCAGAGATGAAATCCCCACAAGCGACCAGGAAGCCCTGCGACGAGTGCTTACAAGCGAGGCCGACTGGCTGCTGCGCCATGCATCACGCGGCCGGTGGGAGGGCGTTGCCGCCGGCCTGTGGCATAGCAGCGGCTGCAACAATCCCGAATCAAACATCTGGTCGGGCTGCCTGCTGTGGCGTGTTGCCGGGCTGTATCCGGATGAACCTGAAGCAGCGGCATGGAAAGAGCGAGCGCATCAGTTTCTGATCAACGGAGTATCTGTAGCGGCTGATGCTGAGAATCATGCGATTGTAGCCGGGCTGCCGGTGAGCAGGCGACACGTGGGGGCAAACTTCTTCCCCTGCTATGCGCTTGACCATCACGGCTACATGAACGTTGGATACATGGCGATATGCATGAGCAACGCAGCAATGCTGCACTTCGATCTCAGGCGGGCCAATATGGAAGCGCCTGAGTCGCTTTACCACCACCAGGGCGATCTCTGGCAAGTACTGAGGCGGATGATTTTCGATGATGGGCGGCTTGCGCGCATCGGTGGAGACAGTCGGGTACGTTATGCCTATTGTCAGGAGTATCTTTTAGTGTCGCTCCTTTTTGCGGCCGACTGTCTCAAAGACCCGCACGCTCTCGGACTGGCAGAGACACAGCTGAGCCTCATAGAGCACGAGGCCGAAGGCGGAGGCGGTCTGTTTTACAGCCCCAGGCTTGCGTCCCTGCGCCGTCGCAACCCCCATTACTACACGCGGCTGGAGGCTGACCGGGCATGCGCTCTTGCCATGCTGGTAAACTATCTGCCACTGGTGCGCAGTCCGTCGAAACCAACCCTTTCGTTCGGTGAATCGGTTGCCGGCGGCTGGGAGCAGGCAACGCATGGCGCAGTGATTCACCGCTCAAGGCAGCGTTTCAGCTCGTTTGCATGGCGTGCGCATGGTCTTGCGCAAGCTCTCTGTCTGCCGGGCGGTGAGAGCAGCATGGCCGAGTGGTCGTTTAACCTCTCACCCGTGGTTCGAATGCTTGGTGACGACGGCTCAGATCCGTTTGCACATCGAAGGCTTGAGTCCTTTCACATCTCGTCTTTCGAAGGTGGTTTTGTAACCTGCGGCGCAGTCAGGGAGGGCGTGAATGTCCATATAGACGAAGGGGCCTGCTGTACTGACCAGGCGCTTACGTGGATCGCCTTTGCCGCACTTCCCGACGGCATGACGTGCCTGTGCCTGCAATATGTCGCCGCAGCTGACGATCGCCTGGTGTACCTCGCCGAGCTCAAGGATATGCACCTTGTGGTTCCAAACGATATCTTTAACCTGAGCCGGCGCACGCTCTACTGGCCGGCCGGCCAGACCGTGCTGACATCGCCCCCTGAGTGCGATGAAGTCAGGGCATACAATGGAAGTTGGCTGAACATCGACAACAAGCTGGCAGTAATAGCTCTGCATGGAGCCGATCGCATACTGGTGGACAGGTCGGCTCAACGCCGTGCAGGAAGATATCAGTCCCTCTTCACCGAGGAGATCTGCCTTCAGGTCCGCAGAGAGCTCGCACAGTGTCGCCCGGGTGAGGTCTTGTCCGATGTCGGTTTTGCCGTGCTCTCTGGTATCACCGCTGACAAGACGCCAGGCGTGAGAGGAGGCGCGCTGTCATTTTCGGAGGACGCGCTCAGGGGCCTTTGGGTGGATGCGGCAGACGGGAGTCGCTACGAGCTGATTGCAAACTTCTCGGCGGAGCCGCGCACTCTGCTTTTTCGTGGCGAGTCGCTCACACTGGAAAAAAGCGCCGCGAGATTATCCGGTCCCTTTGAAGTAGACTGAGAGCTTATCAGGCGGCCGGGACAGGCCTGTAACCGCACATGGCTGTATGGTACAGCCCAATAGCAGGTACACCCATTCTCTGCACTTTCAGCCGGTTTGAGCAGTTGAAGTGCCGCCACGGAAGCCGCTTCGCCCCAATGCCGGGATTTGCGGCTCCCGAGCCAACGATGACACTCTCAAAATCCCGCGGGAATTCACTCAAACCCCGCGCCCCGTCTAAACCGACGCCTGCGCGCGTTAACAGCCCGGCCACATGAAAAAGGAGCGCGGCATGGTAATGAATATCCGCATTAAAGTCCCGCACCCTAAGCTCATGACAGCCAGGTAGCTCTGCAACGGGCACACACCAGGGTCTTCACGGAGACAATGCGCCAGCGCAGCAAGTATCACCGCGTCACCCGCCAGGATCCCCACCCCCAGAGGCCGCGACGCTGCTCACCGGGCGCTCAATGCGCCTTACTTCCAGTGCTTCTCGGCGAAGTCCATATAGCGCTCCCAGTCATATTCGGTGACGTCGTGCCGCCCGGCGCGCAGGTGATAGCCGATGTGCCCTTCCTGTATGGGCGTGTTGACATCGGGCATCTCGGTTGTTGAGAGACCCTTAAGGCCGTAGAGCTCATATGCCGGGGCGGCATGAACGGCCGCGAGAAACTCCCCCTCCGGGTCGGCCCATCTGTCCTCGCTGGCGCTGCCCACGTATGCAGGCCGCGGCGCTATCAGCGCGATGAGCATATGCTGATCGACCGGCAATTCGTCTTCACGGTCGCTGTAAGCCTTGTAGTTGTCGGCGAACCAGTGCGGGAAACTGCGGTTTATGGCCGCTACAGATTCACCTACGGGCCGCCTCGCCAGAGCTGCGCCCGTGCAGCCGGAGTTGTTCGATATCACGACCGAGAAACGCTCATCCTCTGCACCGGCCCAGAGGGCCGCCTTTCCGAGCCTCGAGTGGCCCAGCACCGCCACGCGCGAGCTGTCGACGGCCTTTTCCGTTTCGAGATAGTCCAAGATCCGGCTGAGGCCCCATGCCCATGCCGCCACCGCGCCCCAGGCATCCCCCGGGCGCTCTTCAGGGACGTCAAACAGCTGATGCACGCCGTGCGTGAAGCCATGGCGATAGTCCGGGTCGATATCGCCGCAGTAGGCGGTGGCCACTCCGTAACCACGCTCGATGATCAGCTCGACGCAATGGACATCCTGCCTTGCGCCCCGGTACTCTTCAGGCGGTGATACACGCGGCTGCACCCAGCCGCGCGGGAGTGCAATGGCGCTGTCGGAATGAACGGTGTGGTTGCCGCCAAAGTTGAGCAGCAGAAACACCGGCACCGGCTCCTCAGCCGCGGCAGGCAGGTACAGCAGAACATCAATGCGGGCCTCGCCGGCCTCAGTGGACAGCGTGAGCGCCACCTGCCTGCGCAGCGCCTTGCCACCAAGCGCGTGAGGATCCTCCTCGAACGTCTTGTATGACATCTCGACAGGCGCATCCGGTGAGCGGCCGTAAACATGTGTTCGGAAGAGGTCGAGGATCTCGTCCCTTCGCGTCTGCCGCCACTGGGCAACCGATGTAACCGCCTCGCCGTCCAGGGTCACCATGATTTCCGGCAGTTTCAAGCTATCGCCCTCCTCAACGTCTGCCTTTGCGTCGGCCCCGCTCAGCGCAACGATGACGGCGCACAGGGCCCCCAAAACAGCAATCCCGGCACGCCACCCGGTTGCCCCATTGCCTGTCATGAACCATTTCGGCCTTCTCATTTGCCAGCCTCCTTATTCATTTGCGGCTATACTCTTCGGCCAGAGGGCTGCATCTTCTCTGCCCACATTCTGTACTTGTCACCGTGAGAGTCAACAACCTGTTTGACTCGCCCGCTTTCCTGCGCCACCACGGGCGAGCCGTACTGACCCTCGACGCATTCCTCCATCTGACGAGTTTATGTACCACGCATCTCAGGACACTGCGGCGCCTGTTACACTCCCCCGCAAGGCTTGACTGCCAGGAGCTTTATGCCCGGACTTGCCGTGTGAAAGATGCGATTTCTGTATAACGGGCTTCCGCTCGAATGCTTGTTGCATTTACACATTCTGGTGATAGGATGGCGGTCAAGGCCGCTGTGGCGGTTGGATATGACATGCGATTTCCTGAAGCGGTCGGACGGGCTTGATTGCCAGGAGGCGGCAAAATGGAATCCACGCACCCCCCCACGCTGACTATCCGAATGGTACCGGTTGTTTTCGCTGCGGTCTCAGTCTGGATCTTTTGCTCCGGCGTTGGACGGGCAGAGGCCGTTGTCGAGATCGATGCCCTTTCCAGATACTCCCGACAACTCGGTCACCAGCAGGAGGATGCACAGACTCATACCCGCGAGATCCGCCGGCTGGTCAAAGAGCTTGCCGGCACGGACTGCGAACTCCAGAGGGGAGAACTGGTTCAAGAAATCGCACAACACCTCGCCCGACTTGAACAGATCGCCGGCAAACCCCACCCGGAATTCAGCGTTGAGACAGACGCCGGCGGTACACGTCGCGTCATTTTCCCAGGGGATGATCCCGTAGACAGGCAGGGTACCGACCGAGACCGAGCCGTGGACGCACGCCGCGAATCCGCCCCCTCAGGCGAAGAGACCAGCGAAGCCGTGTCATCCCCTGACGATACCGCCAGGCCGTCTGACCCCATGGAGCTTATGCGCAAGCACCAGCAGGCGATAGATGATCTCTCTAAAGAGGTTGAGCAAGGCAGGCTTGACCTGAGCGAGTATTTCAAGGCGATCGCTCCGCACGCCGAGCGGATCGAAGCAATTCTGAGAGGCCAAAAAGGTGATTACTTTGCGCGAAGCGGTTTCGAGGCTATGGAGGACCAAGAAAGGCTGGACTCTCCGGACTTTGATGATATGAGTGCGGAGGATTTTGACGTCCCGGAGGATTTTGAGCCGGGGTACGTGGAGGACGGCGAAGGGCCGATCACGCTCCCGCCGCATGACCCCATGGAGGCACTGGCGGCGATGCTGAAAAGCTACCAGCAGGCAGTCCAGAGATTTGCTGAGTCGGTAATGCCTCTGCATCGGCTCCTGATGGAAGGTCTGATCGAGCCGGATGAGCTTGAAGAGCTGATGAGCTATCACACCCGACGCCTCCAGAAAAACCAGGAGGAATTCACGCCTGTAATGGAAAAGCTCGCCGAGGAGATGCAGAGGCGTATGGTGGCGCGTCTTGGTGCTCCCACAGAGGGGCCCGGCCTGAGCGATCAGCAGCTGGCTCAGATGCAGGCGGCGATTGATGCGACAGCCGCTGAACTCGAAGCACTCGCACGTCGCTTCGAGTACGTCGCAGCCGCCGCGCAGCAGCGCAGAGCCGCCGCACGCAATGACGACGATTAGGGCGGCTGTGCATATGCCGGTGCAGCTGCAAAGAGAAAAGCCGCAGCTCCTTGCCTCTTGGCAACTGCTTGACAGGGAGCCCCCCTTAATCGAAACTGTTTCTTGTCCAAAGAATGGGGAGCACCTCATCCCGGGAAGCTAAATAGCAGCAACCCCATGACCAAAGCCGAGGCGGAGAAGTTTGTGCAGAAAATCGCTGAGAGGTGGCTCAATGCTATCCGCCAAGAACGGTAGGTGGTGCAGATGACGCATGACAATGCGTTCTGCCCAGCGCGCGGTACGTCGCGAGGGATTTCCCATGCCGGCCTTGGCATATGAGAAATGTGTCATAAGCTGACGTACGCTTTGAACGTACTGGAGGGAATACTGATGCGCAAGAGGCACACAACCGCACGCTCCGGAGGGTCCCGCGCGGCACTGTCGATGCTCTTAGCCGCGCTCGCTTTTCTCACGACGTTTCTTTCGGCACCGGGATTCGCCACGGAAAGACCCGCCGTGAGGGTGGGATTTGCCCAGCAGGAGATCGGCTCCATCGCGCGGGCAAACCCCGATTACACCTTTCGCGACACGCTTTACGCAAAGGTAATCTGGGTTGAGGACGGGGAAGAGTCGTTCGGCATCGTCAGCCTGGACATGATATCGGTAAACGATGCCCTGACGGAGGCCATCAGGAGAAGCGTCTCTGAGTCGCTGGAGATACCGTCCGCCCGGCTTATCGTCTGCCCGAGCCACACTCACTCAAGCCTTAGACCACCGCAGCAGGAGCTTGCGGACCTGATCGGCTCGGTCGCCAGGACCGCCAGAGACTCGGCCCGGCCGGCGTGGGTCGGCTACTCGAGGGTGGAGGTCGGTCCCGGGTTCGTCGTAAACCGCCGCATCACGATCAACGAGGCGTTCGGCGACCTCTCGATCGTATTTGCAAGAAATAACAGGATCACGGAGGATGGAAAGGCGCTCGACGTCCGCGGCGCGGTGATCGACTTTATCGTGCACGGCGCACAGACCCTGGGGCGGCAGTATGCTGATGCTGGCGTCGAAAACCCGCGCGACCTCGAAACCGCGTCGCCGAAGTCGCTGGCACTTCTTGCCACCCTGCCGACGTCGATGCCGCTTACAGGCCCCGTCGACGCTCACCTGGAGGCGCTCTCCTTCAGGGACGAATCGGGAAAAGTCATCGGAACCCTCGTGCGTTTTGCCTGCCACCCCACGTCCTTTCGAGGCAGCCGCACCCTCCAGTACTCCGCCGACTATCCCGGCGTACTCTGTGAGGTCATCTCCGAGGCGACCGGTGGAGCTCCCGCCCACTTTGTCCTTGGCCCCTGCGGCAATACCAAGCCCTTCGCCGAGGAGTTCGGCGAAGAGCCGATGGTCAAAATGGGGACCGGTCTCGGGAGGCTGCTCGCCACGGAGATGGAAAAGGCCGAGTTTGCCCCGCTGACGCGGATTTACTGGGAACAGCAGGTGCGGGATTTTCCGGTAGCGCCTGACTTGAAGGACATCACGCCGGAGATGGAAGAAGAGGCTTCCGCTGCCTTCAGCCGGATGGCCGCGACCGCCTTTGACCCATATGAGCTGAAAGTCGCCCACGACCGGATGCTGCGGGCCTGGGCGGCCCAGTCGAAGAGGAAGGAAGGCGTCCACCGGCTGCCCTTCACCGTAATCGGCTTCAATGATGTGACCATAGCTACGATGCCCGGAGAGGTCTTTGCCGAGCATGGGCTCGCAATAAAGGATCGGTTTCCAGGAAAAGGCATCATCGTCACCGGCATCACCGATACCGGCTCGCCGTCCTATGTGCCCACCCGCGACGCCTTTGCCCGCGGCGGATACGGTGTGGGCAACTCCGCCCTGCCGGCAGGGGCGGGCGAGCGGATGGTGGAGATTCTGATCGAAATGCTCGACAGGTATTACGAATAACGCCGTTAAGGGCAAGTCAAGGATAACGAGCTCAGCTCGGCCTGCCTGTCTTCCTGCATTCAAATCGGCTGCCGGCAAGCAGATGAATTGCTGACGTGCGCCCCTGCTGCCTCGTCGGCGGGCGATGATCCGGCAATGACGTTGGCGGACGCGCAGAGATAGACAGCGGGAGCATGGAACGAGTGGTCTGACCGGCAGAGTCGTGCTCGCGGCAGACATGAAGGTGTGTCGCCATGAAGACCTGTGTTGCAAGTGCTGCGGTAATCCAGGAAGTCGACGCTGTCTGCGCAGCGGAAGTGAAGGCCCAGGACGCGAACGTACAGCTCCGGACTGGCTGCCCAAACCGCAGGGATGCTGGATAAGCTGGCTCCTTATGAGTTGACCGGGGAAATCCCGGAGAGCGACCGGAAAATGCGTGTGGAGGAGGTAAGGCCGCTTTTCATCAGCGCATACAGACTCGAAGGACCTGAGCCCGCAAAGGCTCAGGAGAGTTCGTGGAAGGCATGAAAGCGGGGCTTGAGAACCTTCTTTTGCGATATCAGTCCAGGGCTGCCGGGCATACGACAGGTCCCGGCTCCCCGCTATTGCTCTTGGCCATGAGGCTCCCCGATGAGGCGGCAGTCATTGAAGAACTCGGCAGGATTGAGAGCCAGACGGCTCTTGAGTGTCTGTATTTCTTGAGTTGCAGCTTAGGGACCTCAATAGCAGACCGCCGAAGTCATGTTTTCCTGTTGACGGCACCATTTCAGCAGGCTATAAATGCCGCTGCATTAAGGTATGAGAAGAGGGCAGCCTGCCGGGCCACATCAAGTCTTACACCGATGACCCTTCCTGCGCCGGGTGATTCAGGGTAATCGCGTACCATTTTAACTTCTTGAAACGCTTCAGTACATGACTGTTGTGGATTTCCTCTGGGGACACAATGCATGAAGGACGACGCGGACGGAAGTGTCCTAAGCAGCATTAAAGACAGTGTCGCCCTGTTTTTGGTTTCCCTCAGACACGGCCGCCCGCACCTGTCGGTACTTTTTTTTATTTTCCTGAGAACTTTCCCTCTGCCCTTCTCTACTAACCCTCCGAAAGGAGCACATTCTAAGAGCAGGAGGTGCCGTATGTGGAGCATGTGTGCGAGGTGGTTGTGTATTGCCGCCCTGATCGTCGGCGCGGCGGCCTGTCTTGTGGACGCTCTGGTCGCACAGGAGGCGGCAGGGCAAGCCGGGGAACCTGACCCGGGCATGTCGGAGCGGATTCCAGGCGATTCGGCGCCTGCACCGGAGGAGCAACTGTTCGGCCCGCGGACGTTCAACTCAGAGCTGCCCCTGGAGGTGTGGGCCGTAAAGATTGACTGGGATACAATGGAGGTGAATAAGTTTGAAATCGGCCGGACGCCGGCCCCTGAGCCGCTTTTGATTCCCGAGTGCACCTGGTGGGGGGTCAGGTCGGCCTGGGAGCCGAGTGGGGAGGCTGTGGCGCGGGAGGTGCGCCGTAAGTGCAGGTGTCTTGGCACCTGCACGCACGTCGAGCCAGACTGGGAGGCTGTAGCGCTGGAGGTGAGCCGCCATGACATCCCGGGGCTCACGATGGTCGGCGCCACGGACGCCGCCCTTGAGCACCTGCGGGAGTTGGTGAACCTGCAGTGGCTTGCCCTCGAGATGACACTAGCAAGCGCCATGACACGAGTAAGCGACGCCGGCCTTGAGCACCTGCGGGGGCTGGTGAACCTTGAGCGACTTAACCTCTCGCTGACGCAAGTCAGCGACGCGGGCCTTGAGCACCTGCGGGGGCTCGCGAACCTGCGGGAGCTTTACCTCCACAAGACGCAAGTCAGCGACGCCGGCCTTCAGCACCTGCGGGGGCTCGTGAACCTGCGGGAGCTTGGCCTCAGCGAGACGCAAGTCAGCGACGCCGGCCTTGAGCACCTGCGCGGGCTCGTGAACCTGCGGGTGCTCAGCCTCGGCGGGACGCAAGTCAGCGTCGCCGGTGTGGAGGAGTTGAAAAGGCACCTGCCGGAGCTTACAGTCTGGCCCGTGACGTTGAACTCAGAGCTGTCCCTTCAGTTGCGGGCCCCAAACATTGACGGAGATAAATCAGAGGTGGATGAGTTTGAAATCGGCCGGACGCTGAGCCGCTGAGCCGCTTTTGATTCCCGAGTGCACCTGGTGGTGGGTCAGGTCAGCGGGGGAGCCGAGTGGGGAGGCTGTGGCGCGGGAGGTGCGCCACCGTGACCGTGAGATCCCGGGACTCAGGGTGGCCGGCGCCACGGACGCCGGCCTTGAGCACCTGCGGGGCCCGGTGAATCTGCGGTGGCTTCACCTCGGGCATACGCAAGTCAGCGATGCCGGCATGCTCTTTCTCATCACGCCCTCCCTTGTGTTATCGAAGCTTTTCCCGCCGAGCGCCGTCGAGACGTTACCGTAGAAAACCGTCTGCACCTGCCATGCCCCTTCAACGCTGCGCGCCATGCGTCACTTTTTTGACTCTCTCAGAGATGTCCCGGTGCTGGTGCTTACCGCGATCAACTCGTCCTTCCCGCTGGGCTTCGGCCCGCGCGATAGTGATCCTGCCTGGCTTCCCGCGTCCGGCTTTCTGGACAAGCCTGTTGAATTCAACGCGGTGCTGGAGAAAATCGCATCTACCATCGATTAGGCAACGGATAAGGAATACAGTCAGGTTGAGAGTTGAGAGCCATGCCGTAAGGCCTGCGTGGCTCCTGCTGGATAAATAGTGGCGGGCGACGACCGGTATGCAAGAAGCGTGATTCTCCGACCCGGCGGACCTGAGGAGCATGCTACGGTCGCCGGGTTAGTGGGTCATGATGGAAATCGCTGCGACCTGGTGTGCCTGAGGAGGTGATTGTGGTATGCTGATAGCCCCTGCAGAGGCGCTTGAGGCGGTTTTGCGCACTGTTGTGCCGTTGCCGCCGGTCGACATTGAGCTGTACGAGGCCCTGGGCTGCTGCCTCGCGCAGGATGTCAGCGCCGACCGGGACCAGCCCTCCACTGATCGCAGCACAATGGACGGTTTTGCCGTGCGCGCCGAGGATACCATAGACCCTGCAGTCACGCTGCACCTGTCGGGCGAAGTAGCAGCGGGAAGCCCCCATCGACCGACAGTCCGCCCGGGCACATGTGTAGCTACGATGACAGGTGCGACCATCGCTACCGGCGCCGACGCGGTTGTCAGGATCGAAGACACTATCCAGAACGGCCAGGGTGTCAGGGTACTTGCCGCCGTGAAGCCCGGGGCCAATATCCGCAGGCGCGGCGAGGACTGCAGGCAAGGCGACACTGTGCTGACTGCAGGCACGCGTTTGTGGGCGGCACAGGTCGCCATGGCAGCTTCAGTCGGCCGTTCAGATCTCAAAGTTCACCGACGGCCTCAAGTCGCTGTGGTCTGCACGGGCGAGGAGCTGCGCCCAGTCAGGTCACAGGTGCTGCCCCATGAGATTCGTAACGCCAATGGCCCGGCTCTTCATGCGGCTCTGAGTCGATTCGGCCTGGACGATACCTCCAGCGAGATCGTCCCGGATACGCTGGATATCCTCACGGGGCGCATTTCTGCCGCGGCCGAAAGTCATGACGTGGTGCTCGTCACGGGGGGCGTCTCCGTCGGAAAGTATGACCTCGTGCCCGAAGCCGTCAGCCGCGTTGGCGCAGACATAATCTTTCACGGCGTCTCAATGAAGCCCGGCAAGCCGGTTCTCTACGCCACGCTGGATGGCCGTCGGCACATTTTCGGCCTGCCGGGAAACCCCCTGGGCGTGCTTGCCGGATTTCATGAGCTCGTGCTGCCCGGCCTGCGTCGACTCTGCGGATACCCGCTGGAGGCATGCACAAGGCATGTGCTGCTGCCACTTGCAGAGCCGTTTCGCGCGGCCAGGGGCGCCAGGACCGAGTATGTACTGGGGCATCTGCGCTGGACTGCCGGAGGCTCGATTGTCCCCATCGAGTCAAACGGTTCTGCAGATATCGCTGCCGCATCCAGAGCTGACGGAGTCTTTGCCATCCCGCCGGGGACTGGAGATCACCGCGAGGGCGCGATAGTGGAGTTTACACCGTGGACGGCCCTGTCATAGAGACTGAGCGCTGCACTCAGGCGATATCGCTGAGAATATCGGTCACCGACCGCTGCCAGCTGCGTTGCGTGTACTGCATGCCGCCGGAGGGCATCCCGTGGGTAAGCCGCGAGAGCATGCTGTCGTACGAACAGATTGCGCGTTTCGTGGCGGTCGCACGCAAGCGTTTTGGCCTTTCAAAGGTGCACCTGACAGGGGGCGAGCCTCTGCTGCGTCCAAATGTTGCAGACCTCGTAGCCATGCTGCGCACTTCAGGTGTTTCTGACCTGGTGCTTACCACCAATGCCCAGAAGCTCGCCGCCATGGCCGTGCCCCTGCGACAGGCGGGGCTCGACAGGATCAACGTCAGCCTGGACACGCTCGACCCTGACCTGTACGGCACGCTTACGCGCGGGGCCGATCTCACTCGCGTGCTGGAGGGCATAGACGCTGCATTCGCTGCGGGCTTCCCGACGGTAAAGATAAATACGCTCGTTTTGCGCGGCTGCAACGACGGAGAGGTTGTCAGCCTGGCGCAATGGGCTTGCGATAGGGGCTGCCAGATCCGCTTTCTCGAGCTGATGCCGATCGGGCCGGTTGCTGCACGGCAGTCGGAGCTGTTTGTCCCTGTGAGCGAGGTAAGGAAAAGCCTCGAATCGGCATTTCACTTAGTACCTGTCTGCGAGCACGGCGGCACGGGCCTGCTCTACCAGGCCACCGGCAGAGACGGCCGGCGGGGAGTAGCGGGCTTTATAGCATCTCAGAGCAGGCCCTTCTGCTCCGGCTGCCGGCGTCTGCGCCTGAGGTCTAACGGGCAGCTTCTGGGGTGCCTTGCTGTGGGGGCCGGGCCGGACATAAGTCACCTGCTCGATCCTATCGGCGGCCGGGAGGATCGGCTGGCAGAGGTGATAGCCGGCACGCTCAGTCTCAAGAGGACCACGAGGCATTTTCATACCGTAAACCTCATGAGCCAGACGGGAGGATAAAACAGATGAAGGAGCACGATAAGGTCTGCGACGCCGGCTCGACTCCAAGCATCAAGAGAAGCCGCACGCGACGCGTCGCTGCTCATACCTGCCAGGAAGATGAGAAAGGCTCTTTCAGTCACGCATCTCCTGCAGGCGCGCAAATGGTCGATGTATCCGGCAAAGAGAGCACCGCCAGGTCAGCTGTTGCCGAGGCGTGGATCAACATTGGGGCCAGAGTAGCTGACAAGCTGCATAGCGACGGCGCTCTGGCCAAGGGAAACGTCGTGGAAACAGCCCGCATAGCCGGCATCATGGCGGCAAAAAAGACTGCCGACCTTATCCCGATGTGCCACCCCCTGAGCCTCGATGTCGTTGAAGTGACCGCTGAATTGCTCGGCCGGCGCTTCCGCGTGGTCGCACGGGTCTCAGCCGAAGGCCGCACCGGCGTGGAGATGGAGGCCATGACCGCAGCCGCCGTCGCTGCTCTGGCCTTCTACGATATGGTTAAATCCGCGGGCAAGGGCATCGAGATCGGTCCTGTGCGCCTGCTCGAAAAGCAGGGAGGTAAGTCCGGCCGCTGGGACAGGCAGCCCTGCAGGTGAGCGCGTGAGCACCAGCAACATAGACGTAACGCCGGCAGAGGTATTCCCGTCACGTGCAAGTACGTTTCTTGCCTGATACCGGCGCAGTGCAAAGAAGGACACGGCAAATGCCACACGTTGCAGCATTGTGCGTCAGCGAGCAAAAGGGGCGCAGAAAGCGCCCCGTCGAGTCGGTGATTATGAAGGCCGCGTCCGGCATCGAGGGCGATGCTCACGCGGGCAGCCGGCATCGCCAGGTAAGCCTTCTCTGCGCGAGAGACGTCAATGCGTTAAGAGAGCGGCTGCCTGAGGTGTCTGCGGGCGACTTCGGCGAAAACGTCGTCATATCCGGCGTCGATGTGTCGGTGCTTGGTCTCGGTTCGCTGCTGCGGCTGGGGGGCGAGGCGGTCTTGCGGGTCAGCCAGATAGGTAAGGTCTGCCACAATCCCTGTCGAATCTTCCATCTGACCGGCGACTGCATAATGCCGCGGAGAGGCATATTCGCCACCGTTGAGGCCGGGGGGCACGTCAGGCCCGGCGACGCTGTTGAGATTCTCCGCCTCGTGGAGAGGCAGGTCTGGCAGGCCGTGGTGCTGACTGTAAGCGACCGCTGCTCACGCAAGGAGGCCCCGGATACAGCCGGCCCCGCTGTGGCAGCGCTCCTGCAGGACTCCATGAAGGCACACATCTACAGAACGGCAATCATTCCGGATGACACCGGCGTAATCGCTCAGCGACTGAGGCATTATTGCGATGGCCATTCGATTGACCTTGTAGTTACAGTGGGCGGGACGGGGTTTTCGCCGCGCGACCTCACGCCGGAGGCAGCGCGAGCCGTTATTGACCGCTTCACACCGGGTCTCGACGAGGCGATGAGGGCGGCTTCCCTCGCAAAGACGCCCCATGCCATGCTCTCCAGGGGAGTCTCGGGTATCCGGGGCTCCACACTCGTTGTGAACCTGCCAGGCTCCTTGAGGGCCGCCACCGAAAACCTCGCGGCGATACTGCCGGCACTTCCGCACGGCCTCGCAAAACTTCGCGGTGAGACAAACGACTGCGCCCCACGAGACCAGGACGATGAGCGATAGCCTGCCGATATTTGCGCTCTGCGAATGGAGCGGCAGGCAAGGTTGATTGCTTGGCGGTGATTGAGCAGGGGTCCCGGGCGTATGGAGTCGGTAATGCTGCGTTGGCAAACATCGCTTCGACCTTTGCCTCGTGTGCTCGCTGGATACTGGCCAGCTGCAGAAGCGCAGGGAAGCTTTCTGATGGACAAACGTTTGATACACCTTGTCGCCGCCTTACATAGCGCTGCCACGCCCCACAGGCGACTGCAAGAGAAGGGCTGCGAGCCACCGCTGGCACGGTCGCGCTCATGACGGTGCAGACCAACTCATCTGCGATACGATCGGCGGCGGGCAGGTCAAAGAAGAAGAGAGGGGCACTGGCGGTGCCCCTCTCTCTTTGACTCTCGTACCTTAGCGGCTGGCAGCTCCAGGCCAGCGCCCCAAGGCTCAGCTTGCTGTCGAACTACTCGACCCAGTCTGGATACTCTTCCACAAGCCGGAAAAACTCCCTTACATTCGAGAAATCGTTCCGCCATGTAGTGTACATCATGCCGACTACATTTGGAATTCCCTCTGAAGCGGTCATCCAGCGCTGGATATTTGGCCTCATCGCCCCATCGTAGTATCCGCAGAGGATCTGCTTGTGACCACGATCCGCAAACCATTGCAGCGAAGGGGACCGGCTGACCCAGGTAAATATGGCCACCTCGCTGGGCAGCCCTTCCCAGGAGCCGTCGTAGTTGCCGTTGTTCAGGTGATAGTAGGCATTGCGCGCCTCAAAGGGGCGGGCATTGTGATTCGGGTCAAACATGTCCGACCACGTGTAAAGGGTGGCATCCGGCGCATGCTTGCGCGCGATCTCGACCGACCGGCGCATGTTCAATGCGAGGATTTCGCCGGGGGTGCGTTCGATGCCGTCCGGTGGCTGTTCCCATCCGCCGATGCGGATTTCGTCGTGGTTGAACATGATGTGCTTCGGGTTATTAAATGCATCTACCACGCGACGTACCTGATCATCCATAAGCTCGAAAATCTTCGGATCAATCAGGGAGCAGACAATCTGAGCACCATAGACGATATGAGGATGGTAGTATGAAACGAGAAGCTTCTCGCCTTCCTGTATGCGCGAGTCGGGTGTCAGCACGATCCCCGGCGGCTCATGCCAGACGGTGAAGAAACCTGAAGGAAAGACGGCCGTTTCGGGGAAGACAGCGCCCGGGGCGTTGGGGACATTGCCCAGCATAGGATCCACGACCGGCTCGAAATCACGATGCTCAATGTAGGTCCGGGAGC
>SLPQ01000170.1 GCA_007131925.1 Candidatus Brocadiia bacterium | reverse complement strand
CTCACCACCCATTACATGGATGAGGCGGAGTATTGCGATCGCATCGGGCTTATCTACCGTGGCGAATTGATCGCCGCCGGCACGCCGGAGCGACTCAAGAACGAACTGATGCGGGAAAGCGTGCTGGAAGTGCTTTCTGAGAGGCCTCAAGACGCCATGGAAACTATCGAGAAGCTCGACGGAGTCAGGGAAGCCGCTTTATTTGGAATGGGACTGCATGTAGTCGTCGATGATGGCGAGGCAGTTGCGCCTTCGATAAGGAAGGCGCTGTCGGAGGCGGACTTTTCCGTGCAACGTGTCGAAGAGATTACACCGTCGCTGGAGGATGTGTTTGTTTCCCTGATTGAAGAGCGCGACCGCTCTGAGACAGACAGCCGCGAGGTGCGCCGGTGATTGCATCGTCTGCAAGGAGGGTATATGCGGTTGCTCGAAAGGAGCTGCTGCACATTATTCGCGATCCCCGCAGCCTCACAATGGCCATCGCGATTCCGATGTTGCTTTTGGTGCTCTTTGGCTATGCGCTCACCCTCGACGTGGACAATGTACCGCTGGTCGTCTGGGATCAGGACGAGTCACACCTTAGCCGCGAGCTTGTGAGCCGTTTTCTTGGATCACGCTACTTTTCCCTGAAAAGCCACGTCTGGGACTACGCCCAGATCGAGCGCGCCATTGACAGGGGAGACGCGTTGGCGGGCCTGGTCATACCGACTGGCTTTGCCGGGCGCATGGACTCTGGCAGGCAGGCATCCGTGCAGCTTCTCGTCGATGGTAGCGACTCTACTACCGCGACAATTGCTCTGGGATACTCACAGGTCGTCACCCGCACATTCCGTGAAGATATTACCGTGCGCCGGATGCAGCGCGGCGGTGTACAGCCCCCGACTGCGCCCCTTCACATGGCCCCGCGGGTGTGGTTCAACGCGGACATGGAGTCGAGAAATTACATCATCCCGGGGCTGATCGCCGTGATAATGATGGTGATAGCGGCGCTCTTGACATCGCTGACCGTAGCGCGTGAGTGGGAGCGCGGCACGATGGAACAGCTCATTTCAACTCCTGTAAGGGGCTGGGAGCTGATTTTCGGTAAGCTTGTACCGTATTTCGGCATCGGAATGCTTGATGTGTCCCTGGCAGTGATCATGGGTGAGGTGCTCTTCAAAGTGCCGCTGAGGGGCAGCGTAGGCCTCCTTTTCGCGATGGCGGCTGTATTCCTGGCCGGCGCGCTCTCGCTGGGGATCATGATAAGCATTCTCACGAAGAGTCAGCTCCTGGCCAGCCAGCTTGCGATGGTTTTGACCTTTCTGCCTTCGTTTTTGCTTTCGGGCTTTATGTATGCCATTTCCAATATGCCGCGGCCCCTTCAGCTCATCACGCACCTGATTCCAGCAAGATATTTCGTATCTCTGCTCAAGGGCATCTATTTGAAAGGCGTAGGTCTGGAGATTCTCGCTTTGGAGGCCGGCCTGCTGACCGTATTCGCACTGGCGCTGGTTCTTGCGGCTGCAGTGAAGTTCAAGAAGAAGCTGGTGTGACCATGATGGAGCGGATCGCACATATGCTGCGCAAGGAGTTTATCCAGATATTTCGTGATCCGAAGATTAAGGGCGTCATTTTCGTGATGCCGATGGTCCAGCTGATGGTCTTTGGCTATGCGGTGACCACCGATGTAAGAAACGTCGCTACGGCTGTGTACGACCAGGACAACTCCGTCGCCAGCCGCGAACTGGTCGCACGCTTTGCAGGCTCAGGATACTTCGAGGTGGTCGAGTATGTACGGGACGACCATCGTGCGCGGGAGCTTCTGGACCGCGGCCGGGTGGTCGCACTCATTCACATGAAGCGAGGCTTTCACGAAGATCTCACGGCGGGCCGTACCGCGCGGCTCCAGGTCATAGTGGACGGCACCGACTCCACTACCGCCGGGATAGTACTCGACTACAGCACCAGGATTGCAGCGGATTTTTCCGAGGAAGTGCTCGTACGGCGCCTGCAACGCCTTCGCGGCACTGCCCTACCGGCCGCTTCGCTCGATCTCAGGACACGTGCATGGTTTAACGAAAACCTCGAAAGCCGCAATTTTTATGTTCCGGGCGTCATCGCCATTATCGTTATGCTTATCACGCTGATGCTGACAAGCATGGCAGTCGTGCGCGAAAAGGAGATCGGCACGATGGAGCAGATCATGGTAACTCCGATCACGCCGATGGAGTTTATCCTGGGCAAGACTGTGCCGTTTGCTTTTATCGGGTTTGCTGATGTTGTGCTGGTGACAGTGGTGGGGGTATTCTGGTTTGAGGTGCCCATCCGAGGCAGCCTGATGCTGCTGTTTGCGGCGACGGCCCTGTATCTCATGACGACGCTCGGGGCCGGTCTTCTAATCTCCACGATCAGCCAGACCCAGCAGCAGGCCATGATGAGTACTTTTTTCTTCTTTTTTCCGGCAGTGCTGCTGAGCGGCTTCATGTTTCCAATCGCTAACATGCCGCGAGTGATTCAATGGCTCACCTACCTGAACCCCCTGCGCTACTTCCTTGTAATAGTACGAGGCATTTTTCTTAAAGGCGTGGGTCCCGGCGTGCTCTGGCCTCAGATGATAGCGCTGACCCTGATGGGCCTGCTCACGTTGATCCTGGCGGCGCGAAGGTTCAAGAAGACGCTGGCGTGAGAGAGTAAAAGCGCAGCACAACCGACGGGTGCGGCATTATCCGTTCGCGATCTTTGCCAGTATGTGGGCCATTGTTACGAGGTCATAGGCATTGTGCCTGATAACATCGACCATAAGGCGCGCGTCCCCGCTGGCAACAAAGTCATGGTAGGCCTTCGGGATGAGATGGCTCGGCAGGTCACCGGTGCGCCGCCTGCCACAGACTATCTCTTCGAGCGTCACGAGCCGACAGTTGGGCAGGTAGTTCTTCCAGAGCCGCCTTGACACCGGCAGAAGATCCACGTCCACGCCAGGGGCGGCAAGGTCCACTCGGTGGATCACAGCCCTGTCCGATATAAAGGGGAGGTCGAAGGCCCGCCCGTTGAAGGTGACCATCAGGTCCGCCGAGGTGTAGTACTCCCGCAGGTGTTCCAGAACCGCCGCCTCCTCAGCGTAATCGCGCGCAAAAAGCTGCCTGAGCACAAAACGCCCGCCTCGACGGCTCAGAAGCCCCACAAGAAAAAGCGCCGTCCCGTGAAATCCGGCCGTCTCTATGTCGAGAAACAGTATGCGCTCGCTGGACACCTGTGCAATCAGCTCAAGCTCAGGAGCGATCCCGGCAAGGCGCGACCGGTTTCTTCGACCCTTATCAAAAAAAAGGCGTGTAACGTCCTCAAACTCATCCCCTGGCGCCAGAAACTCCTGCGCATCCCCCTCCACGACATACAAGGCGCCCCTTGCAGTTTCCACCACCCTTCCGGCAACCGTCTCCTCGAGTCTCACCACCGGGGGACGGCTCGGCACTTTCCTGGCCGACTTTTCCTCAATGCGGCGCAGCATCCTTTTTAAGGATTCGATTTCTGATCTGGACTTACCGTCCGACATGGGCAATCAGGCAAAAAAGGTTTCTTCACTGGCCGGTCACTGACGGCCGGAATGTTTCATTATATAAGCCGGGCCCACCGGCGAAACCATGAAGACCGTAGAAGCGCAGCTTTGGGCCCAATTGCTGCACATTGCAGTGCGCCGCGCCAGACGAAGAATCCCCCCTGATGCTTTATGCGCAGGCGGTGTGCCTGCATGACCGTCAACATTTGCGGATCTTATGTGTCCATGAGCTGCCGCAAAAAGACCTCCGTGGCCAGCCTGTCGGGCGTGTAGCTGCCGCCATACATTTCAGGGTCCTGGTGAAGTGGCGGGCGCGGATTAGGCAGGCCGACGCACGAGGGGCAGCCCTTAGAGCAGTGGCAGTTACGCAGTATGTCGACAGCACGTCTGAGCATCTCATCCAGCCTGTCGAAACCCTTTTCAGCGTACCCTATGCCGCCCGGGTAGCGGTCATACAGGAAAATTGAAGGCCGAGGTGTGCTGTAGGGACTTACCAGGCCCCAGATATCTCTCAGATCGCTCATGGCCATCATTGAAAGGGCGATCATCAGGAGGTTCTTTGCGCCGGTCATGGCGTCGAGCGGCCTGTAGCCGAGCGTGGCAAGCTCCTCGATGAAATGCGCCGCCGGCATGATCCACAGGGCTCTCGTCGGCAGGGTCTGTGCAGGCAGGTCGAGCTCACCCTGCCCTATCATCTCCATCGTAAGAAAACGGATTTTTTTGAAGGCGGCCGTCGCCCACGTCACCTCGATGTCGCCGAGCGAGACGCGGCAGGAGTGCCTTTGACTCTCTTCGGACGTATCGGTCACTCTTACCGATGAGGAGAGTATCGGCTGGGTGTAATAATCCATCTCGGCGGCATGGACCTCAGCGACCTTGTTCGCAGTGTCGAGCCGCTCGCAGAGGTAGCTCTTGCCCTCATGAAGGTAAACCGCGCCCGGATAGACCAGCTCCGGCGCGCTTATCGAGTCCACGTTTCCGATAACCGCCGGTCGCGTCCCGGTGACATCGACTATCTCGTATGTGTCGGACGAGATAAGCCGCAGGTTCAGCTTATGCGCGGCGAACTCCGCCGACGATGGGTACCACGCACCGGCGATTCGCTTGAGTTTACCCTGCCTCTCGAGTGACTCGGCTACCACCGCGGCGTTCTCGCCGAGAAAAGTCGCCTCTGACTCCGCAAGGGGTCGCTCTGCCGCGGCCGAGAGAATGTGCCCCTGCAGTATGTGGGGGTTTTCAGGGTCGATAGTGGCCTCCTCGACAGGCGCGCCGAATAGATAGTCCGGCCTGTGCGCAATAAACTGGTCTGTCGGCTCGTCGTAGGCCACCATGATTGTAAGGCTCTGGCTGCCTCGCCTGCCGGCGCGGCCCGCCTGCTGCCAGGTGGAGGCGCGGCTGCCCGGATAGCCGACGATGACGGCTGCATCGAGGCTTCCCACGTCAATGCCGAGTTCGAGTGCATTTGTGGAAGTGACAGCTCGCAGCCGGCCGGAAAAGAGCTCTCTTTCAATGCGCCGGCGGTCCTCCGGAAGGTACCCCCCCCTGTAAGGTGCCATGCGGGTGGCAAGTGAGGCTGTCTTCCTGTCACGTCTTAGCCTCTCGGCGGCGTATCGGTGTATAAGCTCAGCGACTACACGGGCGCGCGCGAAGAGGATCGTGGAGCTGCCGCGCTTGATCAGCTCGGCGAGTATTTCTGCAGCTTCAACGTTTGCGCTTCTACGCAGGAAGCTGTGAACATTTGTCACGGGAGGATTCCAGACCACGAAGATCTTCTCACCGCATGGCGAGCCGTCGTCGTCCACCAGTTCAAATCTTTCACCAGTGAGCGTCTCGGCCAGTGCGGCTGGGTTGGCGATGGTTGCAGACGACGCGATAAAGCGCGGCCGGGCGCCGTAGTGAGCCGCTATGCGCTTGAGGCGGCGAAGGACATTTGCCACATGTGACCCGAAAATGCCCCTGTACGTATGTATCTCGTCTATCACCACAAACTTGAGCCCCTCGAAGAGGCGAGCCCATTTCGGGTGATAAGGCAGTATGCCGGCGTGGAGCATGTCTGGGTTTGAGAGAACAACCGTGGCGCTGCGGCGGATGGAGGTGCGCTGATGCCGAGGCGTATCCCCATCGTAGATGGCGGGAAGTACATTGGCAGTAAGCTGTCGCTCGTTTCCAATCAGTCGTGCGAGCCCGCTCATCTGGTCCTGCGTGAGCGCCTTTGTCGGAAAAAGGTACAGTGCCCGTGCGGCCGGATCCTGCCGCAACGCGTCAATAACTGGCAAATTGTAACAGAGCGACTTGCCGCTGGCGGTACCGGTAACTATGACCGCATTTTTTCCGGTCTGCACCACTTCCAGCGCTTTCGCCTGGTGGGTGTAAAGCTTCTCAATGCCTATGCGGGCAAGCGCATCAGTGACATGGCTCGAAATGCCGGCCGCATAGGTATAGCGTGCACGGCGCGCCGGGATAAGCTTAGTGTAAGCTATCTGCTTTTTGTATGAACGGGAGGCGGTAATGTCATGCAGAAATGCTTTTACGTCCATGGGATTTCCTGGTTGCGCATAATGCCTGGAATTCCATAATAGTTGGGTATACCCGAAAGTGCGGAATACTTTCCAGCGGTGCCCTGTTACAGTAACACGAGAGGGCGTACACTGCCGGCGAAGTATTATCCGCTTTCAGCTGAAACCATTATATTAAAAAGGTGTACAGGAAAAAGTACAGGCAACGTGCCGGTGGCCCAGGACCCCTTCGAGGAGACGACGTGAGCGGCAACGGACACAATCAGATGTCACTTACCGAGAAGACCAAGAAGCTTGAGAAAATGATCTGCTGCAAGTACGGCACCGGTCAGGTCTATCTGCGAAACATGATAGACCCGAGGCTCAGAACCGACGGCCCGCAGATCGCACTTCGCTGCCGCATCCGCGAGTACATGGGCGCAGAAAAGTGTCTTCTCAACTTTGAAGAGATCGTCATGACCTGCTGTCGCAATCCGATGGAAACCTGCGAATCATATCGACAGTTTTGCGAGCGGACGGCCGCGGGATAGCCTTCTCGCCTGCGATTACTGCCGGTCGCTGGGTCTGATCTTCACCACCTCTACGGGGCCTTCATCGCGCCTTTTGGCGGATATCCGCCGAACGGTCGCCGCCCAGAAGATCCCGCACGGGTAGGCAAGATGCATCACCGGAAAGAGCGCAAAGGACACCAGCGCCACCTTTAATGACCGCAGCGTCAATGCGATCTTGGAGGCCATGGCCGCATTGCCGGCAAAATAAAGGCCCGCAGGCGCCAGCGTCCAAGGTCCCAGCCGCCCCAGAAACGGCAGCGCAAGCCAGTACAGCGGGAAGAGTACCGCACTGAGCCTAAGCATGCATATTGCCGAAGGCTGCACAAGCGTCTGCTCAAGCCTGCCCGCGCCATAGCCGAAGATCTTGCGCCAGAACTCTCCGACAGTAGCAGGTCGGGGCCGCCTGATGGGCGCGGCAGGCTCGTACATAAAGACGCCCTCACCCTTCATCCTCTGAATCTTCTGCAGGAGGGCGTTTTCCTCGTTCGGATATAGGGCATCGTGAAATCCGCCCGCCGCTTCAAATGCATCCCGCCTGACGCTCAGGTTGCACAGTATCAGCTCGTCCTCGCTCACGGGGCGCGCAGGGCCCCGTCTGGCAAACCGCATGCATCCGCGAAAGTCACCGAAGATACTCGCAAATACCACATCCGTCGCAGCCTGTATGG
>SLPQ01000032.1 GCA_007131925.1 Candidatus Brocadiia bacterium | reverse complement strand
TTGCGGTATCGCGTTTGCGGTCTGCAGTATCGAGGTACCCGCGGCCACCAGGATTTCCGCACGAGTCATCGCGGCGGTCTCCCTGGCGAAGTCGGTGTCGCGGATATCGCTTTCGGCCGCGGTGACGTTTTCGAGCGCCACACGCAGGCTGTTGATGTTTGTCTCGAAGGTGTTGCGCTGCAGCGATCCGAGGCGGCCGCGCAGGGTTGACACGGCCAGAATAGCCTCATCGACGATGCTCTGCGCCTGAGCAGCGCCTCCAGTATCGAGCGAGTGTGCTCCCCCGGTGGCTATCTGGTTGAGATAGCCCACGCCGGTACGCCCGAGGCGAGCGGGGTTGACCGACTGGATGCCTATGTTGTACTGTCCGCCGAAGCTGACATCCTGGCCGATCTGGAAGAGCGCCCCGCCGCCGGTGATATTAAACGTTGACGCACCAGTGGCGGCGGTGTTGTTGAGGTCGATGGTGGCCTGGAGGTTAAGCTGATTGACCAGCAGGGCATTGCCCTGTGCGTCAACAGACGCGCCATTGACCGTCGCTACTGCGTCGCTGCCTTCAGCGCGCTGGGCCGTGGTGTCAAAGGAGCCCTCCATCACATTGACGGAAACGAACTGGTCGCTGCCGACCGCCTCACTGCTCAGTACAAGCGCCGAGCCGGAAAGACTCGCCGAAACTCCTGTAACGTCGGAGACGGCGTTTACGGCAAATGCGATGGCCGAGGTCGAGGCCGAGGCTGCGAAGCTGAGAACCTCGCTGCCCTTGATGCCTGCGATCTCGACCGTGGCGCCATTGGCGCCGAGGGCCGATGTGGCATATGCGATTGATGCGGCGCTGGCGGTACTTGTCACGTCCACCACCACCGAGATGTTCGAGTTGCCGGCGAACTGCGCCGCGAAGACGGTGGCGCCGGCGACGTTCGAGCCGTCTATGCCACTGTAGACGTAGTCGAGATTGCCATTGAGCAGCGTGCGGCCGCCGAAGGCCGTTGAGTTCGCGATACGAGATATCGAGCGAACCGCCGAGTCGATCTGCAGCTGGTTGGCGTTGATCTCCTCAGCTCCCAGGGCTCCTGTCGAGGCCGCCTCTACGACCTTGTCGCGGATGTCGACCAGCAGGCTGTTTACCTCGTTGAGAGCGCCTTCGGTCGTCGCGATTATGTTGACCGCGCGCTGGGTGTTGGAGATAGCCTTGTTTATGGAGGCCATCTCGCTGCGGAGAAGCTCACTTATGATCAGGCCCGCCGGGTCCTCGGAAGCGCTGTTTATCCGTATGCCGCTGGAGAGCCTGCGCAGAGATGTGGTGAGGTCGCGCTGCGCCCTCGTCAGATCATGCTGCGCCGTCAAAGACGGTACGTTTGTGTTGATCCTGCTCATGATTCCTCCTTGAAAGCAAAGAGTAGACGTCCATGTCCACCCACGAGGGGCGCCAGGGCCTTCGGGCCCGGCTCCCCGTTGCTACATCATTTGCATCACCTCCCTTGAGCGCGCGCTTACATGTGCCCCGGGCCTCCATGCCTGGGGATCAGCTCCCCCCGCCGGCTCTCCAAGCCGGATCCATTTACGTGTGCGGCGGGAACACCCCGCCCTGCCGGATAGAAATATCGGCCCGTACGCAGTGTGCCTTTAGCGAATGTGGCACCTTTTCGCGCACCTGCCGGTTTACCCGAGAAGCTGCAGGACGCTCTGCGGGGTGGTATTGGCGGCGGCGAGCACCGACGTCCCGGCCGAGGCCAGTATCTGCGCACGCGTCAGCGCGGCGGTCTCAGAGGCAAAGTCGGTATCCCTGATGACCGACTCGGCAGCGGTGACGTTTTCGATGGCGACCGTCAGTGAAGCGATGTTGGTCTGGACTGTATTGAGCTCGAATGCGCCCAGCCGGCCCCTCATGGTGGCCACCTGCAGTATCGCCTCATCGATGATCTTCAGCGACGAGCGAGTGTCTCCGCCGATAAGGCTGTAACGTCCGCCGGTTGTGATCTCCGAGAGATAGCCGCAGTCGCTGTTGCCAAGGCGGCCTGCCGCTATGGAACGGATGCCGATATTTATCTGCTCGTTTGTGGAGATGCCCCCACCGAGCTGGAAGAGTGCGCCGCCGCCGGTGATTGCAAAATGCGAGGAGCCGGTAAAGCCGCTTTCCATCATCATGTCGACGCTCAGGGCCGTGGTATTCAGGCTTATTTTGTTTCCGGAGGCCACCACCTTCGAGCCGTTTATCGTGGCGTTGGCATCCTTGCCGGTGTCGCGCTGGGCGACTACGGTGGGGTCTTCGTGAAGAGATGTTTCAAATGAGCCCGCCAGCGACTTGACGCTTACAAAGGATTCGCTTCCCTCTTCGATCGATGAGATTACAAGCGCATCGCCGGAAAGGGCCGCCGAGACTCCGGTAGCGTCGCTGACCGTATTTATGGCGAACATTATGGCGCTGTTTGCTGTAGAGCCTGTGAAGGATAGCGTCTCGACTCCGAAGTTGCCTGCGACCTCCAGTGTTATATCCTGCTCTGCCGAAAGGCCCGCGGCCGTGAAGACCAGGCCTGCCGCCTCGGCCGCCGAGAGCACATTTACCACCACGGGCACGTATTCGTTTGTGCCGAACTGCACCGAGTGAACGGCCAGATCGAGTATGTTTGTGGAGACGCCGCTTGTCATGTAGTCGAGGTTGCCGTTAAGCAACAATGTGCCGCCGAAGGTGGTGGTGTTGGCGATTCGTGTGATCGACTGCACGGCCGAGTCCAGCTGCAGCTGGGCGGCATGTATCTCCTCGCCGGTGAGCGCGCCGCGGTTAGAGGCCTGGATCGACAGCTCCCTGACCATGACAAGCAACGCTGAGACCTCGTTAAGCGCGCCCTCTGCGGTAGCCAGGACGTTGGAGGCCCGCTGCGAGTTGTTCACCGCCTGGTTGAGCGCTCCGATCTGGCCTCTCAGCAGCTCAGAGATGATCAGGCCGGCCGGGTCATCGCCCGCCTTGTTGATCTTGAGCCCGCTGGAGAGACGCCGCAGCGTCTCGCTGAGCTCGGTGTTGTTTCTGTTCAGGTCGTTTACTGCTATCAGGGCGGGTACGTTTGTGTTTATCCTTGTCATTTCATCTCTCCTTCGAAAACGGCCATCCCCTTGAGGCACCGGGCCTCTTCAATCGACACTGCCTTCATTCCTGCCATCCTTTTCGCGATCGTCTTCGCCGCCGCGATCTTTATCTTCGCCGTCGGCATCCGAGACCAGCCTGTCGAGCTGCGAGAGGTCGGTCAGGGAGCTTCTGCTGGCCTCTATGTTTTCGCGCCTTATCGCATCGTAAACCTCCTTGCGATGTACCGGGATCTCCTGGGGCGCGCTGATGCCCAGGCGCACACGGTCTCCCCTGATATCGACGACGATGATTTCTATGTCGTCGCCGATCATGATGGCTTCGTTTTTCTGTCTCGAAAGGACAAGCATCGCTCG
This sequence comes from Candidatus Brocadiia bacterium, assembly GCA_007131925.1. Lineage (GTDB taxonomy): Bacteria > Planctomycetota > DG-23 > SLPQ01 > SLPQ01 > SLPQ01. Next base: position 3,833 of record SLPQ01000032.1, on the reverse strand, counting down.
CTCCCTCACGCTTTCAGTTTTCTTCCGGCCTTCCCCTGGCCTTCAAGCCCTCGAGAACCGGGTACTTGGTCGTGCCCTCCTCTTCGCTGAGGACCAGCTGCATGCCCAGCCGGCGCTCGGCGTTTACCACCAGCGGCCCCTGGAGGTTTGCGGTCATCTTCACGGGGTCCTGCGGTATGGTCACTATCACGAGCACGCGCGCCTCTTCGGGGCTTGCAAGGCTCAGACCCTCCAGCTGAGAAGGCGCGGCCTTTACAGCGTAGTCCTTCTTGAAGAGCCGGGGGTCGGTCACCACGAAGCCGAGCGCGGGCAGGTCCACGCACTGCATCCACTTGAATATGCCCTGGCCGGATGCCTCGTGAAAAACATATCGCTTGAAATCCCTGAACCCCAAGAGCCCCTCAGGAAAGGTGATAACCTGGTCTTCATCCACCTCGATGGTTCCGAATCGGGGCGAGTTGATACGCATCGCAGTCCCCCGTCCAAAGCTTTAACGAAGAAAATCCAGCAGCGACATCTGCAGCAGCGATCCGGCCGTCTGCAGGCCCGCCTCGAAAGACGCCTGAAGCGTCGAGTACTTCACGATGGCCTCGCTGTAGTCCAGGTCCATCCTGTCGGAGAGCATCCCCTTGAGCTCGAGGACCTCGTTTGATATCCGGTCTTTGACCGTTTCCATGCGCTGCTGGCGCGCGCCCAGCGACGCGCGGCTCTCCAGCAGCCGTGGCAGATCGTCCTGCAGCCTGCCGGTATAGAAGCTGATGCCGGCGTCGTCATTTGCAAGCAGGGCTTTTTTGAGACCCAGAAGATGCGAAAAGACGCCGCCCGGCTCCACGGAGCGCACGCTCTGCCCCTCGAGCACCGCGCCGGCCGTCGAGCCCAGAATGCCGAGGTCCGCAGCGGCGTTTGACATGTTTGCGCGCACCACGGAGAGCTCGCCGGCCCCGCCGGAGGAGTCGCCGAGGACTATCCCGTTTCCAAAATCATTAAGCGATGCGCTGAGAGTGCCGGGGTTGTCGGCCGCAGTGTTTATCGCATCCAGCACATCGCTGAGCGTCACCGCGCCTGATATGTCCACGCCGAAGCTCGTGCCGTCGCTGAGGGTAATCGTCATGTCGATGCCGTCCGCTGTCGAGACGCCGCGCCCGCCGTTGAGGCTTGAGAGCACGGTAGAGAGGTCCATGCTGCGAACCCCCAGGTCCGATGCGGTCGTGCCGCCGTTTTCTCCTATCTCGAGGGCCCCGCCTGAGAGCCGGCTGACTATGTCAATGCCGGTTCCAGCGTCATTTATGCGCGCCTCGATATAGAGCCCTTGAAGGTTTATCACCTGGAGAACATCCTGGACAGTCAGACAGCCGGAAAAATCAAGCGTCGCCTCGAGGGAGCCGTTCCTTATCTGCATGCCGCCTGCCCAGTCCACCCCCTCGATCGCCGAAAGCGGCGTCAGAAGCGTCACCACCGGGTCGACGTCGTCGCCTGTGAGGACCTCCCCTGCGCCACTCGGCCGAAATATGCCGAGGTCCGTAGCCGTAGAGCCGCCAAGGGCATTGGTGACATGGAGGTTGCCGCCGGGCGCCTCTATCATGAGTCCTTTGCCGTCCGGGCGTATCGAGGCGGTTGTAGAGGGGGGCGTGCCGGCGTTTATGGCGGCTAAGACGTCGCCGACGGTTGCAGCATGTGAAAGATCGATCGTGGAGACGTTTGTGCCGTCGGAAATTGTTATCGAGCCAGGCTTTACACCCCTGCCGCCGTTTAGGTCGCCAAGCAGCGTATCGCCCGTTATGGCCGGGTCCAGGTCCCGCGTGCCGCTGATTTCGGCCGACACCGCGCCAAAGGCTCCTGCAGCGTCGACGCTTGTCGAGCTGGCCGAGGAGTAATCGATGGAAACGCTGACCTCGCCGGTGTCTCCGCGGAAATAGATACCCTGCCCGTGGTTTTCAAACGGGGCGGTAAGCGTATCTCTGCCGGCGAAGATGTACCGGCCTGCGAAGCGGGTGTTGCCAAGGCTGACAAGCTCGCTCGTGAGCTCATCGATGATGGCCGCGGCGCTGCGGCGGGTCTCTTCGGTGGCGATAACGCCAATCTCCTCGAGGCCAATCGTGTAGGCCTGGTTTATGATATCGCTGGCCTGGCCGAGGGCGCCGTCGGCGGTTGACAGTACGCCGAAGGCGTTCTGAATGTTTGTCTGGAAACGCATCTTCTGCGCGAGAAAGGACTTGATCTGCCCTGCGATGGCCGCATCAAAGGGATCATCAGAAGGTGAGAGTATCCGCCGTCCGCTGGAGATCTGACTCTGCTTGCGCAGGAGGTTTACCGAGGTCTGGTTGAGATTGGCCAGTAAGAGCTGCGAACGCAGCGAGTTGGAAACCCGGGGCAATGTCACTGAAAAGCCGCCCATCAGCCGTGCCTCCATTTCGATATCAGCATACTCCGACCGTCGTTCATGGCATCCGCCTACATCCTGAGAAGGACCTGTAGAAGTTCGTCAACCACGGATACAAAGCGTGCTGCCGCGGCGTAGCCTGTCTGGTAGCGTATTAGCTTGACCGCCTCCTCGTCGATGCTCACGCCGCTGTAAGCCTCGCGCTGCCCCTCGACTGCAGACTTTATCGCTGCGGCGCCCTGGTGGCGGTCCTGCGCGGCGGCGGACTTTATCCCGAGCGTGGCCACTATGCCCTGGTAGTACTCCTCCACGCTTGTGCCTTCCAGGGCGGCGAGCGGCTCGTTCTGAAAGCCGATCAGCCTCGTGATGTTTGCATTGTCACCGGGCAGTGTGCTGGATGCGGCCGCTATGAGGCCGGGGTTTCGCTCGACTGCCGGGTTCAACGACATGCTCGATGCGTCGCTGCCGGCAAAAAAGGTATTTATCCCCAGAGCCGTCAGCACGCCGCTGGTGTCATCTGAGAAGGAAAACTCAAGCTCCGGTGAGCTGCTGGCCAGCCTCAGCGTGTTGCCGGGACCCATCGAGGCGCTGATATCGGGGAAAAAGCCGCCGAGCGCATCGTTGATGTCGGTGATCAGCCCGGAAAGAGTCGTGTCGTCGCCCCCTGTGCCGTCAAGATCCACGTGGACGCGCACGAGGGTTGAGGACCCTGTGTTTTTGTTGATGACGTTCATGTCGAAAGTGCCGGTAGTCGGCGCGAACGGCAGGCCGGCCTGGGAGAGTACCGCCTCGGGGTCGCTTACGCTGTTCAGGCCGACGACCTCGCTGATCGCGTCAATACCTGTGCCCGAGGCGTGTATGCGGTTGAAGCCCTCGATGAAGGCCGCCGCCCACGTGTCAAGACTGTCGGCAAACTCAACAATTTCCTCGTCACGAGCCGCGACGAGCCCCTCGATCCTGCCGCCTTTGAGCGTGGCCGCCCTTGCGTCGGCGGCAAAGACCACGTCCGAGACCGCCACCCCACGATCCATCCTCGTTTGGGTGGCCAGCTCGAAGCTCCGGTCAAACATCACCAGCGGGTCGCCGCCGGCGAAGACCGTAACCATGCCGTTCTCATGCTCGATGAGGTTTACCTCGACCAGCTCGGCCAGCTTCCCGGAGAGCACATCCCGCCTGTCTCTCAAGGCCGTTGCCGACTGGCCGGTCGAGCCGCCTTCGAGTGTGGATATCTCGCGGTTGAGGCTTGCGATCTCGGCGGTGAGCTGATTGATGCTGCTTACGGCGGCGTTAAGCTCGGAGTCGATGTCTCTTCTGAGCGTATCCATACCGCCACGCAGGGTTTTGACTGCCTCGGTGAGCGTAAGCGCCGACTCAACGACGGCCCGCCGCACGCTGCGGTCTTCGGGCTGGCCCTGGAGGGTGTTGAGCGAGGTGAAGAAGTTGTTGATCGCGC
>SLPQ01000180.1 GCA_007131925.1 Candidatus Brocadiia bacterium | reverse complement strand
TGGCCGCGCACCATTACGGTGTCTCCCCGCAGCCTTCGGTCACGCATGCGCATGAGGCCCAAGAGGATCTCCCGGCTTATGACGGTGCCCTCCTCTTTGACGACCTCATCGCCGTCGATCCTGATGGTGACGGTCTCATCGAGCAGATATTCCCCATCGATGAAGCTTGTAAACTCGGCCGATTCGGTAGATTCGGGCACTGCGATGCGTGATGCGCTCGCCGCGGTGACCTCTCCGTCATAGTCGGCCGCGGCGGCGGCCTGTTCTACGCGGGCGGCCACGTTGCGGGTGAAAGCCGATCCGGCATCAAGGCTGACTCCCTCATTGGCGGGCCCCACAGTCACGGAGTGCACGAGATAGCGGTCGGGTCCGGCTATGCGCGTGGCCTCGACAGCAGGAGCACTCTCCGGGCTGAACTCCTCAGGCGGCTCCACCACCACTACGTGCCTGCCGAGAATCCCGAGCGTGCCGACCAGCTGCTCGGCCAGATCGGTGTCGATGACGGTGCCCGGCTCGATGCGCTGGTCGCGCACGGTCAGTGACTGGGCAAGGATGTAACCAGTTTCGCCGAAGTCCACAAACTCCGCAGAGATGCGGTCCTCCGGCAGGGGGTACCTGCCGCGGTAGACGTTGCTGACAAAGATAAAGACACCCAGCGTTACCAGGTACACCGGCAGCAGTATGTAAAGCAGCAGCCAGCGCGCTTTTCCGTCAAACTTCATTGAGCCTTACCTCGCTATCGTCGTCCCGTCAGACCACCCAGATCAGGATGATGGCGATGACGAGTGAATAGACGCCCGTTGATTCCGACACCGCCTGGCCTACGAGCATGGTGCGCGTGAGAAGGCCGGCCATCTCAGGCCTTCGAGCTATGGATTCGAGGGCCTTGCCCGCCGCGAAGCCCTGGCCTATAGCCGGCCCTATAGCACCGAGGCCCATGCACAGGCCAGCGCCAAGATAGCGCGCGGCCATTATTATCGCCTCGGTAAGCATCGTCCAAACTTGCTGGTCCATCAAGCTCCTCCCGGTAATTGCTGCCGAGTTCAAACCGCATACAGTAAGATCAGCGAGATCACGAGACTGTATATTGCAGTCGACTGTGCCACCGCCATCCCCACAAACATCATCCGCGTCAAGAGTCCGGAGTTTTCCTGGTGCGCCGCGATGCCCCGGCACGCCTCGCCACCAGCGATACCCACACCGATGGCAGGTCCACAGGCTCCAAACCCCATCGCGAGCCCCGCGCCCATATACTTGGCACAGTGGACTATGTCGTTAAAAGAGCCTGTGTCCCTGAAGCCGCCAAATATGAGAAGCACCGTAACCAGAAACGCAAACATGAACGCCGACGTCACCATTGCCTGCGCCAGAAGCATCGAGAGCATCATCCTGTCGGAGACCTCCGGCTGACGAGCCATTCCCTCGCAGGCGCGCGAAGAGACGTACCCCATGCCGATACCGGTGGCTATCCCCGAAAAACCCACAGCAAACCCGCCTGACACGTTCGCCACGGCCGCCACGAGCGTGCGGGGATCACTTACCCATATCAGTATTATGGCGATAAACAGTGCGAATACACCCGCCGTCTCGGCCATCGCCTGCCCGATGAGCATCGTGCGAAAAAGGCCGCCGTATTCAGAGGGCTGGCGCGCCGCTCCCCCCAGCATCATGCCCGCCGTGTGACCCTCGCCCACCGCCGAGCCTATCGCTCCGAAGCCCATCGCAAGCGCCACGGCTATGTAACGCAGGACCTCGCCCACAACCTCGATTTGCGCCGCGTCGAGCAAATCACTCCTCCACGATCTTCACAGACGCATACGTCATCGCAAGCGTCGTGAAGACAAACGCTTGTACGAGGCCCACAAAGAGACCGAAAAACATGCTTATAGGTATATTTATCCATGGCATCGGAAATATCCGGATGTTGACCATCAGGTTAAAGGCTATACTGGCTATGACCGCCCCCCCGAACACGTTGCCGAAGAGACGAAAAGATATTGAGATAAACTCCGCCGCCACGGTGGCTACGTTGAGCGGAAAGAAGAATACTATCGGCTCGAAGTAGCTCTTTATGTAGCCCAAAACCCCCCGGCTCAGGACCTGGCCTATGTGCCCGCCGCCCACAAACAGAAGCGCCAGCGTCATCGGTACCATGTAGTTGCGCGTCGGCTCCTCCCAGGCCGGCAGCACTATCCAGCCTATCTGGATACGCGGCACGGGAAATATCCCGAAGGCGTTCGACAGCACAAGGAAAAGAAAAAGAGTGCCCATCCACGGCAGCAAGGGCCTTCCCAGCTTACTGCCGAAGCTCTGGGTGACAAGCTCATCGAAGGTCTCCACGATAAACTCCGCCGCCGCCTGCGCGCGACCCGGCACCATGGTCAGCCGCCTCGTCAGAAAGGCCGCCAGCGCGATCAGTATCAGCATCACCATGCTCATGACGTAGACCGTCTCATACTGATAGGTAAGCCGGCCTATTCTTATCAGAAGTGGCGGGGCTACCTCCATCTGTGCCCCCTCTGTCCACGTATGTTCATTACAGCCACATACAGTCCTTCGGCAAACGTCGCTGCCGGCGTCGCCATGAGCCCCGCAAGCGTGCCAAGAGCTCCCCGTGTGCCCATCTGTGCGCCGACGGCCAGCACGACAAACGCCACCGCCAGCTTTGACAGGCTGTGCAGAAAGGCGGCCCGGGCGGCCTCGCCCCTGCTCGATGCCCCAATGACCTTCAAGACGCTCCTCATTCGAAGCGCCAGTACCGCAAAGCTCCCGGCGGCTCCAAGAAGCACTCCCGCCGACAGCACGCCCGGGCGACCTTCAACCGCCATGGCAACCATCACGAGAAGAACAGCCACCCAGCCGCTCCAGGCGAAGAGCTTGCGAGCATATGCAGCGTCGAAGGCCACACTCACTTGACCATCTCCACGAAGACCTTGTAAGCATACCATGCGCCCACGGCAAGGCCTGCCAGGAGCAGCAGCAACGAAAAAAGCGGCGCCGTACCCAGCCTGCGGTCTATCGCCACGCCTCCTGCGGCTCCTCCGCCGGCCAGCACTACCACCGATAATGAAACGCCCGCCACCCTCCAGAAATCCCTCCAGGCGCTCATCCCCGTTGGACCGTCATCTTTTTCAGGGGGCATACTTGTGCGACCCTTTTCTGAACTGCGATTGCCATTGCAGTATCGGCAGATTTTGCTATGCAGTTCAGGAAACCAGCAGCTGCCTGAGGCCGGCTCATCTGCCTTACTGCTTGCGTAAATCATTTTTCTTGCTACCCTTGGAGGCAGGTCCGATCCAAAAGGAGGCCCCTGTGATGCGTTCGACAACCATACTGACAGTCAGGCGCCACGACCAGGTCGCAGTAGGCGGTGACGGCCAGGTCACCGTCGGTGAGACCGTCGTCAAGGGCGACGCCCGAAAGGTCCGGCGACTGGCGGACGGCGAGGTCATAGTCGGCTTTGCTGGCGCTACCGCCGACGCTATGGCGCTGCTTGAACGACTCGAAGCAAAGCTCAAAGAATACCCCGCAAACCTCGCGCGCGCGGCCATAGAGCTTGCCAAGGAGTGGCGCACCGACAGGAGCCTGCGCCGGCTCGAATCCCTCCTGGTCGCCGTCGATCGCCGGCAGAGCCTTCTCATCGGCGGCTCCGGCGACGTTATCGAGCCCGAGGACGGCATACTCGGTATCGGAAGCGGCGGCCCCTATGCCATGGCTGCAGCTCACGCGCTGGCTGCGCACACCGATCTTTCAGCAGAAAGTATTGTGCGGGAGGCGCTCGAAATCGCAAGCCGAATCTGTATCTACTCCAACTCAAGCATTACCGTGGAGGTCATCAAGTGAGCCACGAGCTTACCCCCAGGCACATCGTCTCTGAGCTTGACAAATATATCGTCGGACAGGAAGACGCCAAGAAAAGCGTTGCCATCGCCGTGAGAAACCGCTGGAGACGGCTCCAGCTGCCCGAGGAACTGCGCGAAGAGGTCGCCCCAAGAAACATCATCATGATGGGCCCTACCGGCGTCGGCAAAACCGAGATCGCGCGCCGGCTCGCACAGCTTGTCCGGGCGCCCTTCATAAAGGTCGAGGCATCAAAGTATACAGAGGTCGGATACTACGGCCGCGATGTCGAGGGGATGATAAGGGAGCTCGTGGACGTGGCTGTCGCCATGGTTAAAAAGTCCGAGATGGAAAAAGTCAACGCGCGCGCGGAGGAGCTCGCCCGCCAGCGCCTGCTCGACGTACTGATGCCGCGACCGGCGCCTGTCGCCCAGGACGAGCAGGCCGCGCCGCCCGAGGATACCGCTACGCGTGAGAAACTGGCGGAGCTGCTTGATGCCGGCAGGCTCGATTCGCGCGAAGTGGAGCTGACCGTCAGTGAGCAGGCCGTTCCAACTCACATCTTCGCCTCGATGGGTATGGGCGAGATGGAAAGCGACATGCGCGACTTCTTTGAAAAGATGGTGCCCCCCAAGAGTCGGCGCCGCAAGGTCACCGTCGCACAGGCGCGGGAGATACTGCGCTCGGAGGAGGCCGAAGGCCTCATAGACAACGAGAAGGTCGTCGCCGAGGCGCTTGACCTCGCGCAGAATTCCGGCATCATTTTTGTGGACGAGATCGACAAGATCGCCTCTACCGGGTCGCGCCACGGCCCTGACGTTTCGCGCCAGGGCGTCCAGCGGGACCTGCTGCCCATAGTCGAGGGCTCCACGGTAAACACCCGCCACGGAATGGTACGCACCGATCACATGCTCTTTATCGCGTCGGGCGCATTCAACATGGCCCGCCCGGCGGATCTGATACCAGAGCTCCAGGGGCGCTTTCCGATACGGGTGGAGCTCTCCTCGCTGGGGGAGGAGGACTTTTATCGCATCCTCAGGGAGCCCAAGAACGCGCTGCGACGCCAGTACGAGGCGCTGATGGCGACCGAGAGCGTGATAATCAGCTTCACCGATGAAGCGCTTCGAGAGGTGGCCAAAATCGCCGCAAGCGTCAACTCCCGCTCGCAAAACATCGGCGCGCGCCGGCTCTTGACCGTGATGGAAAAGCTCACCGAAGAGGTCTCATTTCACGCTCCTGACATGGCAGGCCAGGAGCTCGAGGTAACGCCGGAATATGTGCGCGAACGCCTCTCCAAGATCGTCGAGGACGAGGACCTGAGCCGCTATATACTCTGAAGGCAGCCTTCTAAGCACCACAGCGCGGCGGGTGACTCTCGATATGGCCGGCTCACGGCTCAAAACAGGCCCGTGCCGCCCGGCTGCTTGCGACTATTCCTTTATCGCGCCGACGGTAAGGCCCTTTGTTATGCGGTCTTCGAGGATGAGGAATATCACTATGGTCGGGAATATCAGGATCACAAGCCCCGCAAAGAGCGCCGTCCAGTTTGTCGCGTGTCGGGTGGCGGCCGAGAGGCTGTAGAGGCCGAGCGGAAGGGTCTGCAGCCTCGGGTTTGAAATGAAAACCAGCGCAAACTGGTACTCGTTCCAGGTGAAGAGGAAGTTGAAAATCGCCACCGTCACCAGCCCCGGCTTGGCCAGTGGCAGAAATACCTGCCAGAAAATCGCGTACTCGCTTGCGCCGTCGATGGCGGCAGCCTCGGCAAGGGCCGTTGGCAGAGTCCGGAAAAAACCCGTCAGCACAAAGACCGTAAAGGGCAGGCCCAGCGTTGTATATATGAGAATAAGACCCAGCCGCGAGTCGACCAGATAGAAGTCGCGGATGCTTATGAGATAGTACGATCCGACGGGAAAAAGCTGGAGATTTTCAATGTTCAAATCCTTCATAAGCATGAAAAGCGGCACCAGCAGAAGGCTTGCAGGCACAGCCAGCCCTGCCAGAAAGAAGTAGAAGAAAAACTGTCGTCCCCGCCAGTCAATTTTCGTTATCGAATACGCGGCCATCGCCGAAAGCATCACGATCAGTGTCACGCTCACGGCGGTGATAATGATGCTGTTCAAGGCGTAGGCGCCCATGTTGGCCACCGTCCACGCAAAGCGGTAGTTTTCCCACATCAGTCTTATGCGCTGCCTGTAAGGGCGAACGTCCGAGACGCTCACACTATAGAGACCGGTCTGCTGATCCAGAGGGGGCCTCTCAAACGTTATGGCGACCTCGCGCGCTTCAAAAGGCTCAAACCACCAGGTCGCCGCATCACCGCTGACCGAGGGGCCCTCGCGCACCGCCACATCAGTGTCGCGCACGGCGAAGGTGACCGAGTCCCAGTCGACCCGCCCGGCTTGACCTGCTCGGATGACCATTCTGTCGACGGTCTCTCTCGTGCCGAAGTCTATTACAAGCCGCTGCGGCTCCGGCTCGCTCGAGGGGCTGGAAGTCCACGCGGTCAAGGCATTGCCGTCGAGGGCCAGCGTCGCCGGCGCACCCGCCATCTCGCTGGAAACACTGGTCATGCCGGCGCCGAGAAGCCTGCTCGGCAGCGACCACGGGCTGCGAAAGAGCTCCTGGTCGCTCTTGAGCGAGGTATACATGACCCACACAAAGCCGAAAAGCGAAAAGGAGCACCACGCCAGCAGTATCATGAAGATGATCCCATTGCCCCATTTCGAGCTCAGGCCCTTGGTAGGTCTGTAGTCCCTGACATCGGCTTCCATCAGTACTCCAGCTGCGTGCGACGCATGACCTTGTTGAAAGTGAACGTTATTATGATAACGAAGAAAAAGAGTATCACCGTCATCGCCGTACCGTAGCCCATTCGAAAAGTCATCGTGTACGGATCGAAGGCCACCTCGTACATGTATGTTGCCATCACGTGCGTCTGGTTGCCACCGCGTGTCATCGCCCAGATGAGCCCGAAGGTCTTGAGAGATGCGATTATGTAGACACTGATGCCGACCACCAGCACGTCTCGCAGAAGCGGCAGCGTTATGTAGAAGAAGTTCTGAACCTCGGTCGCCCCATCGATCCTCGCCGCCTCGTAAAGGGTGTCGGGTATCCGGTCGATCCCTGCCATCAGCAGCACCAGGTAAAACCCAATGCCGGCCCACACCATGATCGCCGCCAGCGAGGGCACGGCCGTTGTAGGACTGCCCAGCCATTCCAGCCTGATCCGCCCGTCCCACGCTCCGGCCGCACCGAGCGAGCTCAGCACCCACCACGCGGGTCTGGCAATAAGGCTTAATACCGCATTGGCCAGCCCCCACCCGGGATCATAGATAAAGGTCCACAGTATGGCCACCCCCACTACGGAAACCACATAGGGAGCAAAAAGGACCGTTTTGAAGAAGCGCCGGCCGGGAAACTCCCGGTTTGAAAGAGCTGCGGCGAAAAGAAGTGCAAAAAAGAACGTAGC
>SLPQ01000099.1 GCA_007131925.1 Candidatus Brocadiia bacterium | reverse complement strand
TGCCATTTCGGCGTGGCAGGTGGCTCCTACATCGAGAAGGACGACCTTGCCCACCTGAAAAACACCGCCGATATGTACGGCCTCGAGATAGTCCCCGAGATACAGAGCCTTTCGCACACTTATTACATCGCCTGTGCACGGCGCGACCTCGCCGAAACACCAGAAATGGCCTGGCCCGACTCATACTGCCCCTCAAACGAAGAGTCCTACAAGGTGCTCTTTGACATAATGGACGAGTACATGGAAGTGCTCAACCCCGGGCGTGTCCATATCGGCCACGACGAATGGCGCGCCGGCGCCTTTTGCCCGCGCTGCCGCGGGAAGGATACAGGGGCGCTCTTCGCCGACGACGTCTTGAAGATACATGCCCACCTTAAGGAGCGCGGGATCGAGACGTGGATGTGGGGCGATCACCTTGTGGACTGGCACAATCGCTTCGGGCGCGCCTGGTCTGAGGGCACAGTCGTGCGATACGAAAAGCCGGACACGACCACCGCGCGCGATATAATTGCGGCACATACCAGTGATATACGCATAACCAACTGGTCCGGCACGCGCGGAGACGAAGTCTTCAAAGACCTCGGCTGGAAGTTTATCGTGGGAAACATGGCCGGCACGCGCGAGCAGGACTGGACAGCGCGTGTCAGGGAAAGCGGCCTGCTCGGCGGCGAGATCTCATCGTGGTGTGCGCTGGATGAGTTTGAGCTGGCAAAGCTCAATATACCCGAGGCCGCCTACTCCATAAACCTGCTCTGGTCGGACCGTTACCCGGAAAAAGAAAAGGCCATGGAGCATATGGCGTTTGAGCTGGCCGGGATCCGCTCCCGCCTCGCCGCAGAGCCGCCCGCCTCGGCAAACGCCACGCCGACGCGCTTCGAGGTGCTCGACATCAAGTCCGCCTTCAACCACCCTCCAAAGGGTGACAAATGGGACCTCAGCGGCCTGAAGGTGGGCGACATGTTCTATAACGCTGTGCCTCTTCACATCGGCGATCCGGCCCCTACCGGCGGCAACAACCTCGTGCGCGTAGCGCGCATGGATGGCATCGAGGGTCGGCCGATGGAGGTGGAGCTGCCGGTTCGAGGGCGGTGGGCGGCACTGGTGTTTTTTCAGTCGGCCACTGAAAAGGGCAGGCCGACTGTACACGCGGGAGACGCTACGCACTTTCCACGAGAGTCCAGCGAGCTCATAGGCTTCTATGAAATACGCTGGGAGGACGGCCTGGTCACCTCGCACCCGATCCGCTGGGACGAGACGTTAGCCGAGTGGGACTGCGGCCTGTCACGGATGTATTACTTCACCCGCGCGATCGTCGCCGGCACGCTTCCCGACGGCTCACAGGCGGTCATATGGGGCAGTGAGTGGACAAACACACGCCCAGACATCGCCATCGAGTCGGTAAAGATGGTCGGTGCAAACGGGCTCTCGTCGAGCGAGCCGCTGCTTTTCGGCGTAACCGCGATTGAAAAGCCGCGCGTGGAGGACTATCGCTAATCGCTTGAAATACCGGGTAGCGCAAAATACCTGTACGTACATCAGAAGCCATACGTGCTGCCCACGTGGCACACTGATGCTTAGGCCTGCCAGGGGTATCACTTCACGAAGAGCTCCCGCAGCCAGGCGACATCCTCATCCGAGAGCGGCCTGTCGGCTGCGCTGATGTTGCACTTGACCTGGTCCACGTTGCGAAAGCCCACTATCGGACACCCGACGCACTCGTGAGCCAGCAGGTATTGAAGCGCCACCCTCGCCAAATCCTCGCGGGTGCCTCCAAAGCGCTCCTTGACCTTCTCAAGCTTGCCGTGAATGCGCCTTAAGGAGTCCGCCTTGAAAAGATCCTTGTTGCGGCGGTTGTCACCGGAGGCAAACTCCGGCGGCGAGTCCGGGTCAAACTTGTCCAGAAGCACCCCCTGTGAGAGCGGCCCGAATGCCACGAGCGACAGGCCGTAACGCTCCATGAGCCTGGGAATGCGCCCGCCCGGCCGTATGAAGCGCGTATCGAGCAGGTTTGCATGCGCCTGGAGCACGCCGGGCTCTATTGCCGGTACGAGCCGCTCAAAGTCATCCTCGCTGTACGCTGAGAGACCTATGTGGCGTATCTTGCCCTCTCTTTGCAGGGTGCGCATCGTGTCGATGGCCCCTTCGAGGTATCGGTCGTCCGGCCCGAAGTTGCCGTGATGGAAGTAGTAAAGATCAATATAGTCCCGTTTGAGATTCAGAAGTGATTGCTCGCACTGCCGGCGGATGTGAAGTGGAGTGTAGGCGTGCAGGGCCGTGCCGTGAAAGTGGCCTACCTTGGTGGCGATAACGACATCGGCGTCCAGTCCTTCCAGCGATCTGGCAAGTAGCCTCTCCGCGTGGCCGTTGCCGTAGACATCCGCGTTGTCAAAGTGATTGACGCCGTGATCCACTGCAAAATGCACCGCCTCGATGATCTCGCTTTCCTCCGGCCGCTCCCAGCCGATCGATGAGTCGACTTTCCAGTTTGGCCCGCCCATGGTCCAGCACCCGAGGGAGATCTCCGACACCTCCAGGTCGGTATACCCGAGCCTCCGGTAACGCATACGCATACTCCTTCTACTCCTTCCCCACTCATAAATACCCGGGATTCAAAAAGTAATATGCCGCTGACTGAGCCCCCCCGCCAGCTCTTGATACCCCCCGTATACAACTCTTTGACCCCATGAATACAGGGGGAAGTTCCACGTTCCGGGCGCAGAAGCGAGATTCTTCCAAAGAGCGGGGGGAGCCTGTGCAGGGTCCACATTGGCGCGCGCGTAAAAGCCGCCCTTTCCTCAGCAGGGGCGCGGCTCATAGCCAGTGAAAAACCTCAGCCCGCTCCCCTGTGCGCCGGTGCTGCAAGAGCCACCCGGCATGGCAGGCCGCAGCGCCTAATCTACGTGGCCGACCGGCATCAGATACAGCGCCTCCTGTGCGGCGGGCAGCCGAAAGGTCCTCCCAAGGGCTTCATCTTGAAATGCCCCCACCGCGACAGTGCCGAGCCCGAGCGCTTCGGCCTGGAGGTAGATATTCTGACCGATGTGACCTGCCTCCATCGCCACGTAGCGCGTCGCCCGATCGCCGTACCGCCCAGCGGTGCGCGCATACTCAGCGGCCATCAGGACTACCATCGGCGCACGCGCCACAAATGTCTGGCCGAGGGCCGCGGTGGCAGCCTGCTCGCGCACGTCCCCCTCAAAGGCAAGCTCCAGCGCATGCTCACGCGGCAGGTACCGATAGACGCCTGCGCCCAGCTCGCCGGCGGTCTCATCTCCTACCGCGATGTATATCTCCATCGGATAGGTCGCTCCCGCCGAGGGCGACGCGCGAAGCCCCGCGGCCCTGTCTGTGATGCCCTGCGCCGCCCACAGTATCTGAGCAACATCCGCCAACGACAGCCCCTCAGCGGTAAAGCTGCGGCGGCTCCTCCTGCCGGCGATGGACTCCTCAAGTGAGATGTCCCCATCATACTCCGGCTCAGGTAGAGAGATATTCTCTGCGGCCGGGCGTTGAGGGGGCGCGGCCGCGTCTTCACCAGCGCAGGCCATGCCACCCACTCCGATCCAGAGAAGGACCAGCACGCAGATCACACTCCTGCAACGGTCAGGTCTCATCCTGCACCTCCTTTAGCCAAACTCCACCAGCGCCTTTCAATGCATGACATTACCGGGGATAGCTTCGTCACAATGCCCCCTCCGGGCCTGCCCCCACAAGCAGAGGACAGGGGAGCCGTACCGGAGCACAGGACGCATCCTGACAGTGCTTAAGCGTGTGAAGGCCGTCCGTGCGCACGCACCGACGAAAGCGTGACTGGTTCAGCCACGGGCATGCGCCGCCCGCAGCGGGCAGGATATGCTGCAGAATCGGGCGCGCTCACCTGGTGCAGGTTGTCTTTACTTTCAGATGCCCCATGCCTTGTCATGTTCAAAGACTGTCTCAAGCTCCCTGGTGGCGCCTGTGCGGGCCGACTCCATGGCGGCTGAGATTATCTCGATGATGTGAAGGCTGAAGTAGCGCCCGATGAGCGGCTCGGCGCCCATTGCGACTGCCCTTTGCAGGTGCGCGGCGACTATGGGCCCCCAGTTGACACCTTGAAACGCCCTGCCCCCGTCACGGTCGCTGATATCGAGCTCATGGAGGCCGGCGGGTTCGTTGTGCGGGGGAAGGTTTGACTGGATCTTCACGTAGGGGCCTTTGTAAGGCATCATGATGGTGCCCTCTGAGCCATACATCTCGAAGCGCTCCGGCAGATGGCCGCCGGCGACGAAGTTTGCCGTGACGCTCGCAAGCACGCCGCCTGCAAACTCGATGCTGACGATGCAGTTGTCCTTTACCTTGACGTTCATCGTGTAGGGCCTGAAGCCGGGGGCGGTGACCTTGTCGAAGGTGCGCTCGGGCTTGGCTATGGTGGCGATCGCAGAGACCCTCTCTGCCGGACCAAAGACATGCGCCAGCCACGAGAAGCCATATATGCCCATGTCTGGAAGGGGCGGTATGGCGGTGGCCTTTTCCTCTCTCATTAGCCATCCGAGGTCGGTAGCGGTGGGAAAGGAGTCCGGCCCGCCGTGAGAGGCCATCACGCGCGCCGCCTTCACATCTCCGATCGCGCCGGAAAGTACGAGGCTCCGCACGTACTCATAGACAGGATAGAGCAGCATGACCGGCGCGCTTGCCAGGTACAAGTTCTTACGGCGCGAGAGCTCGACCAGGTCGGCCGCCTCGTTGAAATCAACCGATATGGGCTTTTCGGTGTAAACGTTCTTGCCGGCCTCGAGGGACCTTCGGATAAGAGGCGCGTGCGCCAGCAGAGGCGTAAGGACGAAAATCCAGTTTATCCCGCTGTCTTCGAGCAGATCTTCGAGATCATCAGTCGCCCGTGCCGACGGCACTTGCGACGAGGCCCATTCGAGCCTCTCGGGCTGTATATCGCAGAGGCCCGCGACCTCGATGCCCCCGGCGGGATTATGAAGGTTTTCGAGATACGCGACCTGTGCAATATCTCCCAGGCCGACCATGCCGATCTTGAGGACACTGTCCATTTGCAACTTCTCCATGCATGCGCGCTGATTGGACGCCGGCTTCCCCCGGTGAAGATGACGTTACGGCCTGTGCCGCACGTGTCAAGGCTCAATCCGCCCCCTGGTCCGAAAGTGCTGGCACAAGCAGCACCAAGAGCATAAGATACAGCCGTTTGCCCACCGAGCGGCTGCGCGGCCGGGCGCGCGGCAGCGCGCCGGGGGCGCCTTGCGAAAGGAGCGGTACCTATGGCAAGACTCAGAAAGAAGACGGAGACATCCGGGCCCGTCATCGGCGTTTCGGCTGTTATCGACGGTCGCGAGGCCGCCATGCAGAAGCAGCAGGCACGCGTCAAGAAAGGACTGTCGATGGTGGCGGATTTTATCGACCGCGAATTTTATCACATCGACGGGAGGCCCTCTGCCGTATTTGTCGCCGGCGAGCTGGTGCGTGACGCCGCGAGCGCCCGGCGGGTGGGACGCTCGATGCGTGAAAACGGCGTGGAGGTACTGGTCTCTTTCGATGACGTGTGGGCCTACCCGGGCGAGCTGGAGGGGATGCTTCTCGCGAACATAGCCTATGGCCAGCTGCCCGTAGCGCACGTCAGCGGAAACTCGGCGAGATGGCCCGGCGTAGTCTATGCCTGTGCAGCTACCGGGATGCTCGCGCAGTCCGGATACTTCTGCCATCGCATCGTCGGAGACGTCATCGAAGAGGATGGTGCGCCGGTCAGACTCTCCGACGGGCTCAAGGGAGACCTGATCGACTGGCTGTCAGCTGCGACCACCTTCGCGGATATGTGGGGCACTCCGTATGCTTCATTCGGCGGGCACTCCATGAATATGGAGACCGGCCTTGCCCACGTCATGCCTGCGAGGCGCTTTTTCGGCGTCAATACGATACATATCGATATGATGGAGATAAGGGGTCGCATCGAAAGCGGCAGGTACGAAGACGAGTCGAAGAGCATGCTCGAATGGCTCAAGCGCCGCATGCCGGGCCGCATCCATGTCGAAAACCCCCATGGCGACAAGACCGGCTCGCTCGACACGCTGCAATACCAGTGCAAAATGTACATTGCCATCAAGGAGATCATGGCTGAGCTTGGCGCGACGGTTGGAGGATTCCAGGGACAGCGACAATGGACCGACTATTTGCCGACCGGCGACGTGCCCGAGGCGATATTGAACGATCTTTTCGACCACACTGGTGCGAAGACGCCGGTGGCGTTTGCGACGGAAAACGACTTCAACCGCGGTCTCACGCAGCGCATACTTCTCGGGCTTTCACGGGGAAGGCCGCCTCTCTTTGCCGATTTCAGAAAGGCTTACTTCAAGGACGACCCGCTCCTTGAGGTAAACGCCTCCAGCGCCGACAGAGAGATCATCGACAGATACGGCGGCATCGTGGACTTCTGCAACTCGGGCAACCATCCTCCGTACTGGGCGGGCCTCGATGCCAGGCGTGTAACCAGAAACTACGAGAACGTCCACCTCTGGCCGGTCATAGACAGCTACTTTCCCGGCGGCGGCTTTTCTGTGGAATTTAACGCGGTACCGTGCCGTACGCTTTTTGCCGGGCTTGCGATGCGTCCGGATGCGGCCTTTGTGATGCAGGCGTCGATGGGGGCGAGCGTGGCCCTCAGCGAGCAGCTCTCTGCTGCTGTAAACAAAGCATCGGACGTGACGTGGCCGCACCTTTACGGCGTCTTTGAGGACAGCCTGAAGGAGGTCGTGGAGACCTGGTCCTGCAATCACCTTGTCGTGATGCAGGCCGATGATGGTGAGTCCGCCAGGCGCCGCCTGCAGTACTGGGCCGACATTGCGCGCGTGGGCATAGTGGCTTACCAGAGCGTCACACGCAGCGGGAGGTCAGTGCCGCTGCAGTACCAGATGTACGGCGGCCAGGTCGCCGGCACGGCCGCTGTGGGGCCGAGAGGTTAGAAGGGACTATTCGGGCGTCGCTGGTGCGACCGCCGGGCGTGATTCACAAAACCTCAAGCGCCAAGGCGTGTTCTCAAGCGGCACATAGCTGTTGACTTTCAGGGGGTGGTATGTTGTAATATGGGGCCGGCTTTCTTTCGCAGAGGCGCCCGGGAGGCTGACTGATTTTTGCGAGGGCGATATGGCGCGCAGAAGAGATGGGCGGGAGCTGTTCGAGATTTTCCGGGAGTCCAAGGCTTCCCAAGGCCCTGTAGCGCCGCAGGAGGCCCCTTCGGCAAGTCGCGAGCGGGTCACCGGCTCATCATCACCATCCATGCATACGCTGCGTCTGGGTGACAGGCGACAGGTGGAGGTCTTTCTCTCGCTTGGGTGGGTGTATGGGATTGCTTTT
>SLPQ01000053.1 GCA_007131925.1 Candidatus Brocadiia bacterium | reverse complement strand
TTTACAATCGAGGATGCAATCTGCGCGGGTCTTTTTGCGAACAGGCTCTCTGAGGCGGGAGCGCAGCTTGAGGACTCCGCGTGCTTTGCCGGCGAGGCGTGCGCCAGGGAGTGGGACACACTCAGGAGGCTTTCGCTTTCCGGGGTGGGCGCGAGCAACGTTCGCAATGCGGGTCTCGAGGAAGACCTTGCTTTGTGCACCGCACTCAATTCGATGGAGGTGGTCGCTGAGGTTGAGAGGGAGCCGATGAGAATAATCAATAGCGCACTCAAGCAATGAAGCACTGATTTGCATGTCGGGGGCAATGGATTGAACACGATCGCAATAGAGACATCCAGCACGATCGGAAGCGTAGCCTGCGTGGCCCACAGCCGACCGATTTATGAAAGGCACTTTCAGAAGGGTCTTGTCCACGGACGGGACCTTCTGGTGGAGCTGGATCGCTGCCTGGCGGAGGTTGACTGGCAGAAGTCAGACATCGAGCTTATTGCTGTAAGCATCGGCCCCGGTTCTTATACAGGCCTTCGCGTGGGCGTGGCTGCGGCCAAGGCCCTCTCCTTTGCTCTTGGTGTGGATGTTATCGGGGTGTGCTCACTGGACGTGATCGCGGAAAACGGCCCACGAACCGCCGATCATGTCGCCGTGGCGGTGGATGCCCGCCGCAGCCAGATATATGCTGCGTTTTACATCAACGTGGGATTTTCGTTTTTTCGGGAAGAGGGTCCGCTTCTGACGACACCGGAGGATTTTTTGCGGACGCTTCCGCGCCCCGTATTTGTGACGGGTGATGCGCTGGACCGTTACGCGGAGAGCTTCAGAGCTCCAGGCGTGGAGCTGCTTGGACAGGCCACATGGCGGCCGCGAGCCACCTGTGTGGGTCTTTTGGGGGAAAAGTCTTATCTTGTGGGCGAGCGTACAGACCGATCCGCCCTCGAGCCATACTATCTCAGGCCGCCAGAGGCCGAGGAAAAGTGGCGCCAAAGACAGGGCAAAGCCCACCGCGGCGGCTGAGAGTACGTCTTCCGGCGCGCCGCTGTAGAGCAAACAAAAAGGGCCGCATTATGCGGCCCTGTTGTTTCTTGGCGCGCCCGGCAGGACTCGAACCTGCAACCTTTGGGTTCGAAGCCCACTACTCTATCCGATTGAGCTACGGGCGCGCCGGA
The DNA here is from genome assembly GCA_007131925.1 of Candidatus Brocadiia bacterium. Taxonomy (GTDB): domain Bacteria; phylum Planctomycetota; class DG-23; order SLPQ01; family SLPQ01; genus SLPQ01. Next base: position 22,754 of record SLPQ01000053.1, on the reverse strand, counting down.
AAAACCTCTGCGCTGGTAGGCTCATCCATCTTCGGTAGCTTGAGCACTATGCCGCGCCGGAGACCTCCGGCTTCCTTGAGCTTGGTGCCGTTTACAAGATAAATGTCATAGGTAAATCGGCGATCGCCGTAGTGCTTTATCGCTATGTCCGTAAGTGTATCGGTCTTTGTCACGCGGTAGAGCATGGCCTCCTCACCGTAATTGAGCCTGCCGAGCCCGCCGGGGCGGGCCTGGGAAATGGGCAGTCCAGCGCGCCCTACCTGCCAGGGGTTTTCTACGGTGGCGTTCATGCCGGTTTGCTTGCGGCTGAGCTCCGTACAGCCGGAGCCTGCCAGCAGCGCAGTAGCCATTGCCAGCGAGTATGCCTTTATTCGCGTGATCTTCATATTCACCCCGCACATTATATCGAGGCAAAGCACGCGGTCAATCAAGCCTTTCCGGCATCAGGCTCAGGGCTGGGCCCGACATCCATTGCACGCAAGCGGGCAATGCGATCCTCGATGGGCGGATGTGTGCTGAAAAGCCGCTTCATACCCTTGCCCTTGAGGGGATTTACGATAAAGAGGTGCTCGGTGGCTTTGCTGGCCGTCCGCATCTGTAGATTTGAAGAGGAGAGCTTGGCAAGGGCTGAGGCAAGCCCCTCTGGATAGCGCGTGAGCTTTACTGCGGTTGCATCGGCGAGGTGTTCGCGCCGCCGCGAGATCGCAAGCCTCATGAGCTGTGCGATTATGGGGCTGAGTATGGCCGCCACAATCGCCAAGATCATCAATATCATCATTATGGGGTTGCCGCCCTGGGAATCCCGTCTCCTGGAGCGCCGTCCCCAGAAGACACTCATCATGAGCCAGTCGCCAAGAAGCACCACCATGCCGGCAAGCACTACCGCCATCGTCTGAAGGCGGATGTCATAGTTCTTAATGTGGCTCATCTCGTGCGCTATGACTCCTTCGAGCTCATAGCGCTCCACAATGTCCAGAAGCCCCGTGGTAACGCAGACTACGCCATGCTCGGGGTCACGGCCGGTTGCAAAGGCATTGGGAGCTGGATCATCTATGACGTAGCACTTCGGCGCCGGTATCCCTGCTGCGATCGCCAGACCCTCGGTGACATGAAAAAGATACGGGTATTCACGCCTCTCGACGGGCCTGGCATTGGAAAGAGCCAACACTATCTTGTCGCTGTAAAAGTAACTGCCCCACGTGGCAGCCATTGCTATGGCAAATGCCAGCAAGAGCCCCAAATAAGGCTGCCCCCAGTACAGTCCGAGCGCCCAGCCCAGGAAGATGACAACCAGGGCAAATACAAACATCAATGCGAATGACCGGCGCTTGTTGGCCGAAATTTCTTTATAAAAATCAGTGCGTTCCATGTTTTTCCCGGGCTGAGATCGACTTTTCATTGAGGCCTGCTGATGCCTTGCTGTGAGTCTTTTCAGAACTGTACTTTCACCGGCCCGCGTGCCTCTTCCTCTTCGATCACGAAGTAATCACGTTCCTTGATGTTGAAGATGCCGGCGACTACGTTGGCCGGAAACCTCTGTACAGCCGTATTCAGCTGCATGACCATGTCGTTGTAAAACTGACGCGCATAGGCAATCTTTCCCTCGGTTCCGGCAAGCTCCTCCTGCAGTGCAAGGAAGTTTTCGTTGGCCCTGAGTTGTGGATAAGCCTCCGCGACGGCAAAAAGCGACTTCAAAGCACCGCTCAGCATGTTTTCGGCATTGCCCTGCTCGCTTACACTCTGGGCGTTTATAGCTGCCGCCCGCGCCTCCGTAACCTTCTCAAAAGTCTCCCTCTCATGCGTGGCATAGCCCTTGACCGTCTCAACGAGGTTCGGGATAAGGTCATAGCGCCTGCGCAGCTGAACATCTATCTGGTGCCAGGCATTGTCGATCCTGTTTCTCAGGGTCACAAAGCGGTTGTAATAGACAATGAAAGACGCCACGACAAGCAGCAGGAGAATCCCGATGCCTATCAACAGAGTCACAAGGATTGCAATGCCAGCATTCATTAACAGTCTCCTTCCAGCATCCAGCCGAAAAAGCCCTCAGCCATATATCGGCGTCGCGACCGCGGGGCTTTCAGCCAATAAGGCCCCCGCAGTCCGCGCTTGTCACAGATGGTCAAGATCCATCATGCGCTTACGGTAATGCATGTAACTTTCGAAAGACACGTTGTCCGGTACTCCATGGTCGCAGGTCGGAATGTAGCCCCCTCTTGCGACCATTGCCGGTATCAAACCTTCAAGATACGCGTCTATCTCGGGCGGTCCGGCCGCCAGCACTCGCTTGTCTATGCCGCCGGATATCACAAGGTCCGGGTGCTCCCGGGCAATCGAAAGCACGTCGTTTCCGGCGGCAATCTCAAACGGGCTCATTGCATCCACGCCGATCTCTCGCCGGTAGAGGGGCAAGGCCTCGTTTACATTGCCGTCTGTGTCGATGTGAAAAAAGAGCCTTCGCTTCTGGCGGGCCTGCATGTTTTCCTTGAGTCGCCGGTAGTAAGGAAACAGAAATTCCCGCACCATCTCCGGACTGATCAGCAACCCGTGGTTGTAGCAGATGTCCTCGCCGAGGAAGAGCTCGTCAAACTCGACATGCCGCTGGAGCTCTTTGCTTATCGAGTCCGCAAGCTCAAACCATCGCCTCATCATGCTGTGGACCAGGTCAGGGTCATCCACAACCATGTAGCAAATCTCTACAGGACCGACCAGCGCCCTCAAATACATATAGCCGCCGATAATGTTTTGTACCAACCACAGGCCCTCGCTGTGGGCCCCGGCGAGCACTTGGGCTCTTTCACGTATCATCCTGAGGCGCTCCGGGGTCTCTGGCGAGAGTAGCGGACTGACGTTTTCCTCCCAGTCCTTCCGGCAAGTGACAGCGTGCTTGAGATAGGTTGGCATAAAGCCGTGGCGACGGCCTTTGAAGCACTTGAGAGTCCTTCCAGCATTGTCACGCACTATATCGTAATCATCACCGCTTTCCAGAACGATCTCCTCTGTGGCCGGGACAAAGGGCGGCTCGCACCAGCCTGAGAGATTTGCCGACACCTTTACCTGCTGGTCGTATCCGAAAAGATCATTTGCTTCCGCTCCTTGCGGCATGCCTTCAGACTTCCAGCGCTCCAAAGCCTCGCTCCAGATGTAAAAATCGGTCCGGTAAAGGTGGTCGACCGTCTCAAAGCTGTAAGTAGCTCTAAGTCTTTCGATGGAGTTCATGGCGCCCGCAGGCTCCTTTTGAAGAAAGATCATCGGCTATGGCGACCAGTTAGAGCTGCTTTAAGCCCCGAGCCTGAAAAGTCTATTGGACCGCCGCTTATTATACAAGTACAAAGGGAGATTATTCACTCCATCGAGTCTTTAAGCCAGCGCGATTCAAGATGTTTGCCCGGTTGATTTTGTGTGTTTTTTTGCCTTGACACCCCATGAGAGCGTTCTATAATCGCCAAAGCGTCCATGGCCATGAACCTTATCGCGAGCGTACCGTCGGTTGCTCGGAGTCCAATGTGCGGAAGGAGGAGGAAATGAGGCGTCTTACGGCAAGCATCATGATTCTGGCGCTGGTGGGGGCGGTCGCGGGCTGCAGCACAATGCAGCTGAACATCAGGGAACCGCAGGCGGCCACTATCACGCCCAGTCGAGGCATGGGGCGGTGGAGCACGGAGAGTGAGACGCTTCCAGTAAGCCTCAACGTTAGAGCTCGGTCGAGCTGGAGGCTCTGGGGGAAGGACTACGTTTACCGCATCTCCGATATTCCGCTGAAGCCGGGTGTGACTGTCTATGCGACCATCCGCACCTTCGGGCCGACGGCTTTCACCGATGCTGCTCAGGTGCCGGTAGTTATCAACGATCAGGACATCCAGGATGTTGTGCGCGGCAACGTGGTGCGCATAGTTGTTGTCGATCCAAAGAGGGAGTACCAGACCTCTCAGTTCGAGTCGCTCAGGCTTTCGCCTACGGATGATGTCGTCAAGCGCGCCGAGGAGATCGGCAGTCTTCTCGTTCTAGTGACGCTGGGCAATAGAGACCCCCTTGCAAAGTGAGAGTGTTTTGTGCCTGCAGCCCGGAGGCGGGGCGAGTTTGTGGGTGTCTATAAGAATGGCGGGAGGTCGTGTGACGTCCCGCCATTTTTTTAAGGCCTGCCTGCCACTCGGCTGAGCACCATGCGGCCGAGACGCCTCGGGAGCGCAGGCATCTGGAGGTGCATAATGCGTGGCCGCATCCTCTTAATCCTTATTGGTTGTCTTATCATGGCCGCCTGCGGACCAAGGTATTCGGTCTACAACGGTGGTCTTGTCCCCTATGAAAGGGACATTTCAGAAATTGACCTGCAGCCTACAGAGGCCATCGCCGCTTTCTCTACCAGCTACGCCCCTCCCACCGCAGACATCACTTACGCCGGGCCTACCAACCGCGTTCGAGTGACAGTGCCTGCCGATCCCGACGTGGACAGCGTGACAGTAAGCGCCTCAGGCGGAGTGGTAAGGCTCAGGCAGGCAGTGCCCGTGAGGGGCAGTGCCGGTCCAAGCGCCCTTGCGGGCCAGCTTGGTAGCGCCCCGGCACTGGCGCTAGCCGATCCCAGCCGGCCCGAGAGCCTCGCCCAGGGGCAGCTGGGCATCCTGGTAAGCAACTGGCAGGGCGCACTCGGAGATGTCGACAGGAGGATCCAGCACCGAGAGCAGGACTCTGCGGGCATAGAGACCAGCGGCGACAGCCGCAATATCAAGGGGCACGCAACATATGCCGGTTTGCTCGGCATGGACAGTGCTCATTCGGTCAGGCACCCTGTAGGCATTTCCGGCGCTGCAGCTGCGGAGACGCTCCAGACGCCCGGGCGCTATCAAGCCACAGCCACGGGGCGCGCCTACACGGGCCCGAGTGCGCTCTTTCAGCATGCTTATGAAACTGTGCCGCGCTTGGAGGCTTACAGCGAAGCGGCATTGGATGCCGGCGCTACCGACCATCCGCTGCCTCTCCTGACTCTGGAGTCCGCCGCCGTGAGGCGAGGGACTGCAACCGGCGCAATGGGTGTCGAGGCCGACGTCCCTTTGGGCTACGCCGAGACTGATACCGGCAAGCTCCTGGCCCATCGCGAATCACCCGTTTATGTCCAGGGGTCGGATGCCCGTATTTCAGCGCTGACAAGCGACGCGAGCGTGCGGCGTGCCCAGATGTCGCTGGTAGGAAGGCTCGAGGAAGGCCTCACCGTAGAGGTTAGCTCAGGGTCCAGAACGGTCTCGGGCAAGTCTGTTGCCGGAAACGTACTGGCTGCTTCAGAGGCAGAGGCAGCCGCCTTCATGCGAGACCCGCGGGGGCTGATTCGCGCCCTGACGATCGATGCGGCGGAGTCTCGCACCTCGACAAGATCGCTTCAGTACGGCAGTGATGTACTGGTGTCGCAGGCGATTTCAGCCGTGTCGCCGCCGGGACTTTCGGTCTTTCTCGTGGGGAGGCTACTCAGCCCTCGCGACACAACAAGGCTCATAGATCGTGGTGTGCTTGAGGGGGAGCCGGAAGGGCGCTTTCTGATACAGTACCGCTTTTACGTTTTCAACTACAGCATGTCGCTTGCGCAGGATGTGCGGATCATAAACCGGCTCGATGACTACACGCCTTTTTTTGCCCCCGCCGCTGCACAGGCCGACAGCATAGACTACGACCCCACCAAGCATACTGTTATAGCATCGATGGATGGACTGGCGTCTATGGAGGGCGCCATGTTTGAATTTTACGTGGAAGCCCCCTGATAGCGCAACGTGGCGTCATCATGACAGCCATCTATCCGCATGGCGTTCTTTCCGGCAAAAGGCATGGAGTCTTTCCAGTCTTTTGTGTAGCATATCCGGGATTGGTGCGCCTGATCTTTCCTCCCAAAGGTGTCTGTTATGCCTGATCTGCCCTCTGCCGACAGCAACGCCACCATACTCCTGGTAGATGACAGCGAGGATGTTCTTGACGGCCTCGGCGCCATCCTCATGCAAACCTACCCGCGCATAATGCGCGCGCTCAGCGGCGAGGCAGCTCTTGAGACTATGGCCAGTATCGCTGTCGATCTTGTAATAACCGACCTGTCAATGCCCGGCATGGACGGCATCGAGCTCTTGCGCCGCATAAAGGAAAGCTGGCCTGAAACAATGGTAATCGTGATTACAGGTTTCGGCAGCATAGAGACTGCCGTCGAAGCTATGCGCCAGGGGGCCTATCATTACGTGGCAAAGCCTTTCCGCGCCGAAGAGATTCTTATTATTGTTGAGTATGCCCTTCAGAGGCTTTCTCTCGAGAGGGAGGTGCAGAGCTTACGGCGCAGGCTTGTCGATGAGGATCGCTTTGCAGGGATTATCGCCAAGTCCCCAAAAATGCTCGCCCTGTTTGAATTTATCCGCAAGGTGGCGCCGACCGATGCGCCGGTCCTGATTCGCGGCGAAAGCGGCACCGGCAAAGAGCTTGTTGCACGTGCGGTTCACAGTGAGAGCTCCCGTTCAAAAGAGAGGTTTCTCGGCATAAACGCCGCAGCCCTTCCCGAGCAGCTGCTGGAGGCGGAGCTCTTCGGCTACCGCAAGGGGGCATTCACCGGGGCACAGCATGACAAGGAGGGGCTTCTGTCCTCCGCGTGTGGGGGCAGTGTCTTTCTCGACGAGATAGGCCGCATGCCGATGTCCTGCCAGGCCAAGCTCCTGAGAGCCATAGAGGAGCGTGAGGTGATGCCGGTCGGGGGGCTCGACGCGCAAGAGATCGATGTTCGTTTTATCTCCGCAACGAATGCCGATGTACTCAAGGACATCCGCACCGACCTGTACTACAGGCTTTCAGTCATGGAGGTGACCATCCCGCCGCTGAGGTCGAGGATGGAGGATGTTCCAATGCTCGCGACACATTTTGCAGAAGAGTATCGATTGCGCTTCAACAAGGGGCCGATGCGCCTGGGAGCAAGCGCCGTGGCTGCCCTCATGGAGTATGATTGGCCCGGCAACGTGCGCGAGCTGGAAAACACAATTCAGCGCGCGGTGGTGATGTCGCCACACGAGGAGATTACCGCTGACGACATCGGCGTACGGCAACGCCCGCAAGGACATGATTTCGGTGGCGGCGCGCCTGTAACCTATGCCGAGGGCAAGGACCGTGCGCTGGGCAGCTTTCAGCGCCAATATGTGTCTGCAATGCTTGAACGCACCGGTGGAAATATCTCGAGGGCCGCTCGGCTTTCCGGCATCACTCGAGCGGCGTTTTACTCGATCATGAAAAAGGCCGGGTTTCAGCGCCCAAGCCGGTATCGCCGTATGTCTTAACCTCGCGACAAGGAGCACATTGTGACCTCAAGAGAGAGGCTGTTGGCGGTTCTTCGCCGTGAAACGCCCGACACGGTACCTGTTTTTGTGAAGGGCGTGAGCCCGTTCGGCGAAAATATGAATTTCATGGGTCGCTTTGACGAGAGCTACGAGAGGCTGCGGCGGCTTGTGTATGACACTGCCGACATTTTTCACCCGGTCGGTTTCGACACGGGCACCTTTCTTTCAGCAGGGATACCTCTGGAGACACGCATCATACGCGAGGACGCGGACTGGCGGGACGTCGAGAGTACGATCGAGACTCCGGCCGGGCCTCTCACAAGCGTTACCCGCAGCAGCAGGCACAACCAATACGAAGTAATGACCGTGAAGTTCTGGCTTGAGAGCATGGATGATTTTGAGCGGCTGATGAGGCTTCCCTACAGGCCGGTTCGCCCGGCCGTTGCCGAAGTAATGGCACGAAAGGACAGTGAGGTGGGCGAACGCGGTCTCCCATATGTGGGCATCCCGTCCGTGATAATGTTTATGCATGTGCTCCTGGGCAGCGAAGGACTTGCAACGTGGAGCGTGATGCACAGGGAGCGGCTCAGGGAGCTTGTCGAGATATTCTCTGTAAGGGTGCTCGAATATGTGAAGCACCTGTTAAGTGAGGGTGCGGGGCCGGTCTTTTCGTACGCTGGTCCGGAGCTTGCTGTACCGCCGCTAATGTCTCCGCGGGACTTTCACGAATTTGTCACCATTCCTGACAAACCTGTTCACGAGCTGATCCATGCCTCGGGCTTCTATACTTGGGTGCACAGCCACGGCAGGCTGGATGAAGTGCTGGAGGAGTTTGCAGAGATGGGCGCGGACATCCTCGAGCCGCTTGAGGTCCCACCCGGTGGCAACGTTACACTCTCTGAGGCAAAAAGCAGGATCGGCCAGCAGGTTGTCCTCATGGGCAACATGCCTTACGACGCGCTTATCTACTGGCCTGCCGAGAAAATCCAGGCAAAGGTGGAATCTGACTGTCGCGCCGCCATGAAAGGAGGCGGATTTATCATGATGCCGGCGGCCAGCCCCTTTGAGCCGGTACTCAGCGACACCGGGTTTGAAGGCTACAGGGCATACATTGAAGCGGGACGCAGGTACGGCCGGTACAGCTGACACTCTCAAGCTCGGGGGGAAAGGCATATGGCTCTGGCATGCGCATACGATGTTGTCCCTCGGGATAGGTGCGACTCCAGCCGGCTGTCTGTATGTGCGGTCAGCAAGGACTGGTCAGCCTTTTGGCGAATGTGAGTCCGCGTGTCCTTCGGAGGCGAGCCACCGCCGGCGAGCGGCTAAGAGTCGAGATACTTTTCAACTATGACGTCTATTTCTCTTTCCTGATCGGCGCTAAGCGGATGCGGATCGTGCTCGGCCATCAGGCGGCGGGCCTTTTCGGCTGCTCGCTCTTCGATGCCTTTGATCTCCTGTGCGTTCCACGCATCCCACGAGAGCCTCTCGACCAGCTCGGAGAGGTAGAAATCATTGCGAAAGCTTTGGGCAGTGTGCGGGTGTGTGAGAAAGTTGCCGCCTGGACCGACCTCTTTAATAACGTCGAGCGCCAGGGTTTCGGCGTTTACCTCGAAGCCCTTGAATATCCGCCTGATATACCCGACGATTTCGTCGTCAATGACCAGCTGTACGGGAGAATAGGTGATCCCGGCCACATCCACCTGCCCGAGAGTTCCAATGCCGGTAGCCCCGAAGAGCATCGGCAGCAGTGTAGAGAGCGCCTTTTCGAAACCGGCCTGGGCATTTGGTACGCATGCATCAGTCTTGCCCGCATGTATGCCTGACGGGCATCCGTAATATTCATGCAGCATCTGGGTCCATCCGGCCATTGTGGCCATGCGATCCGGGCTGGCATAAGGAAAGACGAGCGTTTTCATGTCTGCAAGGCTGGGGTTGATATCGACGCTCATCCTCACCTCGGAATTTACCGCAAAACCTAGTACAAGGCACGCGAGCGTCTCGGCGAGGCCGACTACAAGGGTTCCTGCCGAGCTGGCAGGTGCGGTAGTAGCGCCACAAGGCATAGTGTCGACCGACTGTGGAAAGCCCATCTTCGCATACTCGATAAAGAGCTCCGACATGTTGGCATCAAGACAGAGAGGGGAGCGGGTTTCAGAATACCCCATCAGCGGGGGCCTCTTGAGCGTCTCCTCGCGCGAACCTGTGACGACGTCGGCCATTTCGGCTATGGCTCGGATGTCGCGCTTGGTCCATGCCTCGATGCCTCCGAGCTTGGCCGTACCCTTCACGAGCGCTGCGGTCATGCGAATCGGACGCTGATCATGCGGGACCTCCTGCGCGCTGACGGGCAGACCTGTCATGTCGACATTGGGCAGGGCATCGGCAAGGGCAATCGCCTCTGTGACGTCTTTGAACGTCCCCTTGCGACGGCGCCCGTCGAGATCGAGAATAAACGGCGGAAAACCACCGGCATTGGCGGTAAAGTCCGTGTGCAGCCTGTGCGGCCTGTTGGTGAAGAATATGCGCGAATAACGCACGTTTGCCCAGACCTGGCCCTCCTGATCGTCAGCGTAGCGTGCCTTCATTCGCGTGACGGCTTGCTCCACCACCCGGCGCGCGAAGCGTACCCTCATTGTGCCATCATCTACGTCGCAGCCGGCCTGGCCGAGATATGATCGTGCGTCGGGGCTTTCGATCCACATGCCGGTCTCTTCCAGAATCGAAAGAGCGCCGTCATGAAGAGCATCCATCTCCTCTGTGGAAAGAACCTTCAACAGGCCACGAACCTGCCCCATGTAAATCCTCGCTTTCTGCTACCGGGTAATGGCCGGGAGGGACCCGGCACGCTCGAAGGCCTGCTCAGCAGCCCTTGGAGACGAGGGCCTTCAGGCCTCCTCTGGATCGCCTTCGTCTTCAGCCTGGCGCCGCCTGTCGATCTCCTGCTGCAATTTGACGAAAACCTCCGGGCGGTCCGTGGTGACCTCTATGCGACCGTCCGCGTAGAGAATGTGAAAGCCGCCCGGATGAGGCATTGGCACCTCGTCCGTTACTGCGTTCATCTCGGTGATCAGCCACGTCTCGCGGGGATTGGGCACCATGTCGAGCGACAGCCCGGCCAGCGTATCGTTGTAAAGATAGGTCAACCCCGCCTCTTTAATCTTGTCCGGAAAGACCGGGCATATAAGGGTCGGCTCATACTCGCTGCCGAGCATCCTCACAATGCTCTGAGGATCTCTTTTGGGCTGCTCGGAGTAAAACCTCGCGCGGGGCAGGCCGCCGTGCATCATGTCGTACATGGTCAGGCCCATGTATATCTGGCGAAGGTTGTTTTCGCAGCTCTTCTGATAGGCTATGCGGCGCACGTCACCATAATTGCCCGCCTGGCTGGTGATTATGGTCGTAACTATCATCACTTCCACGATTGTAAATGCCGCGCGTCGGGTGGCTCTTCTCTTTGTCATCATCGCGCCCCTTTCATCTGCGGACTCAGGGCAACAGTTCTTGATTTCAGTATACGAAGCCTGGCGTATTTTTCAATCAATCAGAGCAGGGGACGCCGGCAGCTGTGAGAATGCGCTGTGCGTTGTCTGAGAGAATCATCCGCTTTGCCTCGTCTGAAATGCGCGCAAAGACAACCTGGCCAAGCTGTTGGGGCAGGGAGATGAAAGGAAAATCCGAGCCCCAGACGATCCGCTCCACTGGAAAATTGCCAGTCATTGTCTCAATACGCCCGCTCCAGACCTGGCTTGCAGCAAGCTCGAGGTAGACGTTTGCCAGCCCGGCGGCTGCCTCGAGGGCGCGCCGGACTTCGCCGCCGCCGCTGTGCCCCCAGAGAAAGCTCACTCCCGCGTGCCTTTGAGCAGTCTCAGCTGCGATGTCGATGCCACAGTGCTCATCACCCTGCCAGGTGTGCGTGAGAACGGGCGCACCGCGGCGCGCCGCAAAGTCGAAGACGGCGTCATACGCAGGATCGGTCAACCTGGTGCAATGGACAGACGGGTGTATCTTTATCATGCGAAAGCCATGCTCGTCAAAGCACCGCTTGAGCTCTCCGATTACCCGGGCTGGATGGTTGGGGTTTGCCACGGCGTAGGGTGCAAAGCGCCCGGGGTATTTTCTCATGGCGGCAGCTGCAAGGTCATTTCCAATCGCCATGTCGGCCAGAATGGCGTCGTTTGCACTTATGCAGGCGAGCTTTACGCCGGTCCTCTCCATGACATCCAGCATCCCGGCCGCATCGGGCCGAGGCGCGTGAAATATCCCAAGCGCCCCGATGTGCGCGTGGATATCTATGACACCAAACTCCATCGGTTTGCCGGCGAGCGCTGAGCTTTCTAATGGGCCATCAAGTGTCATCTTCGCACCCCCTCTAACAGTCCGACGGCATTTTTGCCGGCGATGAGGCGCTTCTCTTCATCGCCTATGCCAGCATAGGTCACGCCAGCAACAGCCGCCCCGGGATTGTACAGGGGGCAGCGTGAGCCGAAAAGAAGCCTCTCGGCGCCAAAAAAATGGCAGATTTCTTCGATGCCGTTGTGAAGCATGTAGGTGCTTGTCTCGATGCGGACGTTTGCGCATTGCTCGAAGAGGGGGTAAAGGTCGCGCGCCTTCCTGTATCCCACCTCCATAAGGACAACATGCAGGGCGGGGTGGGCGCGAGCAATCTTTGTTATGGCTTCAAGAGACACCTGAGACTGCGGCGCCATCAGGACAATCCCTGCCTCCTCGAGCGCTTCCAGCAGCGCCCCTGTGGCAAAGGAGCTAATGCTGAAGCCGTGGGTCTCAGGGTAAATAACGGCCGCCGGCGCTCCGGCAGATTTCATCTCGGCCACCACTCGAGCCGGCGCAGGAAACTCCCCTGTCCAGTGGGGCATGACAGCCCATACCGGTCTGAAGCGCTCAACGCCATCAAGCGCGCGGGTGAGATGGCGGTTTGCCTGAGAGGGATGGGATTCCTCGCCAAGGGTATGTCTTACCAGACCTCCGGTAATATTCAGACGAGCCAGCTGAGCCTCCACAACAGATGCGTCCTGCTCGAAGTGATACATCGGGATTCTCGGCATGCCGAGGCATATATTGAAATCGAAAAACTCAAAGCCCCCCATCCCCTAATCCTCCACATTTATTGGATAGCGTCCTGCTTGCCGGGCATAGGCAACGAGATCGATCATCGTCTGCGGCGGCACGCCCACGTAGGCCTCACCGCCGATTGCAAAGATATAGCCGCCTCGCGGGCCGCCTGTCCTGATCATGTGTCTTACCTTGGCCTTTGCCTTTTCGTCCAGCGGACCATAGAGGTCACGGTTGTTCATATTGCCCTCGATGACGGTCTTGCCCTTCATCGCACGAACCGCTGCGTCAATCGAAGAAAAGCCGCCGATATCCATGGAGTCCACCTTCAGATAATCGGCAATCACATCAAAGAGATGATCGTTCGGGCCGTCCGCATGAAGCCAGCGCCCCTCCCGCCCGTATCGATCATACAGCGTCTTCAGGCGCGGCGCGACATGTTCGCGGTACATCTCTGGAGATATGAAAGCGCTGTTGTCGTCGGCCAGCCCAAGGGTCGTTGTGCGCCTGCCCAGCCGCCTGTCGCAGTAATCCCGCAGCCTTATGAAGGCCTCGAGAAGCTTGTCGAGAAACTGCCCCAGAAGCTCCGGCTCAGTGTAAAACATCTCATATACCTTCGCAGGGCTCATAATCGCGCACGCGCAGGAAAGAGGCGGATGAATGCCGAACCCGCCCTCGCTGATGGGCATCTTCGGGGCCATCTTTCGGGCCAGTGCACGAAATTTCTCCCACCTGTCGAACGCCCATTCGACCTTGGGATGCCCTTCGATCTCAGGAAGCTGGAATTTCACGACATCATCTCGAGTCTCAAGCCTGTGCACTATCCGCGGGCTCGTGTCATCTGGAAACTCAATTCTGCAGTCAAAAAGCAGGCCCTCATAGACCGGGCCGAGGTCCAAGGCAAGCGAAGCTCCGGTCCTGTCGTCCTGGAGCTCCTCGAAGGCCCATTTCAGACCCTTCACCTTCGCAGCGATGTTGGTCTCGATGTCGGTAAAATAGTCGCGAATGTTATATCCGAACATCCGTGCAAAGTAGCTGCCGCCGACAGGCATGACGACCGGCACGCGGTCGGCCTCATGAAAGGATCGCGCCGTATCGATCCGTCGAGCCGCCTCTTTCATGCGCGCCTGGTAGCGCGCGGGGTCAAAGTCGAAAACCTCGCTTTTCTCGCCCATTTGTCTCCTCCATCCGACCCGCGGAGACTCCAGTATTGACGGTGGCCGCCTTCTCGGCAAGCATTTTGTCGTGGCTCTCTCACAGAAGGTCTTCGAGCCCTTCAAGGGGACCGTCGCGGAGCTCATCGATGAAGGTGCGCTGCCACAGCTCGAGCATCACCAGCGTCCAGAGTCGATATCCGTGGTCAAATACCCCCCCTGTATGCTCGTCGATAAGCGCCTTTACCGCCGCCGGTGCGAATATCCCCCGTTCGACGGCAGTATCGCTCAAGAGCAGATTGGAGAGAAAGCCGGCGAGCTCGCCCCTGAACCACCTGTCTATTGGCACGCCGAAGCCCATCTTGGCCCGTTTCAAAATCGCGCGCGGCAGCAGATCGGCAAAGGCCTTTTTAAGCACGCGCTTTCCGGAAAACGCACGCATCTTGAGCGAAGCCGGCATTCCTACGGCCATTTCAACCACCTTGTGATCCAGAAAGGGTGATCGGACCTCCAGTGAATGCGCCATCGCCGCTATGTCTACCTTAGTCAGGAGATCGCAGGGCAGGTATGTCATGAGATCAACAAACGTAGTCCTGGAGAGAAAGTCCCGGTCGCCCGCCAGCCTGTACTGATCCAGCACAAAATCCGCAGCACGCCCGGCGCCCGCAAGCTCGCCGGCGAAGTCCGCCGAATAGAGCGATGCCTTGCGAACCTCATCATATATGGCTATCCAAGTAAGGTAGCGCTCTTCCGGCGGTAGGTTGAGTGCGAGGACGAGCTTTCTGGCGCGGCGGCGAAGTGACTTTTGCTCGACCGATACGGGAAGCCTCCGCCATAGCGCTGCGTGAAATGGCGCCTGCAGAAGCCTGGGAAGCCTGTCATATATTCCTGCCAGACGCACAGCCCTGTAGCGGGGGTACCCGGCGAAGTTTTCGTCGCCGGCATCGCCGGAAAGGGCGACCTTGACCTCCTGTGCGGTCAGTTTGGAGACATACCATGTGGGAATGGCCGATGAGTCAGCGAAGGGCTCGTCATAATGCCACGCCAGCGCACCGAGAATCTCCAGGCAGCGAGGCTCTACAACAAACTCGGTGTGGTCGGTTGAATATCTGCTGGCGACAAGGCGCGCGTAATCGGTCTCGTCAAACTTCTTTTCGCGAAAGCCTATGCTGAAGGTCTTTATCGGCGCTGAAGAGGCGCGCGCCATAAGCGCAACAGTTATCGATGAGTCAATGCCACCAGAGAGAAATGCACCCAGCGGTACATCAGACATCATGCGCATTCGCGTGGCTTCTTCCAGGAGTGCGCGCGTCTTCTCAACGTATCCGGCCTCAGTGCCCGGGACTTCCCGGCTGAACTCCGGCGTCCAATATCGCCTCATAGTGAGTGAGCCGTCCTGCCAGGTTGCTGTGTGTGCTGGAGGCAGCTTCGAGATCCCATCAAACATAGAGAGCGGGTGCGGCACATACTGGTAAGTTAGATACCTGTCGAGCGCAAGAGCATTGAGCCGGCGCGGCACGAGTCGATCGGCGAGGATGCCTTTTATCTCGGAGGCGAAGATAATCCCTCGCTCGTCCAGCCGATAGAAGAGCGGCTTTTGACCGAGCCTGTCGCGCGCGAGAAATAGCCTGCCGCGGCGCGCATCCCATATCGCAAGGGCAAACATCCCGCGCAGCTTCTCCACGCAGCTTTCACCCTCTTGTTCATAGAGGTGGACGATCACCTCGGTGTCGCTTTGCGTGCGAAACTCATGCCCTGCGGCCTCCAGCCCGCCTTTGAGCTCCTGAAAGTTGTATATCTCGCCGTTGTAAACTATGTGTATCATGCCGTCTTCGTCACACATCGGCTGGTGGCCGCCGGTGATATCTATAATCGAAAGACGCCTGTGGCCGAGCCCGACACTCGCATCTCTCTTGAGGAAAATACCGCTGTCGTCAGGCCCGCGATGGGCCAGGGCGCTGGTCATCCTCAAAAGAAGCTCTTGCGCCTTGTCCGGTCCGCCACGCTCACCTGCAAAACCGCATATCCCACACATTCAGGGTGCTCCCTGTCCAGACGCGGTCGCCAGGCTCTTGTAGAGCGCCTGCCAATCGGCGACCATTCTATCCATTGAAAACCTGGTTTGGACGGTGCTGCGAGCTTTTCGCCCGATGTCACTTGCGCGCCGGGGATCTGCCAGAAGCATCTCGACCGCCTCTGCGATTTGCTCGGCAGCACCATCCACAAGGACGCCCGTCTCGCCATCATCTATAATCTCAGACGTAGCCGCCATCCTGAAAGCCACCACCGGCCGCCCGCATGCCATCGCCTCCAGCACCACATTTGCCGAGCCCTCCCAGCGGCTCGTGAGTACCAGAATATCGAGCGCTGCATGCGCCAGCTCGGGCTGGTCGCAGTCCCCGTAAAATATCACCCGTTCGCCGATATCACCGGCCTGTCTGCGAAGGCACTCTTCGAGCTCGCCGGAGCCGAAGAGCACAGCACGCGCCTGATCATTTCGCGCCAGCACATGACGGGCGACATCGATGAAGACCTCCGGGTTCTTTTCGAAGGCAAGCCTCCCGACAAAGCCTATCATGGCGCACTCGACGGGTAGCCCGAGACAATAGCGCACATCTCGCGCGTTACGCGGCCTGAAGCGTGCGCAATCGACGCCATTGCGAACTATCCGGACCTTGTTTCGGATGATGCAGTTTTCGACAAGGCTCTCCTTTACGGCGATGCTGTTTGCACAAATCACGTCCGTAGCCACAGCAAGCATGACGTCGAGCGCCCTGTGCAAACGCCCCTTCCAGGGATCGGTCGAGCGCTCCGATACGATGATCCTTTTAACTCCAGCGGCCAGAGCTGCAATCCGGCCGTAAGTATTCGAAGTGAAAAGCCACGTGTGCAGAATATCAGGCGGCTCATGGAGAAGCAGCCTTATAAGACTGAAAAGGCAGCCAGGGTCGATTTTGCCCTTCTTGCCGAGAACGCGCCAGGAAATGCCACCTTCGTCAAGGATGCGGCCAGTCGGCCCCCCTCGCGTAAGTACGAGTACATCTACCTGAAATCTGTGGCGATCGACCTGTGTGGCCAGTTCTGCCATCTGGAGCTCAGTGCCGCCGCGGTCAAGAGTTGCAATGACATGCGTGATCCGACGCCTCCTCTGTGTATGCCGCAACGAAGTGGGCAGGAGCAGGGCAAGATGTCTCTTGGCTGTCTCACCCTGAGAAAGGCGCTGAAAGGCCGTCTGGTGCGCAGACTTGCCCATGCGCTCTCTTAGCGCTGGATCCCGTGCGATCAGGGCGAGCCTTTCTGCGACCTCGCCATGTCCGCCGACCTGCACCAGAAAGCCGTTGATCGAGTCCTCGAGAAAATCCCGCGCGCCTCCCACTGCAGTCGCTATGACTGGCAGGGAGGCTGCCATCGCCTCGCCGAGAGCGATATGGGTACCTTCGAAGAGGCTGGAGGAGACGAAAACGTCAGATGCTCCAAGGTAGTCGGCGACCTCTGCGCGCCAGCCCTCAAAGCGCACGCTCCCGCTGAGATAATTTTCGGCGACAAAGCTCTCCAGTTGCCTGCGCTCGTCTCCATCTCCGACAAGAACAAGAAGCGCCTCGCGATGCGCCTGCGCAAATTCACGCCATGCCTCCAGTACCGTCCGGAGGTCCTTTTGAGCAGTGTGTCTACCGACGTTGACGGCTACAAAGACATCCTTTGGCAGGCCCAGCTTCCTGCGCAGCTGCGACTTGTCAGAGGCCGCCGTAAAGGCCTCGACGGGAATGCCGTTGGGAATCAGATGGATTCTCTCCTCATCAAAGCCTGCGCCGATGAGCTCGTCGGTTATCGCGCGCGCGCCGGACACAAACGCCCTCGCTCTCCTGCAGGCGCGCAGAATGAGAGGCCCAAAGGTGACAGTATCAAGTGCCCTGACGTCTCCTCCGGCGCCGGCTGCCTGGACGCTTACGATAAGCCGCTTTCGTAGGATTGCCGAGACAGTCGCCGTGACCGCCGAGGCCTGTTTGAGATGAAAGGAGAGGATCGCATCATAGGTATGACGGCGCCGTATAAGATATGCCGCCAGGCTCCATAGAAAGACGATCGATCCCACATACCGTACCCTCGGCGCCGGCAGCCTTACTACCCTCACACCGTCGACGATCTCTGTGGGGCACAGGCTCGTGTCATGTCGCGCGGTCACTACTGTGGCATCATGGCCCATTTCGATGTACGAGCGCGCCTGCCTCAGGGCCTGGGTCTCGGCGCCTGCGGCAACTGGAAAAAACTGCCGTATGACGATAAGTATCCGTCCCTTCGCTGCGCTGTGGTCTCTCACTCGCTGCTCCGGCGCAAAAATACTCGATCCGCGAGGCGGCCCAGAAAAACCCTTTCATCCGCGCTGAAGAAACGCATAGCCTTGAGGAGCAGAAAGTACACGGCTACCGCCGCCGGAACAATGACGAGCCAGGCGAAGCGGTGTGGGCCAAGCCAGCCGGCCAGTGCAGACCGCGACAGCGCGGCGAAGCCCATCATCACCACGGTGGCCGCAAGCGGCTTTTCCATGCGCAGAAACCTCCCATAGCCGGGCAATTCGCGCGCAAGGGACATGCCGTAGCAGGCAAAAATGAAAAGCTCAGTACCTACAGTGGCCCAAGCTGCGCCGAAAAGGCCGTAATAGGGTATCAGGATGAAATTTGCCGCGATGTTAAGAACGGTGGCCGCGCCCTGCGTGGTTACGCGGCGCCTCTGCATCCCGGCTGCGGCCATGAGCATCCCGGCGGGAAAGTTGAAAAAACGGAGTAAGCCGAATAGCGATAAAACCGCCAGCGCTGAGGCGGCCCTGTGGTCAAAGCCCGGCAATACCAGCGCCCGGACCTCGCCTGAGAAAAGCATCGTGCCGGCTGCCAGCGGCAATGCCAGCATCCCGAGCATGCGGACTGAAAAAAGACCCAGCGATCTCAGCCGGGCCTTGTCGCCTCGCGCGGAGAATACAACCGGCTCCATCGATGCCACAAAGGATGCTGGCAGCGTATAAGTGAACATCATCAGCACGTACGCTGCTCCGTAAATGCCGACAGTCGACTCGCGCAGGTCCACAGGCATCATCCTGGAAAGCATGACCTGGTCCACGTTTTCGTAGATTGCATAAAATATTGCGCCAAGGCCGAAGATGTATGACGCACCGAGCGTCGGCCAGAGTATAGACCTCACAAACCTTGGACGCGCAAAGCGCAGGCTTACCGAAAAGGCCGCCACTGCGTAGATAAACATCGCCGCGAGCGTCACAAGCGCCCATGCCGTCGGTCCCCAGTCCATCAGCACCACGAGTATGCCGCCTACGGCCACCGAAACAAACCGCAGTGCCCTCAGCGCTGCCGAGATATGCAGTTGCTGGTAAACGGTTATCACCTTGTCGCACGTTTCCGCGAGTATTCGAAATATCGCCGCTATCGACACAATCGCGATAATCCTGACAATAAGAGGCGGGTAATCAAAGAGAACCGCCGCCACCATTGTCAGGCCGAAAACAATCAGATACGGCCCCAGGTGCAGAAGAAGCGCCGCGCCGAAATGCTCCCTTATAGATGACTTGTCACCACTGCGGTCGTACAGAAAACGTGCACCAACGCCGGTTTCGCCGAAGATGAGGAAGACAGTCGCGAAGGCCATCGCAGTCTTGAAGGCTCCATACCTGACCTCGCCGAGGTGGTTTATTACCAGAATGGTGATAACGGCCTGCACCACCTGGCTCAGGACATTCGCGGTGGTCAGGGAAGTGACGTTTCTTGCGAATATGCGCGTCTGGTCCATCTCAGGGCGTCTCCGCATCGGCCGCGGCGTGTCGGCACTTCACGAAGACGTATTCATTGCAGCCGTGGCCGCCCCCGGCGGTCTTGAGCCGGGCAAGTCGAAACCCTCTCTCGCGGCAGAAGTCGAAAACCTCCTCGGGCTTTGCCACCTCAAACGGCAGCCCGCCTGCCCAGTCCACCACGTCCCGCCAGGGCGACATGCCTCGCCCATTTGCCCCATAGCGTGACCATGTCGACAGCGGCCTCCCAGAGAGCGCATCTCGCAGGATTGTCGGTCCCCAGAGGCGCAAAAGCGTGCCGACAAGCAACACCCATCGCAGCGGGCGCGGCAGGGCGTTATAAGTCTTCTTGACGGTAAGCCAACGCCTGCTGCGACGCCCCTGGTCATTATAGATAGCGACAAAGAGACGCCCGCCGGGTACGACGAGTTTGCAGGCCGCATCGAGCGAGTCCCACAGGCGGCCGGTATGATGCAACACACCCCACGAGTATACTACGTCCCAGCTGCCAAGCCTGGAGACATATTCGTCGTCCAGAATCGAGCCCTCTTCGATGATCCAGTCGGGGTCCTCCGGTGCGAAGCGGCGTTTGAGCTCGAGTGCACAGGTGACCGACTCGCCGTCAAAATCAAAGCTTCGCACGGCCGCGCACAGGCGACGCGCTGCGAGAGAGAAAAGACCGCTGCCGCATCCCACGTCGAGAAAGGTCTTGCCGGAGAGATCCTCGACTTCGAGCATCCCGGCAAGCGACCGGGCAGCAAGAGCGATGCGCTCCTCATCTACTACGGCGAGAAATTTCGCCCAGTTTGAGCCGAAGGCAAAGCGCTCGCCCTTCTCGAGCTCACATGCATGTCCGGTTGGGTGGTCGTGTTCTTCCATAACATTTCAATCCGGCGCCTCCGGCACCTGCCTTGTGAACCTTCATGCGTCAGTCACCGGTAGTGCCGGAGTTCTCCGGTGGCTGCTCCGGGGCGCAAAGCTCGATGGTTATTCTGGCGAAGTCTCCATCCTGAAATGCCCTTACCTTCCTCATCCGCATGAGCTCCAGAAGGGCAAGAAACACTCCAATCAGTGCCGCCCTGTCTGAGCGATCCTCAAACAGCAATGTGAACTCCACGCGCCCGAATGACTCCAGTCGAGCGAGAATCTGTGACATAAACGACTTGACAGGCAGCTCACTGGAGACTATTTCAGACACTGCCTGGCCTGTCTCTTTGAGCAGGTCGGCAAATGCCGACATCAGGTCCCAGACCTGCACCTCTTCAAGCGGCCTTTCTCCAACCTGCGGCGTCTCACCACCACTCTCGAAGCGGCGGCTCCTGTCCTCAAATCGCTCGTCCAGGTAGATGGCGGTATCACGGACCTTCTTGTACTCCAGCAGCTCCCTGATCAGCTCCTCGCGGGGGTCGAGCCAGTCATCCTGCTCGGCGTCATCGTCGATCGCCTCACTGGGCAGCAGCGTCCTGGCCTTTATGTCCATGAGGGTGGCGGCCATTACCAGGAATGCGGCTGCATATTCGATGTCCAGCGCATCCATCAGCTCGATGTAGCCGACAAACTGCTCGGTGATCTCAGCGATGGGAATGTCATATATATCCACCTCGCTGCGCCTGACGAGGTAGAGCAGCAGATCCATTGGGCCGCTGAAGGCGTCAAGGTCGACCTTATATCCCATAGAATCGGTCACGGCAGGCCCCGAACAGATTACATTGAGAGACAGCAGTTAATTCGGCGCAATCGGCCTATCTTCTTGTGCCTTTCAGCCCTATCGCGGGCCGGACCTCGGCCATTGTTGCCTCTGCTACATCGCGGGCCTGCTGTGCCCCCCGGGTCAGTATATCCTCCACCTCGGCCGGGTCGGCCATCAGTGCGGCCTGCCTTTCACGGATGGGCGATATCCGGCTTTCAAGTATCTCAGCAATGCGCATTTTGCAGTCAGTGCAGCCCCACTCGGCCTTGCGACACTTGTCGGCGACCTCACGTGCCTCGTCGGGGGCAAAGATATCAAAATACCTGTGCACGTTGCATATTTCTGGGCGCCCGGGGTCGCTTTTTCGCTGTCGCTGGGGGTCGGTAAACATCGTCATGACCTTTGCCCGGATATCCTCGGCTGTATCTGATAGGGAGATGTAGTTGCCGTAGGACTTGCTCATCTTTCTGCCGTCAAGGCCCAAAAAGCGCGGCGCATTTGTAAGCATCGCCTGAGGCTCGGGAAATATCCCGCCATAAAGGTGGTTAAAGCGACGCCCGATCTCGCGCGTCAGCTCAAGATGCGGAAGCTGATCCTCACCGACCGGCACCGTGTCCGCCTTGTAAACGAGGATGTCGGCCGCCTGCAGGACGGGGTAGCCCAGAAAGGCGTAGTTGGAAATATCCCGATCGGTAATGTTTCTGAGCTGCTCCTTGTATGTGGGACACCTCTCGAGCCAGCCCAGTGGCGTCACGAAGGAAAAGGCCATGTATAGCTCTATGTGCTCCGGCACATCAGACTGGACAAATATCGTGGAGCGCTCAGGGTCGAGGCCGCACGCCATGAAGTCAATCGCCACCTGCAGCGTGGCCTCCCGCACCACCTCGGGGCTTTCATATTCGCTCATGAGCGCATGCCAGTCGGCCACCATGAAAAAACACCTGTAGGAGTCCTGAAGAGAGGCCCAGTTGGAAAGCGCCCCCACAAGGTGGCCTATGTGAAGCGGGCCGGTCGGCCGCATGCCGCTCAGTATGGTACCCTTGGTCATCGTGTGCTCCAGATACTCAACCCCGCATTCTCAGAAGGTGGCGCGAAATGCGCTTACCACTTCCCACCACGGCTCGTGGCCCATAAGAAGGACCCTGTCCCAGACAAGCGTAACGAAAACAAAGAGTATTTGCCCGAAAAGCATAAGAAACATGAGTAGCAGAAAAATCCCGAAGACTCCGATGCGCTCATAGGCCGCCGCCACGTCAGGCGAGATCCTCGCCAGAAAGAAACGCATCACGTGGCTTCCGTCAAGAGGGGGTATGGGTATGAGATTGAATATGGAAAGCATCAGGTTCACAAGTGACACAAGCGCAAAAAGAGTAAATCCAGCCTGTCCCGGCTGCCAGAGATGCAGCGACCAGCCGAAGACCAGCGCAATCGCAAAGTTGACTGTAACGCCTGCAAGCGATACCTTCAGATCGTCTATCTCGCCGTTTCTTAAAAGATATGGATTGACAGGGACAGGCTTTGCACCTCCGAAGATCATCCTTCCTCCTGTGATGATCAGAAGCAGCAAGGGCATGGCGATAGTCATCATAGGGTCGATGTGCTTGATGGGGTTCAAAGTGAGCCTGCCCGCCATCTCGGCGGTAGGGTCCCCGCAGAGACGCGCCACGTACCCGTGCGCCACCTCGTGCAGGACCACGCTCATCACAAACGCGGCTGCAAAAAGGATGAGAACAGCGTGATTTGGCCCCATACGTACCGCCCTG
>SLPQ01000067.1 GCA_007131925.1 Candidatus Brocadiia bacterium | reverse complement strand
GTTTCGGACGGCGAGGTGATAAGGCGGCAGCTGGCGGAGACTGACGGACCGGCTGAAATAGCTCGGCGCCTGGCGGCGGCGGCAGGGGAATATGATGCGGCGCAAAACGCTCTTTATGAATTTGTCGCGGACCTTTACAGTGCAGCCGAGCGTTACAGCGAGGCCGAGGAATTTTACCGGAGATCGCTTGAGGGGCCCGCGCCCCAGCTTTTCAACTATGTTGGCCTGGCAATCTCACTGTATCAGCAGGACAAGGCCACCGAGGCCATCGAGCTGGTGGAGGAGCTTATCGACTCAGGGCGCGGCGCTCCGCCGCTTGTGCGGATGCTTGTAGCGATGCTTTCGCGTGATGAACGCTACGATGAGGCCAGGCGCCTTGTAAATATGCTGATCGCGGACACGCCCACCGATGTCGACAACCGTCTGGCGCTTGCGGGGATATACATCCATGAGGAGTATTTCGACAATGCCGAGGAGCAGCTCAACATCGCCAGGCGGCTTGCCGAGGGAGATGAGGAGATGCTGCGGCGGGTGCGGTACTACCTCGGGATAGTCTACGATGAACAGGGCAGGGACTCGCTGGCCGTATCGATGTGGCAGGCGAATCTATCCAGCGCGCCGGACGACCCTGACTCAAACAATGCACTTGCCTACCACTATGCTACTCGGGGCACAAAGCTCGAGGAGGCCATCGAGCTCGTTAATAAGGCCCTCGAGCAGGAGCCGAACAACGCAGCCTACATCGATACTCTGGGCTGGATCTATTACAAGATGGGTCGCTATGATGAGGCCCTTGAGCAGCTCAGCCTCGCGGCCGACAAGCTTGAAGATGCGGAAATACTGGATCACCTCGCCGATGCGCTGATGGCGGTCAGCGACCGTCAGGGCGCTTATGAGACGTGGCGGCGGGCGCTTGATGCCAGGCCGCGACCGAGCCGCCGCGGCAAAATCGAGGAGAAACTTGAGAAGCACTTTCCGGAGCACTCCGGAGCGGCAGGGGTTGTCCAGGAAGGAGACGCGAATGGCGGGCCATAGCCACTGGGCAGGTATCAAGTACAAGAAGGCACTTGCCGATTCCAGGAAAGGCAAGGTCTTCTCCAAGATCGCCAAACGTCTGACGATGGCGGCGAAGACTGCAGGCGGCGACCCTGACACCAACCTCGAGCTTCGCTATGCCATCGATGAAGCAAAGTCGGCAAATATGCCCAAGGACAATATCGAGCGCGCGATCAATAAGGGCCTTGGAAACATAGAAGGCGCCAGCTACGAAGCTGTCGTATACGAAGGCTACGGTCCGGGCGGCGTTGCCATAATGGTCGAGGCCCTGACAGACAACCGAAATCGCACTGCATCGGAGATCCGCAAGATCTTCGAGCGAAACGGCGGAAACCTGGGCGACACCGGCTGCGTGGCGTGGATGTTTGAGCGAAAGGGCATGGTGACGGTACAGGCTGCCGAGGATGACGAGGAGCAGCTCATGCTAGCCGTCATGGAGGCCGGCGCACTCGACATGGAGCGGATCAATGACATCTACGAAATTGCAACCGAGGTGTCAAGCCTTCACGATGTAAAAGCGGCCATCGAGGAGGCGGGTTTTGCGGTCGGAAAGGCCGAGATTCAGCATATTCCCAGAAATACAATAGATCTTGGTGCTGATGACGGGCGCCGGATCCTTCGACTTGTCGAGGCGCTCGATGATCAGGACGACACCGAGTCGGTCTCAGCCAATTTCAATGTACCTGACGAGGTGATGGCGGAGGTCGCCGAGGGCTGAGCCTCGTCGGTCAGGTCGTATACGGGTCTTCCCTGTGAAAGCTCGTAACGGTGCGGACTCTTTTGATTAAATCAGCGAGAAGGGAGCGCCTTTATGCGGCTTAGTTACGTCACTGCAAACCTGATAGGCCAGCCGTCCGGCTGGAGCGGGGAAGATGACTGGGGGGCGCTTGATGAGAAGATGGTAGCTCAGACGACCCCTGAGTCCTTTCGCCAGGTGTGCCGATCGGTAAGGGCTATGGGCTTTGAGGGCATCGAAGTCTATACCGGCCATTGCAGCTACATCTCCCACGGGCTCGACCATGCTGAGGCTATTCGACGGGTATGTGAGGATGAGGGGCTCACTGTGGTGGGATACGCGGGCGGCTTCGGCTTTCCCGAGGGTACGCGCGATGACTGGCAGCGCACATTTTCCATGTGCAGGGCGCTTGGCGCGCCGCTGATGACAGGTGGCATCGCCGGTGAGTGGGACAGCGCCGCCGATATGCTGCGCGAGGAGGGCCTCGTAATCGCCTATGAAAACCACCCCGAAAAGACTGCAGATGAAATCCTCGAAAAAATCGGCTCGAGGGGCGACGTCATAAAAGTCGGCCTTGACACCGGCAACATAACTTCACAGGGCGGCGACGCGCTCGAAGCGGCCGTGAGGCTTTATGACCGGATCGCGCACGTGCATCTAAAGGACGTCCGCGAGGTTAGCGGGCACAGCACGCTGGCTTTGGGAAGGGGGGTTGCGAAAGTTCGGGAGGTGGTAATGCACCTGATCGAGCGAGACTATGACGGATGGGCATCTATCGAGCATGAGCCTTTTGAAAGAAGTCCCGACACGGAAGTTGCCGAAAGTCTTGAGACCGTGCGCAAGTGGTCAGTCTGTGGGTAAAGAGACTTTCTGACGGACGTTATGATCAAGGTTGCCACATTCAATGCAAACTCACTGAGGGCGCGACTCACGGCCGTAACCGACTGGCTTGCCGCGAATTCGCCAGACATCCTGGCCCTGCAGGAGACGAAGGTCAGGGATGCCGACTTCCCGGAGGAGCCCTTCAGGCAGGCCGGCTATCACGTCGTCTTCCGCGGCGAGAAGTCCTACAAGGGCGTCGCCCTGATATCGCGTGATGAGCCTGCTGACGTCTCTTTCGGCTTTGACGACGGTGAACCGCCTGATGAGGCGCGGCTGGTCAGGGCCCGCATTGGCAAGGTTCACGTTGTGAACACGTACGTACCGCAGGGCACCTCGGTAGGGGACAGTCGATTTCTCTACAAACTCGAATGGTTTGATCGTCTTGGCGCCCTTTTCGAGAAGGAGTATACGCCGGATACGCCGCTTCTCTGGATGGGAGACTTGAACGTCGCACCGGAGCGGCGCGACGTGTACGATCCAGATAGACTTGCAGGGTCGGTATGCTTTCATCCAGAGGAGCAGCAGGCTTTCAAAAGAGTCATCGAGTGGGGTTTCGAGGATGTTTTCCGCAGGCATTGCGACGAAAAGGGCCAGTTTTCTTTCTGGGACTATCGCATACCCCAGAGCGTCAAGCGAAACCTCGGCTGGCGTCTCGACCACATACTGGCAACCGAACCGCTTGCCGCAAAGTCGCGTGCGGCCTGGATAGATCGCGACGAGCGTCTCAAGCCGCGCCCCTCTGATCACACCCTTGTAGTGGCACAGTTCGACATATAGGCCTGCGTCTTGCGCCGGTGGGATGCCTTTGCGCTTGCAAAAAGCATATTGCCGCGTAGTATTTGCCTGATTTACTGCGTTGAGTCTGCGGGCGTGGCAGTAGACCTGAAAGGAGAGTTGAATGACGGTGTCGAGTGTGATTTCGAGCTGGAGGAATGCTCTTGAGAGGGCATTTTTGTGGCGCTCGCAGCTCAGCATTGCAGGCAGCCTGCTTCTTTGTATTGCGGGTGCGGCATTTACCGGGCTCTTCGCGCAGCTGAGCATAAGGCTTCCCTTCGGCCCCGTGCCAATCACGGGACAGGTGTTTGCTGTTCTTCTTGCGGGTGCTCTTCTGGGCCGCAACTGCGGTGCAGGCTCACAGATAATCTATGTTGCAGCCGGCGCAGCTGGCCTTCCATGGTTTGCTGGAGGGACAGCCGGCGGTGTCCTTGGCGTTTCGGGGGGTTATCTGATTGGATTCGTGCCTGCAGCCTGGATGGTGGGTCACTTTGCAGAGAGGGGGTCTGCGGCGCGCGGCGTGTTCGGCCAGGCACTGTTGATGATGGGAGCAGTGGCTGTAATATACTTATTCGGGGCAGTTCAGTTCGCTATTGTCATGAGAACGGGCTTTGCTGCGACGGTGGCGGGAGCCGTTTTCCCCTTCATAGGTATCGACGTGATAAAGGCACTGTGCGCGGCGTCATTGGCCTTGGCCCTGCTGCCGAAGAAGTCATTTGCACACACAAACTCTCCGACGGATGCGTGAAGAAATGCTGCTGAGGGTTTCATGGCGGGAGCGGGCCTCATAACAATACGCGGGCACCACCTGCTCTGCATGCTGGGCTTTCGGGGCCACGGATACACTGTGCTATTTACGGGCAACCTCGAGCGGATCATCACGCAGCTCGCTCGATCGGCTGATCTGCGCATTGTTCTCACTGCATCCTGCGACGCGATATGCGCCGCGTGTCCACACATGGACGGCGATATCTGCGCAAAACCGGGCGGATCCGGACCAGCCGTCGTGGCATTGGACGAGGCTGTCCTGGATAGAATAGAGATGGCCGCGGGGGATTGTGCCACTGTGTCCGGGGTCTACGAAAGAGTGGCGCAGAGTGTCGATGTGGACGAGATAGGTACAAGGCTTTGCGTTGGTTGCGAGTGGCTCGACGTTGGTTTCTGCACATCCGGGCTGGCGCGGCTGAAATCGAGCGGATCGCCCTTCGACGGAAGATGGAACGCAAGCTGACAGAGAGCATTCTTCAGATTCCTTGCACATGGAGGGGTCGGTGTGAGCTCCCGGGATATCGTGACGATCACCGACGTCTACGACAACGTGCCCCTTGATCAGCGTTTCAAGAACGAGCCTTTAGGTCTTTCCCTTGTGATCGAGAGCAGAGCTGGTGTGACGCTTTTCGATACCGGCGGCAGAGCAAGCGTGCTTCTGGAAAACCTTTCCGCTGCCGATATAGATCCGGCTACCTTCAAACGTGTATTTCTCTCACATGCGCATAGTGATCACACCGGAGGCTTACGGGCTGTACTTGAGAGAAACAGGCAGTTGACGGTCTTTGCCGCGGCGTCGTTTCCCGGCATGATCAGGGAAGAAGTCACTGCTATGGGTGCCAAGTACGTCATGATCTCGGAAGCGGTTGAGATAGCCGATGGCCTCTGGTCGACCGGTGAGCTGGAAGGCATAGCCTGGGAGCAGTCGCTCGTAATCGTCGCACACGGCGGGCCGATCCTGGTCACCGGATGCGCGCACGCGGGCTTGGTCGATACGGTGCGGCTGGCAGCTCGGCTTGTTGGGAGGGCGCCCCGAGTGGTGCTCGGTGGGTTTCACCTCGAGGAAAACACGCACGAAGAGATCGAAGATATCTCTGAGAGACTGCACGTGATGGGTGTTGTGAAGATCGGCGGATCGCATTGCACAGGGCAGAAGGCGCGCTCCCTCATGAGGCGGCGATGGGGTGACGGGTGGATCGAGCTCGGCGCGGGCGCACGGATCAGCATTTGCTAAGAGTTGCCTTGCATGTGGAGAAAGACATATGACCCCGAATAAGAAAATCGACATTCATACACACCCCGGCTTTCCTCCGGAGCACGCCGGGAAGATCATAAGCTTTATGGACGACCACGCGGTCGAGAAGATCGTGGCGCTCGGTTCGACCCGTCACGATGACAGCGACCAGCGTATACTGAGTCTTCTGGATAGCGCGCCTGAAAGAGTCATCGGTGGCCCGTACTATGATCCCCGCGATCCTGAGTCGGTCGAGAGGCTTGATGAAATGCACAGCGCCGGCTGTCGCATCGTCAAGCTCTTTCCGAACCTTGGCTACTACCCGGACGATGAGCGCTTTCTCCCCTTTTTCGAGCGTGCCACAGAGCTGGGTATGGGCATACTCTCTCACTGCGGGTGGCTGGGCCTCAAGGGCGTGTCATCCTCCAAGTATGCGCGCCCTTCACGCTTTGAGGCGCTCTTTCGCAGATTTCCCGACACGCTTTTCATAATGGCCCACATGGGAGGGATAGACGGCTTTCTTGAAGCCATAATGTACTCAACGCGCACGCCGAATGTCTATCTGGACACCACCCCAGGGCAGTCTTACTGGGTCTTTAAGCATGCAGCGGAGATGGTGCGCGGCATGCCGGCTGAGAGACTTCTCATGGGGACCGACGGCATACAGCCTGTCACTCATGACTGGGACTGCTCAAAACAGTACGACCGCATCGCCGCAGCTCTTGAAATGCTCGGCTGGGGGGAGCACCTCGATGACATCTTTTACAGCAATGCTGCACGCGTCATCGAAAAGTATGCCTTGCTGACCTGAAGCACGGCCACCATCTGCCAGGCCGACGTGAGGTGCGGGCGTGCTCAAAGCCCCTCTTCATCAAAGCGCACCCTGCGGGTGTTTTCTTCGAGCCCGGTCGGCCTGGTGACGAGTCCGTAGAGGCCGGGTCGTCGCGACCTCATCCACCGCCGGCCGGTGCACTGCACGAAGAGGGCCGGGTCAAGAAGCGCGGTAACCATGTCATTGTCCGCCTTGCAGGTCTCGGCCAGTACACGCCCATAGGGATCGATTATCATTGCGTTGCCGGTACGTATCTCGTCGTCATCGACGCCGACGCCGTTTGAGAAAACGACGAAGACCCCGCTGTCATGTGCGCGCGATGGCAGCCAGCGCATGAGCCAGCCGCGGCCCTTGTTACCTCTGAACTCCGCCTCAATCGGACCTGCGTCGGTGTGCCGCTTGTCCCAGAGCGCCCGATCGACAAGGCCCATCTGGTGGGGGTTTTTCGAGGCACAGCCACCTGTCTGGTGGGGTGCAAATATCACGTCCGCTCCCATCAGGGCGGTGATGCGGACATTCTCGATGATGTTGTTATCATAGCATATCAAAAGGCCTGCGCGCCAGCCGTTCGGCAGGTCAAAGACGGTGTAATCCGACCCTGACGAAACGTACTCGCTTATGAAGGCGTGCATCTTGCGGTGACGTGCAATCCCGCCGTCCGGCATTGCCACGACATAAGCGTTGTAGACTTGCCCGTCCGGTCCCCGCTCAAGCAGTCCGGCGCCGACGCACAAGCCGCAGCGATTTGCGATATCAAGAAGCCTTGCAGTAGATGGCCCGTCGGGAACGGCCTCGGCAAGGTCTTCTATCCGTTCGCGTGAAAGCTTGCGAAGGTGCCAGTAGCCGACTATGCAGCATTCAGGAAAGATGACCGCCTCGGCGTTCTGGCCGGCGGCCATCGCGGCAAAGGTGCTGATAACGGTCAAGTTGGCTTCTTTGTCCCCCGGCACGTGTTCAAACTGGACCGACGCGACCTTAAACTGTTGCATTGAAGCACTCCTTATTACCGGATCCTTGCGCGGACAATCATAATGAGCGGGCGTGCTGCGGCAAGGGCTCGGCTGACGGTTAATCTTTCTGCGCCTTAAAGCATGTTGCGACCGATGCCTGCAATGTTACAATCAGGCGAGGCCCCTCGTGGAGAAGTCCGGGGGATTTTCTGGCAAACCGGGATATCAGGGAGGCATACCTTTGAGTTTACTCATGATCTTGACGGTGGTTGCATTGTCGTTGGTGATTGCGGCG
>SLPQ01000017.1 GCA_007131925.1 Candidatus Brocadiia bacterium | reverse complement strand
CTGCTCCTTAACGCCGTCGTTGTCGCTTATATGAAAGCTCAATATCCTCTCGGACAGCGCCTTAACTGCCTCGGCCGGGTCTTCGCGCAGGTTGATATGGTTTACATCGAGGCAAAAGCCGACTGTAGCCGGGTCAAAGCCATCCACTATCGTGAGCGCCTCGGCGGTGGTATTGGCCAGGCAGTCGCGTGGCAACAGCTCGAGTGCGACCGCAACTCCCCTCTCGCGGGCGGCCTCGGCAAGCTTGTCAAGGGAAGCCTGGAGCAAGCCTATGCGATTCGCGCGACGTGACGGGTCGATCGGCTCGCCGCTGCCATGTACAACAGCAATGCGAGCCCCCAGAATACCCGCCGCGTCCAGCGCAGCAATCATGTCATCCAGGCTACGGCTCCTGACGGACTCGTCCTCGTGTGAAATATCGTAGTCCTGCTCATACTCCAGGTGTACCGACTCGCACCTGAGGCCGCTCTCATCGAGATCACGCCTGGTGGCCTTGACAAGCTCCTCGTTGCGAGGGTTAAATGAGCGTCTGGCAAATCCCGGCTCTACTGCGTCAATGCCTCCAGCCACCGCCATCTTGAGGTTTTCCACCGAAAGCGGAAAGCCGGCTGGAGCTGCGATCCCGCACATTATCTGCTGCATAGTAATCCTCCGGAGAATCCTGCATGGACATTATAGTAAAGCCTGCTCACACCGCAACGCTTGCCTTAAGCATACTTGCTGAGCGTCGCGTGGACACAGTAGAGAAAAATTATGCCGACTCTATGAAAGACTTGATAATCCTATCCGAGAGGTTATATTTCACTCGTTTATTTCTGGCTGGCGGTCTGGGGGATTACAGGGAAGGGAGAAGCATATGAGAAGGATCGGTCTTTCGCTGTTGGCGGCTTTGCTGCTGGCAGCGTGTGCCCGCGAGGGTCTGGCGGGTGCAAACGTGTATCCACAGGGGGCAGAGGGCTTCTGGATGGGGGCTGCGCCGCCTCCAGGCTTTTATTATGTCAACTATAACCTCTACTACAACGCGCGCAGGTTTACGGACAACAGCGGCCGCACAATCAGGCAGGGGCCGATGGCCGATTTCAAGATGGACGTCCTGGCACAGGTGTCGCGCTTTCTCTATATGAGCGACAAGGAGATACTGGGCGCAAACTGGGGAGCGCACATATTCTTGATTTTTCAGCAGGTCCACATAAGGAGCGCCGGCGGCAATTCACGCGCATCCGGGCTCGGCGACACCATCATCGATCCCTTCATCCTCGCGTGGCACTGGGAAAACCTGCATATCACCACAGGCATTGATATCTACTTGCCCACCGGCAACTACAGGGAGGGCAGGCTTGCAAACCTCTCGGCCAACGCCTTTGTTTATGAACCGGTGCTTGCTGTAACATACATGACGCCTGTCGAGGGGTTGACAGCCTCGGCCAAGTTCATGTACGACTTTCCGCAGAAGAACAAGGATTTCACCAATCCCTTCACCGGCGAATCCGGAACCCTCGCCTACGGTGAGGAGTTTCACTTCGACTACTCTCTCGACTACATGATAAACGAAAACCTCAAAGCCGGTCTCAGCGGCTACTATTACCAGCAGATTACCAAAGACCGCTTCAACGGCGTGTCCATACCGGAAAAGGGCCGCGTCTGGGCGTTGGGGCCCGGCTTTGAGTACGCACCGGAGCGCCTGGAAGGCAGGATGGTGGTCTCCCTGCGCTCGCAGTTCGAGATGGACGCCAAAAACAGGCCCGAAGGCTGGTCCAACTGGCTTCGCGCCGTCTGGGTCTTTTGACGCTACAGCAACGGCCTGCAGCACGGCGATCGATGAGATGACAGGGCTCGACCACACGGGCGGGCCCTGCTTCGTTGCACTGAGCCCCTGGCTGCATTTTTCGCACTAGGGGCCTGCGGCGGCTTGAGCGTTTCTTGCGGCACGTCTGAAGGCCGAGTCCCACTGCCCTATCCTGTTCGCCCACAGGTAGGGCCTGGCAAGAGCCTTTGCAGCATGTGGCGCCGGCAGGCTATCTCCACAGAGAAGCGCCGCGAGCCGGTCGACAAGCCTTCCATTTTCGTAAAACACCACCCCCTCTGAGCCCTCTGCGAAAATCTCAGGATATGAAAGCCGCCGCGGCAGCAGCGGCACACAGCCGGCGGCGGCGGCCTCCAGTACCGCCACTCCAAAAAACTCATGCCACGCGGTGCTTACCACCACGTCACACTTGGAGATGAGCTTCAAGTACTCATCCCTGTTCTTGATATGGCCCCAATGTACGATAACATCCGCCAGATCCTCCCTGGCGCGGGTAAATACGGCAGGCGTTTCGCGAAATATCTCTCCGGCAACCGCCAGGCGGAAATCAACCCCGCGTGCACGGACCGCCTCGACAGCCTCGAAGAACTCCTCCGGATTCTTGTCCCACTCCCAGCGGTGGTTCCACAGAAGCGTCGGAGGACTCCGGCGCGCACCGGCGCGGCCGCAAGGCACGTCGATGCCAGGGTATACAACGTAAGAATTTTTGCGAATTTTCTCCACCACGCCATGCGGGATGCAGTCGGGCATGCGGCTGAGGAGAGCCTGGACGGCATCAAGGAATTCGTTTCTGTGATACTCGCTGTTAAACCAGACCTCATCTGAAGCGAGACACGTCGTGATATTTGTGAAGCCATATTGGTAGTCACGCTCGCTCTCCTGGCGCAGGGGATAAGTCAGCTGGTTTTCGTGAAAGTAGGTCACTACCGGCAGCCTCGCGAGCCCGCTCGGTGCGAGCGCGCACCAGTCGGCTACCGACATCATGTCATTGGCGAAGACAAGATCGAAGGATTCACTCAGCAGGCGCGCCCGCTCGGCAAACTCGATCGCCGCGGCGCGCATGCGCCACTTCCACTTGCGCGCGGGCATCTCCAGCAGCGCAAAGTCATGCCCGCTCACACCGCACAGGCCGTCGAGTACAGCCTTGTGAGAGCCGGCGAAGTACGGCTCGAGCGCCAGTACTTCAAGTCGCTCCTTACCCATGCGCCCGCCCCTCTGCGGCGGCGCCCTTTGCCAGCCGCAAGGCAACCAGCGTCATATCGTCGGAAGCCGCCGCCCCCGAGCGAAAATCCACTACCGAACGCTTCACTTCTGCTATTATCTCCCGGGCGTTCCCTGTAGCCGCCCCCGCGCACGAGATCAGCCTCTCTTCGCCAAAAAGATTTCCATCGGCATCCAGCGCTTCGGTCACACCGTCCGAGTAGGCTATCAGCAGATCACCCTCGTGCAGCGTTATTTCACGGATGACGGGCTCGAAATCCTCCGCTACGCCCAGCGGCAGTGAGCTCTCCCCTCCCAGCATGCCAATAGCCCTGCCGCTACGTGCGAAAAGCGGTCTCGGATGACCGGCACTGGCGTAAATGAAGCGGCCTGAGGCCGATTCGTAAATCGCGTAAAATACGGTCGCAAACATGCCTCGCCGCTCTCCGGCTGCCAATACCGCCCTGTTGGCCGCCTTCAACACCTCATCGACCGGGGCTCCCGCCAGACCCAGCGACCTCAATGCGCTGAGAGTGTAAGATGCAAAGAGTGCTCCAGGCAGCCCCTTGCCTGAAATGTCGCCCAAGACAAGCCTGACGCAGCCGTTTGCATCGGACAAAACGTCATAGAAATCACCGCCAACCTCCAGCGCCGGCTCCATAACCGCCGCGACTTCAACCCCAGCCACGGTGACCTTTTCCGCAGGCAGCATCGAAGCCTGAACGTCTGCGGCTATGTCCATTTCCGTCTGCAGCCGCTCCCGGGCGGCAGTCACCTGCTTAAGCTCGTCGATATGCTGCCGCAGCGACTCCCGCATCTTATTGAAGGCGCCGGCCAGCACCGACACCTCGACCCCCCCTTTCACATCGATCGCTCTGGTGAGGTTGCCCCTGCCTATCTCTTCGGCCTCAACTGCCAGCTCTTGAATGGGCTGCGCGATCCTTCCGCTCAGCCGCATGGCAAGGAAAAGACCCACAATCATCAGCACACCACCTGCTGCGCCGACGCGTGCGGCCGCTTCCTGGATAAATGCCTCAAATCTCGTGGTTGCAAGCTTCATAACGAGTATGCTGGGGACTTCTTCGTAATAGACCGGCAACGATACCCTGACAAAACCCTCGCCCATAAACGCCTGTGGGCGCCCGGTCGCATATGCCTTCATTATCTCCATGCGAAGATGTGCATCGAACTCGGGGGGGGTCTGATCATCCACGTCATATACCGAGGTCCTGAACCATATCGCCCCGTCTGGCCGCGCCATCTGCATACTTATTATCTCCGCCGTGCCCACGAGCGGCTCCAGCAAGGCCCGGGGCTTGAGCGCGTTAAGCATCGCCAGCACAGAGTCGCTCCTGTAGCCCACCTTGACGATGCGAGGCATGTCCACTCCCGATACTGCCGCATACCGGTAATCCCGCTCGGTCAGATCCTCCGTTTGGGGCCCCAGCACAGCCTTGCCATGCCTGTCATCGAGGAGGCCGCGAAGATGATCTCCAATTTCCTGCTCATCAAAAGGCAGGACATCGCCGGTGCTTGCGATGTAAAAGCGCCCCTGGCTGTCGCTGGCAGCGATGTAATCGATCGTGGCCCTGTCGGCGATTTCCTTCAGCATGGCGCTTATCCGGTCACTGGTCATGCCGGCATCGCCCTCAGCCACGGCAACAAGGTGGGCGGCAAGTATGGCCTGGGCCTTCATCTTCCTGCCAACGAGAGCGTCAGCATGTGCATAGGCCCTTGCTGCGTACTCGTTTGCGGTGCTTATGACCTCTGCGAGGGCCTCCGCCTCGAGCATCGCCTGGCCAAGGACGATCCGCCTGCCTGCTATCCGCAAGAATGTGTACGATGAACCCGTCATGACGGCAAGCAGCACCGCAAGGACGGCAAAAAGTTTGCGACGCATAGTCATATTTTGACTCGCTTTCCGTAAGAAGCGCGGGACAGTCCGTCACCGCTGTGACTTAGGCCAGCTTAGCCTTTGCGGCGGGATGTGTCAAGTGAGCCGCCGGCACGAAACTGCCTTGCAAGAAATTGCAGATTTCCGCCAGAAAACGCTTGCAGCCTTGATGCGCAGGCCTCTATACTCAGTGCGGGGACCGTGGTCCGCTGGCGGCTTCAGTGTAATCATTTACGAAAACTTTGCCCACGGGCGGCCGAAAGATGCCGGCACGCGAGGGGAGGCTCCCGGCTTTTTGAGGCTGCCCGTGTAATTTACAGTGATTTGCCCCCTCTTTTGAGCAGGCAATGAGAGCTCTGCTCTCTTGCGTTATCACGTTGAAGGCGGCACACGCGAACCCACACATTGGCGTCGCGCGACATCAGCTGGACAGGCTTTTCGCCTGCAAGAGAGACTTATGAGTGCGCCCGTGCTTTCGGCCACCGCCGAGACATATCCGGCTGCCCACCACTGTTGGAGGCGCCCGGAGCTCTTCGCGCACCATTAGCGCTTGGCTCTTGACGCACGAGGGGGGGCTTTGGAAACTTGTGTCCGCGCAGCAGTGGCGTGCGGGTGCTGTAACATGGATTTATATAGCGGGAAGGAGAAAGAGATGGCTGAGATAGCCATAAAGGCAGACAAGGACTGTAAGTATGACGCGGTGTCTCTCGGGGAGGTAATGATGCGCATCGACCCGATCGACGTGCCGACCGCAAGGGCGCGCATGGGGCGGATCTGGCATGGCGGCGGGGAGACAAACGTCTCAGAGGGCCTCTCGTACTGCTTCGGGATGCGCACGGCGGTCGTGACAGCGCTGGTAGACGACGGCATCGGCCGAAACATCGAGTGCCAGCTTCGCGAGGCGGGCGTGGACACATCTCAGATCGTGTGGTTTTCGACTGACGGTGAGGGCAGGTTTTCAACAGACCAGAAGGGGACCATCTGCAACGGCATAAACTTCACCTTCCGCGGCAAGGGCGTCATTCCTTCCAAGACCGAGTACTACAGGGCGCACACGGCCATACGCGAGCTCAAGGCCGGCGATGTGGACTGGGCGGCGCTTTTTTCGTCGGGCATTCGATGGTTTCATACCGGCGGCATATATACGCTCATATCGGCCACCTCGGCTGATGTGGCGCTCGAAGCGATGAAGGCAGCGGGCAAGGCAGGCACCTTCCGCTCCTTTGACCTCAACTATCGATCCAAAGTCGAGCCAGACAAAGATCGCGCACACCAGATAAACCGCGCCATAGTGCCGGAGACGGACTTTCTGGTGGGCAACCAGGGCGACTTTGACGATGCGCTCGGCTATGAGACCAAGAAGGTGGCCAAAGATGCGCCTTTCGAAGAGTGGCTTGCTGTGTACACGGAGATGTTGCGGCGCGTCGCAAAGGACTATCCAAACCTGAAGATCATCGGCACGCAGCTGCGAGGGGCCCTCTCGGCTGATATGATAAACTGGGGCGCCGTGCTTTATGACGCCGCCGAGGACAAGGTCCACCAGGCATACGTCCGAGAGGGCGTAGAGATAGCCGACAGGACCGGCGGAGGTGACAGCTTTGCCTCCGGCGTGGCCGCCGCGCTCATGAACGGCAGGCCCGTTGAAGAGGCCGTGCAGTGGGGCGCAGCCCACGGCATACTCGTACAGGAGACGCCAGGCGACACGACGATGGTCACCGAGAAGATGGTGCTGGCCGAGATAAAGCGTGCAGCCTCCGGCGGCGGTGTCTCGGCGCTGCGATAGGCTGCCAATACATCCCAATAAATCCGAAGCGGGGCACCGTCTGGTGCCCCGTACCTTTTCTTGAGAGGCTGCCCGGTGCCGGCTCGCGGCGGATCTTCAGGCACGGGGGGCAGAATTGTCGCCGGAGGGTGCCGCTGCGGCACCGGCCGCTGGCGTTTAAGGCCTGATCTCTACGGGTGTGCCGACTTGGGCGACGGCATAGATCTCCTCGATAGCGGCGTCGTCAAGCGCTATGCAGCCTGCAGTCCAGTCGCGCGAAGCGCCGTGACCGTGGAGAAATATCTCGCCGCCCAGCGCGGTGTTCCACGGAGGGGGGGCGCCTGCTTTTAGAGCCTGGACTATGCGATCATGCTCCTCGGGGCTGATAATACCGGCCTCGAGTGCGGCGGCGGCATCGGCAGCGTTCGGATAGGAGATGCCCAGCGAAAAATGAAAGCGACTCCGCGGGTTCTTCACAACGACGTGGTAGATACCCTCGGGTGTCCTGCCGTCTCCCGCGCGCCTCTTATGCCCCTCTGGAGACCATCCGAGCCCGATGCGATACTTGCGGGCGATTGCCTCTCCATCCATCAGATACAGCCGCCGGTCGGTCTTGGACACGATTATCCGTGGGCTGGCGAACGTCGGCAGGGTACCTGTTTGTCTTACAGTGTCCTGCGACGCTCGCGCATCGAGGTAGAAGATAAACTGTCTCACCCTGACCCTGTATACAATAAGCCCCAGAAACCCTGCGGCCACAAGCAATACCACACAAACCTGCGCCATTCTTCTGCGCATAGACTTCTTATACATCACAGAGTCCTCGATAGCATGCGCCCACAAGATTTATCGGAACTGGACTCATCGTTGGAGCAGTTTTTCGCCAGCTGCGGCCG
>SLPQ01000073.1 GCA_007131925.1 Candidatus Brocadiia bacterium | reverse complement strand
TCCATCGTGAGCTCTTCGACCTTGTTGATCTCGTGGGAGGTGCGGAAGCCGTCGAAGAAGTGAAGGAAGGGTACGCGTGATTCGAGCGTGGCCGCCTGCGCAATAAGGGCAAAGTCCATGACTTCCTGGATATTGGCCGATGCCAGCAGCGCAAATCCGGTCTGCCTGACCGCCATTACGTCGCTGTGATCGCCGAAAATCGAGAGTGCCTGGCTGGCCAGTGACCTCGCCGATACATGAAAGACCGTCGGGGTAAGCTCGCCGGCGATCTTGTACATGTTCGGGATCATCAGCAGCAAACCCTGCGATGCGGTAAACGTCGTGGTGAGCGCTCCGCCCTGGAGAGCCCCGTGGACGCTGCCTGAGGCGCCGCCTTCCGACTGCAGCTCGCTGACCAGCGGCACCGTGCCGAATATGTTCTTCTCGCCGGCGGCGCTCTTTTCGTCGGCAAGCTCACCCATCGGAGAGCTCGGCGTGATAGGGTAGATCGCGCAGACCTCGTTGAGCGCGTGTGCTACGGTTGCGGCGGCCGTGTTTCCATCAATAGTGACCAATCTGCCAGCCATTGCTTGTTCCTTTCCGGCAAAATAGATAAGGAGTGCCCCAGCATACTCCGGTACATAATACAGAGGTTCGGTATGCTTGCAACCTCTAACCCGGCGCTATTGCTCCAGGAGCTCGGCGATGGCCTCTTCCGGAAGGGCGCTTGAAGGCTCTGAGTGAAGGTGCCCCGACTTTTCGATAATCATGTTCAGCGGGATAAAGCGCACACCGTACAGCGGGGCGATTACATTGTCAGCGTCCACAAGTGTTATATACCGGGTGTCTTCCTCTTCAACATAGGCACGCACGGTTTCCAGCGGCTCGCCGGTGTTGACCGATACGATGGTCAGGCCCCTTTCTCCATACTTCTCATGAAGCTCCTTAAGGCGTGGCGTCTGCGCACGGCACGGGGGGCACCAGGTAGCAGTGAACCTCAGCAGCACGTATGACTCGCCGCGAAACTGCGAGAGCCTCACGGTCTCTCCATCGACAGAGAGCAGCTCAAAGTCCGGAGCGAGATCCCCTGCGCGAGGGGTTGCACGGGCGGGGCCGTTATCTGCCGGATCGGCACAGCCCGCAGCGAAAATGAGCACCGCAAGGAGCAGAAGCGCCGCTGAAACAAGCTTCAGCGCGCCTGAGCCAGCAGGTAAGATCGCCTTATTCATGGCGCACGCTCCAATGATTGGTGTTTTCAAGGGAAGTTAACCGGTCTCGACCTTTTCGCGGTAGTCAGCTATGGCGGCCCTCAGCGCATCGGCTGCAAGGTTTGAGCAGTGCATTTTGGCCGGTGGCAGACCATCGAGCTCACTTGCAACGTCGTCGCGTGATATGGTCTCGGCATCTTCGAGGCTCTTGCCCTTGGCAAGCTCGGTAACCATGCTCGATGTCGCTATGGCGGCGCCGCAGCCAAGCGTCTGGAACTTCACGTCTTCGATTCGATTGTCCTTTACCTTTATCGTGATCTTCATGACGTCGCCGCATACCGGGTTGCCGACCTCGCCGACGCCGTCGGGATCATCTATTACACCGACGTTGCGCGGGTTGGCAAAATGATCAAGCACCTTCTGGCTGTACTGCATCCGTCGCTTCCTTCCTTAAGTCTTTCTGTATGTAGGCGACATCTCCCTGAGGGTAGTTATTATACCAGGGAGGACCTCCAGAATCGCGTCTATATCGGCGTCAGTATTTTCGCGCCCCATCGTGAATCGCAGCGACCCGTGCGCTACCTCCGGCGGCAGCCCCAGCGCCAGAAGCACGTGGCTGGGTTCGAGGCTGCCGGTAGTGCAGGCCGAGCCGCTCGATACGCATATGTCGGCGTTGTCAAGGCGCAGGAGCATCGCCTCGCCCTCCACGCCCGCCACCACGAAATTCAGAAAGCCCGGCAGGCA
Source organism: Candidatus Brocadiia bacterium (assembly GCA_007131925.1). Taxonomy (GTDB): domain Bacteria; phylum Planctomycetota; class DG-23; order SLPQ01; family SLPQ01; genus SLPQ01. Next base: position 5,635 of record SLPQ01000073.1, on the reverse strand, counting down.
GTTGGATAGGTCGGTATTGAGATTGAGGTCACCCGCCTTTGCGGTAAGCCCGTCCCAGAGCCGCCGGGCCATCGCCGAGAGCCTGTCGGCCGAGTCGATACTTTCGCCGGCCAGGTCGAGCGCGGCTGCCATTCCTACGATGCCGGGGACATTGAGCGTGCCGGAGCGCCTTGAGCGCTCCTGGCCGCCCCCGTGGTTCAGGGTTTCGACCCGCGTGCCCTTTCGAATGTAAAGAAATCCGACGCCCTTAGGGCCGTAAAACTTGTGCCCCGAGGCACTCAAAATGTCGACTCCAAGGGCCTCGACATCCACTGGTATCTTACCCACGGTCTGGACCGCGTCGGTGTGAAAGAGGACGCCTTTCTCGCGCGTGATGGCTGATATCTCCTCTATCGGCTCTATGGCGCCCACCTCGTTGTTTGCGTGCATGATGGAGACCAGCACCGTGTCGTCACGTATGGCTTTCGCGACGTCGGCCGGATCTACCATGCCTTGAGAAGATACCGGCACGACCGTGAGCTCCCCGCCGTGCGCTGCGAGATATTCGCAGGTGTCCAGGACCGCGTGATGCTCTACCGCCGAGGTAACGATATGGCGGCCCCTCTTTTCGCCGGCCCATACTGCTCCCTTTATGGCCCAGTTGTCACTCTCCGTGCCGCCGCTGGTAAAATATATCTCTGAGCTCGCGCAGTTGAGGTTCCGGGCGATGCTCTCGCGGGAAGCCTCCACCGCGTCGTCGTTTTCGCGCCCCTGGGTGTATAATGTCGCAGGGTTCGCAAAGCGGTCGGTAAAAAACGGCCTCATCGCCTCGACCACTCTCGGGTCTGCAGGCGTGGTAGCCGCATGATCCATATATATGAAGTTTGGCTTCATACTTCCTCCGCCACTGGCCGTCAGTCGGGATTGAGGGAAACGCCAAATATAGCCGTCCCCGCCGCCCTGTCAATGCGCTTATCGGGCCATTGCAGGCCGGATATCTTGACAACAGCGGGATAAATTTGGTTCCGGGGATTACTTGAGCGGCGCCGCCCCCCTGCTATAATCCGTTTAATGGTTCGAACCGGAGGGGTATCTCATGCGCATATTTAATTTGACGAGCCTGCCTGTGCTGTCTGTCTGCCTTGCCGTGGCCCTTTGCGCCGAGGGGGTGGCCGCGGAGGACTTCTTCTCGGTTCGCAAGCAGGTGATCGGCCTTCACGGCGCGCGCGCGCAGGACGAGCTGGCCGAGCCCTACGAGACGAGCCGCAGGCAATACCTCGATACATCAGAGGCCGTCCACCTCTACAGGATGGCGGCGCTGGCCGAGCTGGCCGACATGGAGGATGCCCACGGGTCGCATCTGCGGGAGATCTTCAGCGAATCGGATGAGGCGGGATTTGCCCTCTACTACATCGAGCATCACCGTAGCCGCGGCACCATCGCGGAGAACACCGATGAAATCCTGGCGGGTATCGCGCGTCTTTCCAGGCAGGAGCGTCTCAACTGCCTGCGCTCGCTTTGCCGCGCGCTCGCCTGGCAGACGCCGCCGCCGGCTCTGCCGGCCGCCATAGAGGCTGAGCTCAACGATGGGATCACGACAGTCCAGGCCCTCTTCTTCTCGACCATATTCGCCGGCTGGGAGATGCAGGATGAGGCGGTGGAGATTCTCGGAGACGCCTTCGACGGCGCAAGGGGGAATCTGCCTGCCATGCGAGACATCATTACTGCTTTGAGCGCTGTGGGTGCAGGGCCGCAGGCACGCCGGAAGGCTGCCGAGATCTTCGGCGACATCACAATCCCTCCGGCTCCGACCGACATGAGCGCCCGCGACATTTACATGATCAGGCAGGCGCGTCTTACCCGCCTCGGGGAGATTGCCGGTGCCGCTGCCGCCTGGGATATGCTCCTGGACAGGGTGGACCCGCAGGGCGACGATCGAGACCCCACGCAGATGATCGACCGGGCGGTGGTATTGGACGCTGCGGGGCTTGCCGTAGAGGCGGTCGAGATTCTCGCCAGGCTTGCCGCGGCGCCGGGCGCCAACGGTGAGACGCAGGCGTTTTACGGATCGGCGCTGGTGCAGGCGGGCGACGCCTTCAGCGGCAGGGAGATTCTCCTGACGGCCATCACGAGGCAGGGCGCCTCTGGTGATGATGCCTACTACGACCTGATGGATGCTATCACGGCCCTTGGGGATGCACCGACACTCAAGGCCTTTGCCGCGCTGTTTCTTGTTGCCTTCGAGGGGCCGCAGCAGTCGCGGCTGATGGCCGACATAATGCGCACGCTCGGCGAATACGACGTCGCCGACAGGCTCTTTGCCTCTTTTGTCGAAGAGACGGGCATGGGGCGGGATACTCGCTTTGCCTGGCAGGGGGGGCGGCTTCTTACGACTCATTACCTTGATTCCGGCAGGCAGGAAAAAGCCGCACAGGCCGCGCGAGAGGCCTTTGACCACCTGATCAGTGAGGAGAGGATGCGCGGCAGCGCCACCAGCCCTGCCGCCGACCAGTTCGTCGATCTTTTCGCGCGTTTTGGCGGACTGGAGGAGCTTATCGATCTCTGCCGGGAGAGCCGCGCAGAATACCCTGAGGCCATACTCATATACCGCATCGAGCAGTCAGCGCTCGAAAGTCTCAACAGGTGGGATGAGGCCATTGCGCTTGAACAGCGCATGAGCCAGATGCGCGACCCGGTTGAGGCCGATCTTTTTCTCGCCCTGGCCCATAAAAGGGCCGGTCGCTGGCAGGAGGCCGAGCGTCTCTACTCGGCAGCCATCGCCGCAGACTCTGACGTACCTGCCGTGGCGTGGTGGGAGCTGGCACGCAGCCGCGCCGAGCAGGAAGACTGGGCCGGCGTAGAAGAGGCGATCGAGACAGCGCCATTTCCCTACAGCCACGAAGTGGCGCTCCAGCTGGCGGGGTTTTACCGTAGATACGGGCAGCTTGAGCGCGCGTCGGCTGTTTACGAGGCGCTGGACCATCTGCCGACGGACATTCTCCCCGAGCATCTGGCATCTGCCATAACTTTCTGGGTGGCCAACGGTGAGGTCCAACGGGCCGCAGATGCGCTTGCAAGGCGCGTGGCGATACAGACAGGCCTCGAGGCCAAGAAGGCCTATTTCAACGATGCCATTACCGCTGAGGCTGCGCTGGCCCGCAGGTACCTCGATCTGGGGCGTGCGCTGGAAACAGGCCCCCTGGCCGCAGACCGGCAGCTGCTGGCATGGTTTTACGGAGAGCTTGCCGGCATCCTCGAGTCTGTCCTCGACCCGGAGGGTGCGCTTGAGGCATGGAAGCGCGCAAGGCGGCTCGATCCGGCAGACCCGGCTTTCAGCCGTTCGCTGGCGCGGCTGACCGCGCCGTGGCAGCCGCGCCTGGCCGGCGAAGCCGCCGATGCAATTATCCGGGAGGGCATCGATGCGGCCGTGCTGGCGGACGCGGCACTGGCTGCCTTCGCCGACGGGCGCCGTGAGGCCGCCGGGCGCCTGCTCGAGAAAGCCGTCGGCGCGCCGCGGTCGATCTCCCGTGCCGCGCGTCTGCTGGAAGTGCTTGAGGCGTATCCGGCAGACCATGACCTGTATCTTCGCCTCGCCCGCCGGGTAGGACTGGTGCCCTGGACGGTAGTCGCGCGCGCAGCCGCCGCTGCCGGAGACGCCGGACATGACGCTCTTGCGATGAACCTTGCCGATGAGGTCGCATCCGGAGGTGACTACATCGGCCGTGCGCTCTGGAGTGCTGGGTTTCTCAGCGTCCGCGGCATGACTGATGAAGCGCTCCAGGCTCTCAAGCCCGGCGCTTCGCCGCAGATGCGACCGGGCGGCGGCAGTGATCGGCATCCGGCAGGCGAGCTTGCAAAGATCGACATCCTCCTTGGCGAGGGCCGTCGCCAGGAGGCAGCCGAGGCCGCGCTGCAGGCGGCCAGGGACTTTGGCGAGGTCGAGTCAGTCAAGAGACTCTTTGAAGGTGAAGCCCGCCGCATAGAGGGGCAGCTCAAAGGGGAAGGTGCGTGGGGCTCTGAATGAAAATCATCAATGTGCATGCACACCTGTGGGACGACCAGTCGGTCGAGGAGAGGGTGGAGCATTACTCCTGTGAAGGGATGGTGCGGATATGCCTTATCGGCAGGGAAAAGGTCCGCATCGCCCAGGAAAGGTATCCCGACCTCGTAATCGGCCTCGGTATGGTCCAGCCGGGCAGCGACGGCCCGGAAATCATAGACAAGTACCACGACTGGGGCCTGCCGGGGGCGAAGTTCATCACCCCGAGTGCGCCTTATGACTGTGATGCCTATCTGCCCTTCTACGAAAAGCTCGCCAACTACGGTATGGTTGCGACCTTTCATACCGGGTACCTGGGCGGCAGTGGGCGTGACACATCTACGCTGTGGATGCACCCGATGACCCTCGATCGCATCGCGCGCAATTTCACAGAGCTGAGGATTGTCGGCTACCACCTGGGAAACCCCTGGTACACCGACGCCTGCTCCCTGGCGCTCTGTTACGATAACATTTGGTGGGAGCTCTCAGGCGGCACGGTGCGGGCGACGCCGCTGTCGTACCTCAAGACAGTCTTTTCATTTCGCACGCTCGACCAGTACGGCCCGGGCGAGCTCTCGCACAAGCTCTTCGACGAGAGTGTAAATCACGCGCTTTTCGAGAAGTTCTGCTTTGGCACGGACAATCCCGCGCCGGTTTACATGATCGACTTCATGCGCGACCTGATGGAGGCATTGGAGGTGCCCGAAAGGACGCGCGAGCTGGTGTGGTGGCGAAACGCCGCACGCATTTTCGGCATCGAGGACGAGATCGTCGCGCTGCCGGGCTAAAATTGCAAGCGCGCCCAAGCAGTGCCTTTGTGTAAACTCATCGCACGATTTCTCCAAGGACAAGCCGCGCATCGCTGGAGTCAGCGTGCCCTCACCTCGGCGAGGTCCGGCAAGGCGCCCCATGCGGGCACGTCCACGACAAAGACCTGCCCGTACGCCTGCGGGTCGGCCGTGTACAGAACGCGGCCGGCCTCGGCAAAGACCGCCGGGTGAGGGTGCAGGCACTGGGCGTGAAATGAGCCCCTGTGCCATGCCAGTGCCTTCGGCCCTTCAAAGCGCCCACCCTTAAACCGCCACGCCAGCAGATACGGCTCGTTGACGCTTCCATCGCCCACGACCAGTTCCAGCATGTGGCTGTGAAAGTGCATGCACTGGCCGTCGAACGCGGCCTCCACGCGGTCGGTGTTGTCATATCGGATCGAGCCCAAGATGCCCCCATCTGCATTGCCGCCGTGATACCCGATATGCTCGCCGTCGCTCATCCAGTACTCGTGGCCGATCCGCTCGCCCGGCTCCGTCGGACGTATCTTCCAGGTACGGCCAGTCTCGATGTCGAGGCCCCAGATGCGGTGGTCCACGACTTCCCACGGCCCCTCGTGGCAAAAGGTCATGATATTGGGGAGCATTGGCGATGCGTTGAAGTGCTGCAGCCAGCAGTCTTCCTCGTGCACCAGCTGCGCGCGGCCGCCGTCAACGGGGATTTTCCAGATCATCGAGTGCGGCCTCGCGGCCCAGTACTCACGAAAACCTACGTAGCCGTGGCCGATATCCATCATCAGGCGGTCGGACAGGTCCCGGCTGTATCCGGTCACGCCGTACCGGCCATCCG
>SLPQ01000034.1 GCA_007131925.1 Candidatus Brocadiia bacterium | reverse complement strand
TGGGATCATACGCCGCCGGCACCTGAGCTTCCCGAGGAGGTTATAGTCAAGACGCTCGAAAAATACGTGGAGGCATGTGAGCGCCTGACGGGGCGCACTTTCAGGGTTTAGCGATTTTGAAACGGCCTACGGATGCTTCATGTCAGGACACGCAGGCGCCTTGCGGCGGCACTGGTGCTGGCGACGCTTCTTGCCGGCACTACCGGGCTTGTGGTGCTGCTGGGCATCTACATGCCAGCCAGCCTCGAGCGCTCTGCGGGTGAAGCGCTCGGGCACATCACGCGGCTTGACGTAAGCCTCGACAGTGCGCGAATGGCCGGCATCGGCCATGCCGACTTCGCCGAGGCCGTCTTTTACCGGGACTCTCAAAGGGTCGCAAGCCTCGCGCCCATGGCGATCCATGGCGCACTCTCTCCGTCTGGGAGGTGGACCGTCGAGTCTCTCAGCGCCGGCACCTGGCGACTGGCGCTCGACCTTGACAGCCCGGCCTCGGCCATGGCCGTCGTGCGGGATTTTCTCTCCCTTCATCGCAGGCTGCACCCGTACGCAAGGGCCATAGAGAGCGCTGCGCCAGAGGGCGGATTTGAAGAGATCGAAGTCGATATCTTCTACAGAGGTCAAGAGCCACTGAGATTTGAAGCCGAGATCGAGCTTCCATACGGAGACTGTGCGGCCCTTGTACTGACGGCAGCCCGGCTGGAGAAAAGGCCGCCAGCGTGGAGAGTCGTCGCTGCGGAGGACGGTATAAGCTTAAACGCCACCCTTGAAGGAGTGCGAGGTGAGCTGGCCGAGAGAGTGCTTGAAGTGCACGGTGCAGCCCTCAGGCCCTTTGTCGAGGATATGGCTGGATCTCTGGAAGCGTCATGGACAAGCGCCGGAGAAAAGGTAAGACTCGCTGCCGATGACAAGTGGTATGTCGATACGGCCGCGGCGGACTCACATGGCATGACTCTGCCCGAGGGAGAAGTCACGATCACCATCCGGGAGATAGCCTTTCACAACAACGCGCTCAGCGCGCTCTCCGGCAGCGTGCGCCTGGCGGCAGAGCGGATGCCGTCCTGTACCCTTTGGGCATGGATAAGGGCTGCCGGCTTGACGCATCCCTCTGCAGACGACGAGCCGGAGTACTTTGTGTCCTTGAGCCTAGCGGCGGACTTTGAGATCGTTGAAGGTGCACTTGGAATGGTGCCGATGGACGATGCGCCGGGGCTTGTCTGGGCGAGCGTGGAAGGCGAGGATATCGTGATATTCACCGGCTCTGCAGAGACCCGGCTTGCAGACTTCTTGAACCGGGCACGTCTTATCAAGCCCTCAGATTTACATGAGCATGAGGGCGCCGAGGATGATGACGACCCAGAAAATGACGCCTTCTTCGAGCCTGCCGAGCAGAAAGAAGTACCCAAGGGCCAGGACAAAGTTAACTAATGAACTTACAAGCGCCGCAGCAAATAATCCCGTCAGGCTCCCAAGAAAGAACGTAACCCCCGCCAAAATAGCCGCACACGCCCATGCGTTTTCCGTCTCGAAGAATATCTTCACGACCGTAGCGAAGATAATCACCCTTATGATGATCATGACCAGTACATCCTCCGTACGGATCACTCACCAGCAGGCAATATCAGGATGGATACTCGGCGGCGATCTCAAGCGCCTTGAGAAGCGCTTTTGCCTTGTTGAGAGTCTCCTCGTACTCGCTTTGCGGGACACTGTCAGCCACTATACCGCCGCCTGCCTGCACTATGGCGCGACCTTTGCTGAATATCATCGTCCGCAGTGCGATGCAGGTGTCCATATTTCCGGCGAAGTCGATATACCCAACTGCGCCGGCATAAGGGCCGCGGCGTGTAGGCTCCAGCTCGTCTATTATCTGCATGGCGCGGACCTTCGGGGCACCTGAGACGGTGCCGGCAGGCAGGCAGGCCTGGAGCGTATCGAGCGCGCTCGCGCCGGGCCTGAGAAGTCCGGTGACATTTGAAGTGATGTGCATCACGTGCGAAAAACGCTCGATCACCATGCACTCGTCCACCACCACGGTGCCGTAGCGGGCCGTGCGACCGACGTCGTTTCTGCCGAGGTCCACCAGCATTACGTGCTCTGCGCGCTCCTTTTCGTCGGCCAGCAGCTCCTCGGCCAGCGCAGCGTCTTCCTCGGGCGTACTGCCTCGCACACGCGTGCCCGCGATTGGGCGGACGGTTATGCGATCGCCCTCCACGCGCACCATCACCTCGGGAGACGAACCTATCAGCTTCAGGTCCTTCATCTTGAGGTAAAACATGTAGGGGCTCGGATTGACCATCCGGAGTATGCGGTAAATATTGAATGGATCAGCGGAGGTCTTGGCGGTGAGCCGCTGCGAGAGGACGACCTGTAAGATGTCGCCGGCGAAGATGTACTCCTTTGCACGTTCGACCGAGGCGCAGTAGTCATCTCTTGTGAAGTTTGAAGAGTAGTCGAGCCTGACAGGCCCGGCCGAAGAGATGTCGTCTGAGAGGATGACCGTCGGTGTCCTTAGCTGCTCGACCATTGCATCCACCCGCCTGCAGGCCGCCTCATAGGCCTCGCCGACGGGTGCAGCAGACGTGTCGGCACAGGCCAGCACCTTCACGGTGTTGTTTATATGATCAAAGATCAGCATCGAGTCGTAAAACGCGAAGTACATGTCAGGTGCACCCAGGTCGTCCGGCGGGGCCCCGGGCAGGCTCTCCACGTACCTGACCGCATCATAGGCCGCATAACCGACTGCGCCCGAACAGAAGCGCGGCAGGTCGCCCGGATGCACAAACTTCACCGAGGCGATAAACTCCGCCAGCTTGTCAAAGGGGTTGGCGACGGTTTCGGTGTGGCTGTGAGACTCCTGTATGATCTCGACGGTGTCGCCCCGTGCGATAAAGACAGCAAACGGGCGAGATCCCACAAAGGAATACTGCGCGATGCGCTCACCGCCGACTACGCTCTCGAGGAGAAATGCGTAGTCCCGGTCTTCCACCTTTCGAAAGGCCGCCACAGGCGTGAGCGTATCGGCCAGAAGCTGCCTGTAGACCGGCACGCGCCCGCCGCGCCCGGCCAACCTCTCGAACCTTGCAATTTCCGGATAGTAACGCGCCATTCCATAGCCCCCAGTAGACACTGTGCGTAGATTTTAGCCAGCTTGCCGCCCGCCTGCAAGGCATAAGCCGGGCAATTGAGGCATCGCCGAAAAGCCTTGACTGCATACCGGGCGGTGATAGAATCCGTCAGGGAAGGCCAAAGGAGCGTCACATGTACGAGCTGAGGGTAGAGGGGGAGTTTGCGGCGGCGCATTTTCTGCGTGGATACGAGGGAAAATGCGAGAACCTGCACGGCCACAACTGGAAGGTGGAGCTGCGGGTGGCCGGCGAAAAGCTGGGCGAGCTCGACATGCTGATGGATTTCAAGAGGCTGAAGGCCCTTCTGGGCGAGGTTCTGGATATTTTTGACCACCGGTGTCTTAACGAGCTCGAGGCGTTCGCCGAGCTCAACCCCACGACCGAAAACGTCGCCCGTATGCTATTCGGCCAGGTCGCGTCAAAGCTGCCCGAGGGCGTCAGGGTCTCTCGGGTGACATGCTGGGAATCTGAGCGGTGCTCCGCCAGCTACTTCGAGTAGAGGCGTCCCGCCAGGTGCACTTATAGGAACTTCCCATGGGCAAGCTGCAGGTAGCACTGGATTTTGTGGACTTGAGCCGCGCGCTCAGGGCCGCCGACGCCGCCGTCGAGGGTGGCGCCGACATACTCGAAGCAGGCACGCCGCTTATCAAGTCTGAGGGTCTCAACGTGGTGCGGCAGCTTAAGTCGCGCTTCGCTTCTGTGCCGGTAGTCGCCGACATGAAGACCATGGACGCCGGGCGCACCGAGGTCGAGTCCGCCGCAAAGGCAGGCGCGAGGGTCGTGACGGTCCTGGGCCTTGCCAGCGCCTCCACCCTCGAGGAGTGCGCGCAGGCTGGCAGAAACTACGGCGTGGAGATCGCCGTAGACCTTTTAGGGGTAAGAGAACCCGTCGAGCTTGCAAAGTGGTGCGAGGCCGCCGGCATCCATGAAGTGGGGGTGCATACGTCCATCGATGACCAGATGCGGGGGGCTGACCCTTTCGCCACGCTCAGGGCCGTGCGCGAGGCGGTTTCTATACGCGTGGGTGTGGCCGGCGGGATAAACAGCGAGACGGCAGCCGAGGCTGCCGAGGCCGGGGCCGACATTATCATCGTCGGCGGCGCCATCACCAAGGCTTCCGACGTTGCCGAGGCTACACGCCTTATGAAGATGGTGATCGAGAGCCGCCGCAGCGTCAAGTCGAACCTTTTCCGCAGGGCATCGGCCGAAGACGCCGTCGAGATGCTGCTCAAGGTATCCACGCCGAATATCTCCGACGCCATGCACCGCACCGGCGACTTGAGAGGTCTGGCTCGCATGGCCGGCGCCGGGCGCTTCGTAGGCCGCGCTGTCACCGTGCGCACATATCCTGGTGACTGGGCCAAGCCCGTAGAGGCTATAGACACCGCCGGCCCCGATGAGGTGATAGTTGTCGACTCTGGCGGCGCACCGGTAGCCGTTTGGGGGGAGCTCGCCACGGAGTCGTGCCGCCAGCGCCGCATCAAGGGCGTCGTCATTGACGGAGCCGTCAGGGACATCGACGACATACGAAAGATGGATTTCAGCGTATGGGCCCGCCATCTCAGCCCTACCGCCGGTGAGCCGAAGGGCTTCGGCGAGATAAACATACCCGTGAGGGTCGGCGGCGTCGAGGTCGAGCCGGGTGACTGGCTGGTCGGCGATGATACCGGCATCGTGCGGATACCGCGCGCGCGACTGGTGGAGATAACAAACCGAGCGATGGACTGCCTCGAGCGCGAAAACCGTATTCGCGAGGAAATCCGCGAGGGCTCGACTCTGTCTGCGGTGACCGAGCTGTTAAGATGGGAAAAAAAATAGGAAGGGGTGAGAAATGCTCGTAGTGGGGGAAAGGATAAATACGAGTCGAAAACGCATAAATGAGGCGGTCCGCGGCCGCGACGCTGAGGTTATCAAGAACGAGGCATCCATGCAGGTCGCAGCCGGCGCGGACTACATCGACATAAATGCCGGCACTTCCGTCGCACGTGAGACAGACGACCTCAAGTGGCTGGTCGAGACAGTACAGTCGGTTACAGACATGCCTCTGTGCATCGACAGCGCCAACCCCCAAGCGATCCGCGCCGCACTTGCCCTCGTGGACAAGCCACCCATTATCAACTCAATAACCGCCGAGGCCTCCCGCAAGGACGCCATCCTGCCCCTTGTGGCCGAGTCGGACGCCTCGGTGGTTGCCCTTTTGATGGGTGATGAGGGCATGCCGGAAGACTCAGCAGGCAGACTCGCTGTGGCCGAAACGCTCCTCGGCCAGATCGAGAAAGCCGGCATAGCGCGCGGCAGGGTCCACATCGACCCATTGGTGCGCCCTGTCTCCACTGATACACGACAGGGCAGCGAGGTGCTCAAGACAGTTCGCGCAGTGATGACCGGATGGCCTGGAGTGCACACGATATGCGGCCTTTCGAATATATCCTTCGGCCTTCCCGTCAGAAATGTACTTAATGCTACGTTTCTTGCTCTCATGATTGAGGCTGGGCTCGACGGGGCCATCATCGACCCGACCGAGCCGCGCATGGTCGCGACCATAGCCGCTGCCGAGGCGCTTCTCGGGCGGGACGATTTCTGCATGAGATATATTGAGGAGCACAGGGCGGGGCATCTGATGCTTTAGCGCTCGCCCCAGGGAGGTAAGTAGCCATGATGTGCCAGCGATGCAAGAAAAAGCGGGCCTCGGTTCACATAACCGACGTTTCCAGCAAGCAGGCTGACGAGATGCACCTTTGCGAGGAGTGCGCGCAGCAGGAGGGTGTGAGCCTGAAGAGCCAGGTATCACTGGCGGACTTTCTGGCCGGCATTATAAAGGCTCCGGCGACCAAGGAGATGGCGCGGCTGGCCAAAATGGCATGTCCGACGTGCGGCATGACCTATCTTGACTTTCAGTCAAAAGGCCGGCTGGGCTGTCCGGCCGACTACGAGGTCTTTGCAGAGCTCATTGGTCCGCTGCTCGAGAAGATCCATGGCTCTACGCGGCATGCCGGCAAGACACCGCGCGCGGCCGGCCGCCTAAGCGAGACGAGTGTACAGCTGACCTCACTCAAGCGCAAGCTGGCTTCAGCGGTCGCCGAGGAGCACTACGAGGAGGCCGCTGCGCTGCGCGACCGCATCCGTGAGGTGGAGGGAGAAGAGAGTGGATCTTGACGTTTTTGGATCCTCTGTCGGCGAATGGCTCAAGGGTGACGGGCCTGAGAGCGACATAGTGATCTCATCACGAGTGCGCCTTGCGCGTAACCTCAGCGGACACAACTTTCTCGCACGTGCCCAGCAGGATGAGCTCGAAAGCATCGAGGCATCAGTCGGCCGCTACCTGCGCGAAAAGGACGGCCGCTTCAAGCGGCTCTACTTCCGGATGCAGGAGCTCTCTGAGATGGAACGCTACATACTCGTCGAGCGGCATCTTATCAGCCGCGAGCATTCGCGCGCGGAGCCGGGCAGGGCAATAGCCTCCACTGATGACGAGCGCCTGTCGGTGATGATAAACGAAGAGGATCACCTTCGCGTACAGATGCTGCGCAGCGGATTGCGCCTCGAGGAGGCATGGCGCGAGGCGGACGGCTTCGACAACCGCCTCAGCGAACACTTCGGTTATGCCTTCAGCCCGAAGTACGGGTATCTGACCGCCTGCCCCACCAATGTCGGCACCGGGATGCGTGTGAGCGTGATGCTTCACCTGCCGGCGCTGGTGATGACGCGGGAGATAGACAAGCTGTTTCGCGCCATCAGCAAGATAAACCTCGCCGTGCGCGGCCTTTATGGAGAGGGGACCCAGGCATACGGCGACCTTTACCAGATCTCCAACCAAGCCAGCCTCGGCAAGAGCGAGACGCGTATTTTCGAAAACCTCGAAAGCGTCGTCGCATCAGTCATAGCCTACGAGCGCAAGGCTCGCGAGCGTATTCTTTCGGCAGATAAGATCAAGACCCATGACCGCCTCTGGCGCGCATTCGGCATGCTAAAAACCGTGCATCTTTTGAGCAGTGAGGAGATGATGCACCTTCTTTCTGCGGTGCGCCTGGGAGCCAGCACGGGCGTACTTCCCACAGTGGACGCGCGCACCATCAACGAGCTGTTTCTCTTTACGCAGCCCGCACACCTTCAGAAAAACACTGGCCGGTCGCTCAATACACAGGAGCGCGACACGCAGCGCGCACGGGTGATTCGCGACAGGCTTGCGGCCTTCAACTGACACCACAGCACGCAAGAGCAGCCCGCTAGAGCACACACCGTCGGCCTTTAGAGAGATAAGGGCGATATGTTTTTCACTTTTTTGTGTGGAGAGTGACAAGCGCTATTCCGATACTTCTGCAGTAGCGCAGGTATAGTTTCGCCGCCTCTGCCGCCCATTATGTCAGGCGACGCCGGGCGTAAGTGATTAACACTGTAAGTGCGTAACGGTTTTCATGGCGGGTTAGAGAAGGGAGGTGAGCTCTCACCCGGCCCTTACGGCGCGACCGCCGAAGGGTGAGCCTGATCTGGTAACAGGTTACGGAGGAGAAAGTA
>SLPQ01000084.1 GCA_007131925.1 Candidatus Brocadiia bacterium | reverse complement strand
TCGGTCTGGCCGACCATCCGGAGGTTATCGCGGCGGGCAAGCGGGCGCTCGACGAGTACGGTGCAGGCACTGCCTCCGTGCGCTTTATCTGCGGGACTTTCCGCCCGCATATCGAGCTCGAGCGGGTGATCGCCGGCTTTCACCGCACGGAGAGCTCGCTGACGTACACCTCCTGCTGGATGGCAAACACAGGCCTTTTCCCGGCTCTCTGTGGGGAATCTGACGCCATAATATCCGACGAGCTAAACCACGCCTCTCTGATCGACGGCATCCGCATGTGCCGAAAGTCAACGCGGCTCATCTATAAGCACTCCGACATGAAGGACCTCGAAAGGTGCCTCACTGAGGCGGCCTCGGCGGCCTCCAGGTGGGTGGTCACCGACGGGGTCTTTTCGATGGAGGGCGACCTTGCAAGGCTTGACGAGATAGTCGCTCTTGCCTCCAGGCACGATGCGATAACGGTCGTGGATGACTCGCACGGCGTGGGCGTGGTGGGGCGCACGGGCCGGGGCGTGGCCGAGCACTTTGGTGTGGAAGGTGACATCGACATCTTTACCGGCACGCTCGGCAAGGCGCTCGGCGGAGCCGCGGGCGGCTACCTGGCATCTTCAAAGGCTCTGACTGACATCCTCGTGCAGCGATCCCGCACGAGCCTTTTTTCAAATGCGCTTCCAGTGACAATAGCGGCAAGCTCCTGCAAGGCCATCGAAATACTCCTTGATGAGCCCGAGCGCGTGGTGCGCATGGGTGAGCTGCGCGAGCGGTTTTACAGCGGCCTGGAGCGGCTCGGCTACAGACCTCTTCCATCCGAAAGCGGCATAATCCCGATAATGATAGGTGATACGGCAGCGGCCATCCGCGCCTCCAGGGAGCTTCTCGATGAGGGGGTTTTCGTCATCGGCTTCGGCTATCCGGTGGTGCCTGAGGGTACTGCGCGGCTGCGCATCCAGGTATCGGCCGCGCTCTCGGACGACGACGTCGACTTTGCGCTGGATGCCTTTGCGAGGGCAGGCAGGAGACTCGGTCTTATCTGAAAAGGGCAGGCAGGCCGCGACGTTGGCGACACTCAGGCTGGCGAGCCGGCAGGATCACCACTCTTGTCCTCGATCATTGGGGCTGATCTTGAAAAGCCTGCGGGGGGCAGTGCGGTCTTAAGGCTCCAGGGACAGCTCTGCTGCCTGGGAGATCGCGCGTTCACGGATGCGGGCGATCGTCGGCGGGTCTCCCGTGCGCTTGCCGTCACCGGTTAGCGGCTTGACGAGGCTCTCAAGCGCTCCTCCGCAGTGGCACTTGGCGGGTGCGAGTGCCGCCGGCGCGACGAGACGGGCGCGACAGCTGCGGCAGCCAAGAAGCGCCTTGCGACCGCTTGCCATGCCGCGCTTGGCGACGGGAAGGCCGTCGACCTCGACGATATCCATTGCAAAGTCCACCGTCGGCGCGGCGGAAATCCTGGTGCCCACGCCGTATCCGTCGGCAAAATCATTGAGCTCGAGTATCTTGTACTCATTGATGCCGCCCGAGACAAATATCTTCACCTCCTGAAAGCCGCGCAGATCGAGCTCCCAGCGCACCTCTTCTGCTATGCGGCGAAGATCGCCGCGCCGGCTGCCGGGCGTGTCGAGCCTTACGCCGGCAAGTCGGCCGCCAAGGGCCTCTGCAGCCGCAACCGCCTCAAACTTTTCATCCCCGAATGTGTCCACAAGAGCAATGCGCGGCACATCCTGATCTATAACTTCGTCGAAGGCTCTTGCAGCCTCCACTGTCGAGCCCATCACCAGCGCCAGCGAGTGCGGCATCGTGCCGCTCGGCGGGATGCCGAGCTTTTCGGCGGCCAGCACGGTAGATACGCCGTCACAGCCGGCTACATAGGCGGCTCGCTCGACCATGGGCGCTACCATGGGGTGCGCGCGGCGGGCTCCAAAGGAGAGCACGCTCCGCCCATCGGCGGCCTTTCTGCATCGGGAGGCACAGGTCGCCACGCCCGAGGCCTGGCAGAGCAGCCCCAGAAGGGTCGTCTCGTATTCGGCGAACTCCTCGTAGCAACCCTCGATGGTCAGCACCGGCTCCCAAGGGTAAAAGACACTCCCCTCAGGCAATGACCGGGACAGGACCGGGAGGCCCGAAAGGACCTCGGCGCATTCTTCAATGCCGACCAGCAGGGCCCACGGCCAGCTCTCGGGCAGGCTCTTGGCGGTAACCTCCGCCACCACACGCTTGCGAAGGCCGCGGGCCTTGAGAATCTCCACGGTGCGCCGGAAATAGACGTCGCATACCCTGCCTGCGAGGACCTCCTCGCTCGTGGCGTGAAACTCCATCGCGCCCTCCTATCCCTTTACAACCCCCAGCGGCACGAGCCTCGCCACCCTGCTCGATATGCCCGCCTCGTGCATGACGCCCACCACCTCGGCGACGTCTTTGTAGGCATCGGGCATCTCCTCTTCGACGGTGCCCCGCCCGCGCGCCATCACGTGAATGCCTCGTTTTCCAAGCTCCTTGACAATGTCACGCCCCCTGGCACTGCCGCGCGCGGCCTTGCGGCTCATCACCCGGCCCGCGCCATGGCAGGTGCTGGCGAATGTCTCCCCGGCCGCATCCGTCCCCACGCACACAAACGACTGCCGGCCCATGTCGCCGGGGATGAGTACTGGCTGTCCGACTGTGGCGTAGTCTGCCGGCAGTCCGCCGTGCCCGGGCCCGAAGGCGCGCGTAGCACCCTTGCGGTGAATAAGCACGCTGCGACTGACGCCATCGACCGTGTGCGTCTCGAATTTCGCGATGTTGTGTGCCACATCCCAGACCAGGCCTGCGCCCAGCTCACGCGGAGAAATGCCGAGCGCCCTCTCCAGCGCCTCCACAGCCAGGTGCATTATGACCTGCCGGTTGTTCCACGCATAGTTGGCCGCAGCGGCCATCGCCGCGAAGTAGCGCCGACCCTCGTCAGACTTCACCGGTGCAGCGCATAACTGGCGGTCGGGCAGGTCGAGTCCATACCTCCTGGCCGCCTCCAGCATAGTCTTTATATAGTCCGTACACACCTGGTGGCCCAGCCCCCGCGAACCACAATGAATCTGCAGGACCAGCTGCCCCCTCCACAGCCCGAAGGCCATCGCCGCGCGCTCATCGAAGATCTCGTCGACCTTTGCAATCTCGAGAAAGTGGTTGCCACTGCCGAGCGTACCTACCTGCTCACTGCCGCGCCTGGCGGCACGCTCGCTTATGGCCGCCGCATCTGCGCCCGCGAGGCATCCTCCCTCCTCGGTGTGGTCGAGATCACCCGGCGAACCCATGCCGCGCTCGACTGCCCAGCGAGCTCCCTTTGTGAGGATCTTCCTCTCTTCGGCGTGTGACACGGTGCCAATCCCGCCTGAGGAGCCGACGCCGCATGGGACGCTTGCGAAAAGGGCCTTGACCATATCGCCGACCCGGTGTGCAAACTCGGCCTCGGCAAGCTTTGTGCGTACAAGGCGCACACCGCAGTTTATGTCATAGCCGACCCCGCCGGGCGATATGAGGCCTTCATCTGTGTCCATGGCCGCTACGCCCCCTATGGGAAACCCGTAGCCGAAGTGTATATCGGGCATGGCAAAGGAGTACCCTATAATGCCGGGCATGCAGGCGACATTCGCTACCTGCCTGAGGGACTGATCGCCGCGGATGTCACTGATCAGGGCATCGCTGGCATAAACCCTGCCCGGAACACGCATGCGGCCGGTCATGGGGATCTCCCATCGCCACCGGTCGATGCGCTTGAGCTCCAGCTCCATCTCGCCCATTTTGCATCTCCTTTACACGTCAAATGTTATGACGACAGACACACCGGACGGGCCGCGCTCGATCGCAACATCATGATAGGTGACGGCCTTTATCTCGGCCTTTACCTCGTGGCGCGCCTCATCGAAGGATTCGCCATTGCAGACGGCCTTTACGCCCCCGGGGACAAGCTCGACTATCTCAAACTCGCGATAAATGCGACTTTCGCCCTCAAACCGATATAGAAGCTCACCGAGAAACCCGACAAGCGTCTCCTCGAGGTCCGCCCCGCTCGCCTCGACAATGTCCGTCTCGCGTGCTTCCACCGCAGAGAGGTCGACTATTTTGTCAAACAGTGCGAAGGCGGCGTTTGCAAATAGCTCCCGCTCGTCACGGCCGTAGACCTTGAGACGCAGGTCCGCGGTGTGCTCGATCTCCTCGTATTTCATAGTTTTCATCCGTTTCATAACCCTCCCGCCCGTAGCTTAGACAGGAAGGCCGTGGGTACAGTTCGCTCAATCGGAGATGACCTTTCAGCTTGAGGCGTTACCGGTGATACCTCAGGGCCTCTCGGACTTTCTCAGTCGATCTCGATTGCCGTTATCCCCGCAGGCGGCAGTTCAAAGTCAAAGCTGCGCGCAGACTCGCCCCTGCCGACCGTGACCGTGCCCGAGGCCGCCAGCCCCTTGTCCTCCGACCAGCGGTGGCCTCGCTCGGCAGTCCATGGACCATAGGTGCGGCTGTCATTGACAAGTAGGATACGTCTGCGGCCGCCAGCCTCGACAATATTCAAGATGACGTCTGGGTTGTCACAGGTTACCTCGATTAGGTCGCTGACTTCTTCTGAGAGGCGCGCTGCGTGGATGTGTCGAAACGCACGATACTGGTGCGGCAGAAGGTTTGCCCTGCCGGGATCGGCAGGGTCGATGGTCTCATCGAAATTGCCCTTTGTGATCTCGTAATCCCTGTACAGCAGCCGGATAAATGGCGCGCGGATGACGCGGCCGCCGGCCTTTTCATAGTCTGCTATCGCCCCCTCAAGCTCGCCGGTGAGATGCTCGATACCGGGCAGAAAGAGCACCTCGTAACGCGACAGCGCCCCTCGCATGATGTCCTCATCGTAGAGCACGTCGGTGGGAATGTGCGCCGTCAGGAGCAGCTGCTGAAAATAGGCGTAGTTGGCATCGACCTCGTGATAGACCCGTCCGGAGAGAACGAGATTGGCCTTGGAGAGAAGCACAGCGAATCTGCGCGGTGCGTCGACTGCCTCGAGAAGCCAGGGGTAGTTGACGAGCAGCCGGTCGCGAAAGCTGCGCAGCCTGCTCCATGTGTCCCGGTCGAGCGCGCTGTCGGGCCGCAAGGTATCATATCCCCAGCAGGTGATTCCACGCGCTCCAAAGGCCACGGCCAGCCACAGGGACTCTTCGAAGAGGTCGGCCGGCGCAGCGTAGGTCCTGCCGTCGCTGAGCTTCGTGCCGAGCTGCGGGCCAGCCCAGATCTCTCCGTGGTGGTTGTGCCGCAGGTGGGCTTTGAGCCGCTCCATACCAGAAGCCATTGCCAGCGGGTCGCGCGGCGCCCCATGCACCCGAACCCAGTGCTGCAGTATGTCCATGTGCCGGTACTGGCCATAGGTGTAGCCGTCGCTCAGGGGGTCTGTTGAAACCATAAGCCCCGGACGCGCCGCACGCGCCGTGTCTGCGGCGATGCGGTTTATTACCACCTCGCTGGCCTCCGAGTCAAACCACCTCATAAAGCGCACCGGGTCGGCCTCCTGCAGCCGCTCCCCTTCGCGCGGACCTGCCCAGACGCCGCGAATATAGCGAGGAATGGCCTGCCCCTCTTTCATGACGCCGGCCTTGACGGCCGCCGCCCGCGTAAGCTCATCGTAACTTATCTGAGTATGGTATTCGCTGTTGACCATGATCTTAAAGAGCCCGGGAGTTTCCCCAAGCGAGGCAATACCCCGGGTGACCTCCCGCTCCACGAGCGCCTGATATGTGGGGTCCAGCGGCTGGAGCTGACCGATCGGTTCACCGCGGTGGTTGACCGAGGGGGTGATGCTGAGCCTTTCCTGACTGCTGGATCGCTGGCGAAAGAGGTAGCGCGTGTCAATGTAGGCGCCGTAAAGCAGCCCATGTCTGGTGACGGTGTCCAGGAGGCCGCGAGAGGGAAAGAGCGAGCCGTTCCATCCGTTTTGAACCACTGTAAACCCCGCGGCCGCCACCTCCCTGAGCTCCGCGTCGCGCCAGCCGGTCTTGTGAGCGTCCCAGAGCTGCATGTGAAACACAGGCTCATCCGAGCCGCCCTCTTCGCAGTGTAGAACCCCCGCCGTGCAGCTCAAAATCAGAATGACCGCTGCCGGCGCCGCAAGCATTCTTGTCATGAGGCGCACCTCAAAAGAAGCATTCACTCTTTCTGGAACCTCCTGTCGATATATAATAACGGGGCCAACGTATCCATGCAATCGACATACGCGGGGCACAAATGCCGCAGCCTAAGGACTCAGGTGATATAGCCGGTTCGTGGAGCATACTGTACGCGGCACGCAGGCAGCTGCTCAAACGCTACCCCACCGTCTGGGACATCCCCATCAGAAAAAAACACACCGACGTCATCGCCGACGAGCTCTCCTCCGGCATGAAGGTCCTTGAGATCGGCTCGTCTGATAGCGGCCTCAGGCACTTTTTGGAAAGCCGCTTTGAGGGAGTCGAGTACAGGTCGATGGATGTCGACCGCCAGACCACGCAGGACTATTACAGCCTTGACGAGATCGACGAGAAATTTGACGCGATACTTTTTTTCGAGGTGATAGAGCATATGCCCTTTGCCGAGGGCATGCCTATGCTGGGCAGGATATACGACCTGCTCAAGCCCGCCGGCCTGCTTATAATGACCACGCCGAATGTCGCCCACCCGACGCATTACTACCGTGACCCTACTCACGTTACGCCGTATTCGCACGAGGGGCTCGGCGGCATGCTGGTGTCACTGGGCTTTGAAGTGAAGGGGATGTACCGCATTTACAACGCGCCCTTTATCCAGAAGGTCTTTCGCATGTATATTGCGGCGCTTGTGCACAGGTACATAGGTGTGGATTTCACCCACAGCCTGCTGGTGGTGGCGCGCCGGCGCGCCCGGGACCGGCCGGGGACCCGAGAGTAAAAGAGATGTCTGCGGCCGTTCCCGTGCCCATGTCTTCAAAGTAGAGCACGTCAAGCTCTCCGGCTGCAAGAGTGTCGATACGTCTTCGCCAGTTAAAGAGCACCTCCGGGAGGTATAGCAGGACGCTTTTCCTTTCTGAGGGCAGCATTATTCTGAGCGAATGAGCCTCTCCATCCAGCAGGCTTTGTGCATCCGGGCCTGACTGCTTCTTACGCCTGGCGGGGCGTCCGTGTGTCCGGCTTCGGGCGCAGCAGACACATATGTAGCCGGTAAACCCTTGTCGGCCGGGCACGAGACCGGCCGTACAGTGGTGCCTGGACGGGATGAAGATGTTGTTGCTGATGCAGATCGAAAACTCCTTGATTTCGATCTGACCTTTGTCCACCTCGGCCCTGCAGTTATCGAATGAAAACCCGCAGACTCCCGCCGGCGTCGCACCTGACGGCCCGTCGGCGAGGCGTCCGACGGCGTGTCTGATGGGGCGGCCCAGAAAATGGTATTCGAACTCAAGCGCCTTGCGCGCAAGACCTGCGCGCACTTTCAGCGACCTGACAGCGGCCTCGGCAAGCGCCGCTCTGCCCGCCGCTCCCGCTATGTCGAGCCTGCCCGATGTAAGACTGCCGTCGCAGCGCCTGGCCAGCGCGATGGAGGCAAGTGCGGTCACGTTTGCCTGATGGGGCGCCACGCGCAGAACCACGCGCGAGAAATTGCCACCACCGATGCGCACCGGCGGCCAGCCCACAGACTGACGCTCGCCCACATTGCATGTCGCCTCGAT
>SLPQ01000052.1 GCA_007131925.1 Candidatus Brocadiia bacterium | reverse complement strand
GCCCGTACGCTGCCGTCTCTCACACCATCGGGGATGAGACCGGCTGGCAGGTCACTCCGAGCGCAGGCGTGCGTTACAACTCGCACAACGAGTTCAGGGATGTCTGGACACCACAGGCCGGCATCGTCGTCGGCAATGAGACCACCGAGCTGCATGCAGGCTACGCACGCGCTGTCAACTACCCGGGAGTGCATGTAATCTTTCAGTTCGAGGAAGTCTGGGGTGCGGGCGACGCCTGGAAGGACCTTAAAGGCGAGACCCTCAATCACTACGAGATCGGCATCTCGCACCGCTTCGCACCCTGGCTCAAGACCAACGCTACTGCGTTCTGGGACCGCGGCAAAGACCGCATCCGCTTCGTGGCGCCACCGCCACCGCCGCCGACCTTCCAGAACATCGGCGACTTCGAGACCGAGGGCCTCGAGCTCTCCGCGGAGATCTCGCCGGCCGAGGACTGGAGCGCCTTTGCCGGAGCCACTTTTTTAACCGGCATCGAGCCGCGAAACCTCCCCTATGCACCTAAGCGCTCCTACAGCGCCGGGGTCTCCTGGCTTCCAACGCAGCGCTGGCGCATCGACATTGACGGCCAGTACGTCGGTGACTTCTTCACGGACAACCCGAGGTTTCCGGACGTTTTCTCCAAGGTTGACGCCTACACGCTTGTAAACGCAAAGGTGAGCCGCGATGTCACGCCGCCGGGCGCTGCCTGGCACGGTGAGGTCTTTGTGGCCGTCGAAAACGTCTTCGACAAGGGCTACGAACACCGTCCCGGCTACCCGATGCCGGGCGCGACGCTCATGGCAGGCGCACAGATGCGGTTCTAAAGGAGGACGAAATGCGTAATATGGGCACGCTTTGCACCGGGCTTCTCGCACTGCTCGTAGCGGTCGCCGGCTGCGGCGGCGAGGCCGTACCGCACGGCGAAGACGGCTCTGCGCAGGGGCGCCCGCTCATTGTAGCAGGTACGGCAATGGTCGAATGCGCCGTGCGGGACCTGGCTGGTGAGGCGCTGCGGATTCACACACTGGCACCTCCAGGGCAGTGCCCCGGGCATTTCGACCTGAAGCCGGGGGACTTTCGGGCCATCGCGTCATCCGACATGATGCTGCGCCACGACTACCAGGCGCATTTCGACGAAAGACTCAGAGCCACCGGAGGCGTCAGGCGCATCGTGGAGCTTCCCACTACCGGCCCACAGACCATCCCGGCAAACTATCTCAAGCTCACCGGGGCGATTGCTCAGCATCTCAAAGAGGCCTACCCTGAGCTTGGTGAGACCATTGATGCACGTCTCGAAGAGATCGCCGCCGCACAGGGGGAAATGGAGAGCTTGGCAAGAAAGGACGCCGCAGCCCTAGAGGGGCGGCCCGTCATTGCATCGAACCTTCAGGCGGCCTTTTGCACGTGGCTGGGCATGCAGGTTGTGGGCGAGTTTGACATGGCCGACGAGATGTCCCTGAAGCAGCTTGGAGACCTCGTGCAGGCGGGAAGGTCGCAGCGGGCAGTCGCCGTCGTCGCCAACCTGCAGCGCGGCGACAGCGAGGGCCGGCCCATTGCCGAAAGGCTCGGTGTACCGCTGGTGCTTCTGAGCAACTTCCCCCTCGAGCCTGACGCGCCCGAGGCACACGCGCGGCTGCTCAGGCATAACCTCCGGCAGCTCATCGAGGCCGTCCAGTGAACGAAGCAGCGATAGAGGCCGAAGGGCTCAGCATCCGCCTCGGTGCGCATGCGGCGCTCGAAGATCTCACTTTCAGAATCGCACACGGCGGCAAGGTCGGCATAATGGGTCCGAACGGCGCGGGAAAGACCACGCTGCTTCGCGCGATGCTCGGCATGCTCAAGCCGCAGGCAGGCAGGCTTACCGTAATGGGGCAGGAGCCGTCAGCCCTGTCCAAGACGCGCCTGGCGCAGCTTCGCACGCACGTGGCATACGTACCGCAGCTGGATTTCCTGCGCTCGGGTGTGCCTCTTACGGTTCGCGAGGTGGTGGAGATATCCCGCGCTGGCAGGGTGGGCCTCTTGCGGTCTCTCGGCGCGGCCGACCATGATGCGGTACAGACTTCACTTGAGCAGCTCGGACTCGGCGCGCTCGCCGGGCGCCCCTACGGCGATCTATCCGGCGGCCAGCAGCGTAAGGTGCAGATCGCGCGCGCTCTGGCGCAGGAGCCCTCGCTTCTGCTGATGGACGAGCCGGCGGCAAACCTCGACCTGGCATGGCAGGAGGCGCTTGTCGACCTCATCGATGAGGTGGCTGCCGTGAGAAAGCTTACGCTTGTCATCGTAACCCACGACGTGTCGCTGCTGCCGCGCTCGTGCGACAGCGTGCTCGTGCTGGCCGAGGGGCGCTGGAGGGCCTTCGGGGCGCCGGAGGAGGTGCTCACGCGCGATATTATAAGCAGTCTGTACGGCCTGCCGGTGGATGTCGAGCGGCGCGCAGGGAGGTATCATGTCGTGTCGCAGGGGGCTGGCGATGTCGATAACTGAATGGCTGGACATCTTCGGCCCAATTGTCATTGCGGCGGTGGTTGGCGGTGCGGGCTGCTCGCTGGTGGGATACTACCTGTCAAACCTGCGCTTGCCATTCATGGGTGTGTGCCTGTCGCATGCAGCCATGGCGGGCGCGGTCTTTGCAAGCCTTCTGGAGGTGTCGATCTGGCCTGTGGCATTTGCCTGTTCGGTGGCAGTCGCCTTTCTGGTGGGCTATGTCGCAGAACATATGGAGGTGGAGCTCAATGTGTCAATGGGCATACTCTTCTCCTTCATCATGGGCCTTGCCTTTCTGGGTATCGGGCTTGCCGAGGGGCCCAAGACCGAGGTCCTCGGGCTTATCTGGGGTAGCGTGCTGCTGGTGTCACGGCGGCACGTTATATGGACAGCCGCCGCTACGGTCCTTGCTTGCATCTTCGCGGTACTCTTTGGCAAGGAGCTCAAGGCCGTGCTCTTCAGCAGGGCGGTGGCGGCCTCCTCGGGAATCCGCGAGGGGCTTGTCTATTACATGCTGCTTCTGGTCAGCGGCCTGGTCATTACCGTAAACCTCGAGTCAGTGGGCGGGCTGATGCTTTTCAGCCTGCTGGTCGCTCCACCAGCGGCGGCCTGCCGTGTGAGCCGGGGCTATCGCACTTCACTGGTACTGAGCGTGTTCTTTGGCGCGGTGGCATCCCTTGGCGGGCTTGGAATATCCTGGGTACTGGACACCCCGACCGGCGCAAGCATAGTGGTGGTGTCGAGCGCGATTTTTGCGCTCTCGGCACTTGGTGCGCGACTCTGGAGGCCGTGACATGAACGAATATGACTCGAAGGCCAGGTTTTTCGACGAGCAGGCCCCTCAATGGCAGCGGGGCGAGTTTGACGATGACTCCCTCGATGTCGCACGGTGGATCGTGCGCCGGGCAGGGGTGGCGCCCGGGATGAGGATCGTTGAGCCCGGCTGCGGGGCGGGCCGCATGAGTGCGCTCTTGAGCGAGGCTGTCGGGCCGACAGGCTGCGTGATCGCCGCGGACCTCAGCGGCGGGATGATCGCCGCGGCCCGGCACAACGTTACTGCAGCGAATGTCGACTTTCGCCACTGCGCCGCCGAGGTGCTCCAGCTGCCGGAGAAGTCCGTCGATATCGTCTTCTGCTTCGACGTCTTTCCCCATTTCGAGAATCCCGGCCGCGCGCTCGACCTCTTCCGCGGCTGGCTAACCGACGATGGCATACTCATAATCGCGCACCAGCCCGGCCGGCACGTCGTCAACGCCATTCACAAGGGCGCCGGGCGCGCAATAGGCGCAGACTGCCTGCCTGACGCCACCGCGATGCGCCAGCTGCTCAGCAATCACGCCTTTAACGTCGAGTACCTGACGGATCGCCCGGAGCGGTATTTTCTTAAGGCCACGCCGCTGAGGCCCTGAGCCGCCGGCTCACCGGCACGCCACCGTCCGTGCACGCCAGACCATGCTGCCGGTTCAGGAAGGCGCCTGCAGCTTCATGATCCAGCTGGCAATGGTCCAGCGCCACTTGTCCCACTGCGACGCGTCGTGTTTGCGCTCGAAGCGGACCTTGTCGGCTGTCAGGATCGGATAGGCCTCGACGATCTCATCCAGCGCAGCCTCGGCCCTTTCGGCGGTCTTTGCGGCCCTCCCGCCACTGTGGCCCGCACTTTCGATCGCTTCGCAGAGTGTCGCAACATACCGCGAGTCGTCGCGCCCCTCGCGAATGGCTTCCCATGCGGCATTTCCCCAGCACTTGCCGCTTTCGACCTCGCGCCGGACGTAGTTGGGATGGTGCCATATCGTCACACCCGCAGCGCGCACCTTGTGCGCATAAAAGCCGAAGGTCGAGCGGGCTGCCCCTTTCACCCGGCCATCGCCGGCGAAGTTGTAGAGCCATATCTGCTTTGGCGGCCGGCTCCAGCGAGCCACCTGGCGCTCGTCGCTGATGGAGTTTGGGCACCAGATGTCGACGCGATCGGGCATTTTTTCAGCGGTGTCGAAGCCGCGCCCGGTGGAGTTTATAGTCACGTACTGCCTTAGGCCGAGGCGGGTCAGCACGCGCCCGAAAAAGTCCACCCGCTCGAGGCCCCAGCGGCGCCCGTAGCGGCCGTCATCGTATGTGAAGTGGTTTGACGGCTCGTCGACAAGGTGATATACGAACTCATCCAGACCATGCTTCTTGCGCAGCGCCTCGATGCGCCCCAACGCCTCTTCAAAAAGCCGGGCGTTTTCGCCGGTGCAGGGCAGGTAGCGCAAAAGGTAATTGACCTCGACCACGATCGGGCCCTTGAGGCCGAGCTTTTTCATGTTGGCGAAGACCCGCTCGTCAAGGTGCGCCTTGAAGCGCTCTGCTCCCTCGCCGAGCCAGTTTTCCTCGGTCGGCTTATAGAGGTCCCACAGCAGGTGATGCACGATGACCTTGCCGATGGAGGCGGTGTCGATGATGCGCATGCAGGTGAAGTTGTCGAGGCCGTGGGCAAAGAGATCCCCCGCAAGATGCCTGTCGCGCACGTCACCGTCGAGCGATCCGTATATCGATCCGACCAGCGGCGTATCGACAAGCGCAAAGGGCAGCACCAGAAACCTTACCTGCCGGGTCTGGCGTGCGATCCCTTCTGCAGTGAAGCTGACCTCGCCTTTGTAGAGCCCCGCGGGCGTACCCGGCGCTACATACACACTCAGAAAGTACCGCCGCGAAGTCTTCGCTGGAATGTCGGCGTCCCTCTCGGGGCGGCAGATAAATCCGTCTGGACGCTCTGCTCGTATGTCGATGCACTCCGGCGGGATCACTTCACCCTCCCTGCCGGTGAGCCCGTCGATCTCGACGCGAGGGCTGTGAAGGTCCTCGAGCGCATGGACCGCCAGCGCTACCGCCTCGTACTCGCCTCCCGCCGCAAAGGCACAGAGGGGCGCATCGAGCTGAGCGGGCCGCGGCACGGTGTCGCTTGTGAAGTCGGCCGTGGGCGTGATCGCCCAGAGGATGGGGCGATTCTGGCGCATACTCTCGTCAAGCCACGGCAGTGTTCCTTCAAAGGAGGCCGGCGCGCCCTCAAAGGCCTCCCCGTCGGCAAGCGCCCCGAAGGGCTCACGGAGCTGGCTCTTTGAGGCCCTGCCGGCGCGACCGGTGAGGTTTCGCCTGAAGGGATCGGCGATGACGGCTAAGGGCGCCGTGGCCGAGCCGAGCGTCTTTCTGCCGGCGAGAAGTCGCGCCTCGATCTCGTATTCGCCTACGGACAGCCCGTCGACCTCGACAGGCAAGGTGATCTGTCCGTCGGCCGGAGCATCCATGCGCACCCGCGCGAGCGCTTTCCGGGCCGAGAGCAGCCGCACATCGAGCGCATCGGCCCCAGCGGCACCGCTGAGGCTGAGCTGCAGGGGCATGTCGCGCTCGCCCTTGTAGAGGATGCTATTGAGGCAGGTAATCTCCAGGGGCGGCTCCACGTCAAACAGGAAGCATGCCGCGTCGATCAGGCGGCCGCCTTCGTTCTCCAGGCGGATCTCAGCGGTATTTCTGCCCGGCCCGGCCGCCTTGTAGTCGAGTGTGACAGTTTGGGATGCGCCAGGCTCCAGCCGCACCGGCATAGTGCTGCGGCCGGTTGCCCCATCGGCAGAGATCTCCAGAGTCAGCGAGTGGGCGCTTGCACTATCACTCCTCGAGCGCAGGCTCACGTCGAAGAGCCCGCCTCCTGAGGATATCTCACGGCTTTCGACATGCTCGATAAGCGCCTCGTGGCG
Source organism: Candidatus Brocadiia bacterium (assembly GCA_007131925.1). Taxonomy (GTDB): domain Bacteria; phylum Planctomycetota; class DG-23; order SLPQ01; family SLPQ01; genus SLPQ01. Next base: position 1,600 of record SLPQ01000052.1, on the reverse strand, counting down.
CGCAAAATAGGCCAGCCCGAAGTGGTCCGCATCGCGGAAAAACATCGTGCCCTTCGAGGGGGACCAGGACGAAGGCTCATGGCGTTTATGGACGACGCGGTTTATGTTAAAGCCCATCACGGTCCGATCCTGCACCATGTCGACAAAGACGTCCTTGTCTCCTGCAGGCCTTATCTTCTGAAATCCGATCGACTCCCAGGGTATGAAGACCTCTGCGCACCAGCCATCGTCACTGCGTGAGGTAGCGCTATTCCAGGCGTCGTCGGCAACCTCGACAGGGTCTATGCGCTTGTAAAATCCATCCGCGGTGCGTGCTGGAGGCATGTAAAGCTTTTTTCGAACGTTGTCCGGATTTATCTGAAAGACAAAGTGCGACACCATGGTAAGCTCAGGGTCGATGACTATCTCGACCTCGTCCGTGCCGGTGTTCGCCCATGGCTCGCCGCGAGTCTGCCAGTCGAGATCCGGGCGCAACCAGCCGTTTTCCTTGATAGTGGTGTATATCGTCGACGGGTCCTGCCAGGCGCGGATACCTACGTACAGCCCCTCATCGTCATAAAGCACGAACGCCTCGGTCGCGTCGGCCGCCGCACGCGGCAGGGAGGGGTCGTTGAAGCTCTGCGACACGAGAAAGCTGTCGAGCCGGGCAGCCTCATGCCATGCGGCTTCGTCGAGCAGGCCGTCTATCTTCGGCGGTGACTGGGTGCGCACCACCTGGAAACGCCGTCGAAAATCGCTAACCGGCGCGCCTGCGGCCCCCGCCCGACCGCCCGCAGCGCGAAGCTCACTTACGAGCCGGGCATCATCGACGGTCGAGGCGTCGGCAGGCCCACCGGAAACGCCGGCCAGCGGCGCGATCGACAGGGACGGCCTTGAGGGTGCTGCAAGGCAGGCCGCTGCAAGCAGAAACACTGACACCACAAAGAGTATGGTCAAAGTCATCACGTACTGCGCCTCCTCTCACGCTGTTTATGTGCTTGTCCTCTCTGGCACTTGACAATCTCAGATATGCCCCTGGAGGGCGAGGATCCAGCGCGCCATGATCCATCGCCACTTGTTCCAGTCGTCGGCGTCGTGCCGCTCTTCAAAGGCTACCTTGGCAACGGTCTCAACCGGGTAGGCCGAGAGAATGTCCTCCATGTCCTGCGCCGCTCTCTGGGCCATCCGGGCGGAGTTGCCGCCGGCGGAGCGAGCGCGCTCGATGGCGCCGGCCAGCGTAGCGGCGTAGCGAGCGTCATCGACTCCCTCTCGGGCCGCTTCCCACGTGGAGCTTGAAAGGACGCGCCCCTCGGCGCGCATGAGTCGCACGAAGCTGGCGTACTGCCAGAATGTCACGCCGCTTGCGCCTGTTGCCAGCGGGTACAGGCCATAGGTTGAACGCATCGCGCCTTTCAATGCACCGTCACCGGCGTAGTTGTAAAGCCATATCTCGCTGCCGCGCTCGAGCCATTTGGAGACATATGCCGCATCGGATATGTGGTTTGGAACCCACAGGTCGGCGTCTTCGACCGCCTTTTCAGCGATATCATAGCCGCGCTGGGTGGAGTTTACCGTGAGGTACTGCCGCAGGCCCATCTCGCGCAGCACGCGAAAGAAAAAG
>SLPQ01000243.1 GCA_007131925.1 Candidatus Brocadiia bacterium | reverse complement strand
GACGACAACAACCACAACACTCCCGCCGGATGCCTGTGAGCACTGCGCGGATACCTACTATTGGACACTCTCCGGTACGGCCGCTGCGATGGACTGCGATTACAGCTACAGCCTTCATCGCAGCGCCGACAATCCGTGCCTGTGGGAGGGGCAGTGCGATGGCTGTGGGCGGGATGGCTACAACTGCTATGTACGCCTGTGGGCAGTCGCCGAAGACCGGTGGAGGCTTGCCGTGCTTTATCCCACGCCGGATTGGCAGCTCGATCCGTACGCCTGCCAGTACGACAGGGTGGTCGCCTCGGTATATGAAGACTGCCCGGAGGGTGAGTACGCATTTACAACTGGTTCGTATGACTTCTGCCCCGAGGGAAATCAGATAGTGACGGTGACGCCGTGAGAAATACCCCTGAATCCGACATGCTCAGACACTATCGCGACATGCCGAGGCGCTTCAGCAGTGCAGGCAGGCCGCAAGAAGCACCCGGCGGCACAAAGGACTCGAGAGCAGGAGCGCCCATCTCAGCGCCTCCCATCGCGGCAAGTGCGCTCGTTCTGCATCGATGGAGGATATGCGAAACCTGCAAAAAGGCCGATTGCGCGCTCAAGACCTGTCGGCCGTGCAGGCGCAGGAGTCTTTTAGCCCGTCCCAATATGGCCTGTCCGGCAAAGGCGCCACGCTGGCAGCCGGTGGGGCACCTGGGCGAGGCTCTGCTGCCGTCGGATGCGCCTGTCAAGGTCGTATGGACCATATCAGCGTGGAACGAAAGGCTCCTCGGCGCGACCGTGCACGAGCTAACCAGGAGCATCGCAGACCGACGCTTTCATTTCGAGGTCATCGTCGTCGACGACGGCTCTACTGATAATTGCGCGCGGGACCTTCCGTGCCGCGTCATCCGCAACAAAGCGCCCCGGGGGATCGCCGCCAGTCTTAACACCGCCGCACAGGTGGCCATAGACGAGCTTGGCGCGGACGTTGTCGGCGTGGCCGATGCCCATATGAAGGTGCCGGTCGGCGCCGTAGAGGCCCTGGCGCGCCGCGCTCTCGCAGAGCGATGCATTACTTCATCGGCATCCTGCGGCTGGGCGCCTGCGAGCGCGACGCGCGCCTGGGGGGCATACCTTGTCCGCAGGCGGCGTGACCTTATCGCAGCAAAGTGGATGGGCAGACGCTGGGGCCGTGATTCTGAAGGCATCTGCCGTCCGGCGGGCGAGTGGGGGCGCGTCGAGGTGCCGCTGGGCGCCTTTTACGCCTTTTCCTCCGAAACGGCCGGGCATCTTGTATCCCCGACAGGCAGGCTCTGGGAGACGGTGGTTGGGAGGTGGGGGTTTCTAATGGAGGCGCTGGCGATAAAGTGCTCCCTTTCAGGCATCCCCGTCTATGTGGCGCGCGACGTCTGCACTCGCCACCTGTACCGCAAGGCAAATCCGCTGCGTGGCGCCGCGCACGAAAGGAGCCGCAATGTAGCGTTTGCCACGTCTGCCCTTTTCAGCGAGGGCACGTGGCACAGGCACTTCGCAGCGTGGTGCCGGGCCCAGCTGCCACGCGGCGAAGCCGACAAGCTTGCCGCAGCGGCGCGGCGCACTCGCTGTCTGCCCTGGAGCGAGAGCGCAGAGGAAAAGCTGCTCACGAAAATACCTGACGTCGAAAGGGATATTTCCCCGTGCTCCCCTGCACAAGGCGCAAACGCGCCCGAGAGACCTGCCGCCGACAAGATGATGCGGCAGGCGCCCCGGCGCAAGTATGACAAGCGGCAAGATCAGTGACCATTTTCTTACAAAGGGAGGCGTGCCGATGGGTGGATTGAAAAGCCTGCTCGTTTCGCGGAAATTCTGGATGGCATTGGCGGCTCTTTTCGGCGTGGTGCTGACCGAGGCGGTCGGCTGGGACGAAACGAGTGCTGCCTCACTGGCGGATGCCCTCGTGATAGTGGCGACGGTGCTCATCGCGGCAACAGCCGTAGAGGATGCCGCCGAAAAGATCGGCACGTCGGGAGGATGGTGATGATGCGGCGTACGCTTGCTGCGGGGCTTTTCGTGCTGCTGACGACAGGCTGCGCGGCGGTCGAATACTCACCTGACGCAAAGCGCGCGACGTATCTTGCCGGCAAAAACTCGACTTACGCGCTCTGGCGCTGCGGCGCTCTGGAGATAGAGGCGCTGAGCAGGGCGCGCCGGCCGCTCGAGGCGCTCTACGAGGCGCTTTCGGCAGATGGCAGGGTTGAGGCAGACGGCCGGCTCGTCGGGATTCTCTTTGCCGAGATTGATTCGATGGCCGATGCTGCCGAGGCTGCACTTCTAAAGGAGCTGGTGGCCGCTGCCCTGGACGACTTTAATGTGCGACTGGATGCCGGCGCCGCCGGTCCTCTCGTAATCGGCGGCATCCTTGACGGCATAGCCCACGCTGAAGCGGCCGCCGCCGGTGTGCTGTGAGAGGCCTTCTTGTCGAAGCTGTCATCGCACATGTCGTTGCGAAGGCGACGCCCTTCACACTCGGCGATGCGCGCCTCCTGGCCGAGCTGGTCCGCGAGGCAGCCGCCGCTCTCTCGCAAAGGGGTGTCTTGTGCCCCTTTGGATGTGAAGGGGTATCCGGCGGCAAGCCTGTCTGCATCCCCGGCTGCTGGACGCCCCGTGACGTGCGCGCACGCGAAAGGACGTGCCGGCATTGCCCTGTGTTTCGAGGGGCGCCGGAGAGCAAAGCAGGTTGAGCTTATCAGATCTGGAGGCAATTGGCTTTCTGCGAACTTGCCGGGGTGAATGAAATGAAACGAAGCAGCGGTCTCTTCTCAAGGCGGGGCGAATGTCGCGCCGGGAGGCGCAGCGAGGCGTCGCAGATGACATTCTTGTTTGTGAAGCGGAATTTTCCGATCTATGTATCAGACGTCAAGAGTACATAGCCTCCCCGAGCCGACGCCCCCGGCGGTCGGGGGCGTTTCTTTTTTTCGTGAGGGTCTGCGCGTCACCTCCGGTATGGCGGCATCACATGTCGCTCAGCAGCCTTCCGAGCAGCCTGTCGAGCGCGTTGGCAAAGTGGCGCTTGTGCGTCTGGTTGTAAGGGGCAGGGCCCCCTGAAACGGCGCCTGCGTCGCGCAGATCGGCGAGCAGGTTTCGCGTGGCGACCTGCTCTGAGATGCTCGACTCGTCATACACGCGCCCGCGGGGGCCTATGGCGGTAGCGCCTGCTTTGACGACCCTGGCGGCAAGCGGTACGTCTGCGGTTATGACGATATCGCGCGGCGAGACGGCTTCAGCGATAAACTGATCGGCGGCATCGATGCCGGCGGCGACGATCACCAGCTCCACGCGGCGCGATGCAGGCGTGCTGACGGGGGTGTTTGCCACGAGCGTCACGGGCAGAGACAGCCTTTTCGACGCCCTGAAGACAATCTCCCTGACCTCCCGCGGGCACCCATCCGCGTCAACCCAGATCCTGAGTGCGCGCCTGTTCTCAGGAGGCTGTTTAGCCGGAGGCATCTACTCACTCCGGGTCAGCATGACGGATCTCATCAACATCGATGACTTGAAATTGCCTGCGCGGAGTCTCGACACCGCCGACGGAGATAATCCCCAGCTCGCCTGAGACCTCGACTTTCCGGCCGCTCAAAGCGGTGATCTCTTCATGCACGAGCGAGCCCTGCCGCCTGAGATACAGCCTGCCGAGTCCGTGATCGCCATCGAGGACCCACCCGGACGGGTCGGCCTCACCGCCTATCGCCACGCCGCCATCGTGGTAACGCACGCGCCCACTGTACCAGTCGCGCTCTGCAGCACGCACATGTGCAGGCTGCACGTGGGCACAGCCCGCCGAGAGCGCAGCTATAGCAAAGATTAAGAGAAGACATCGCCCTGGTTTCATGAAGACTCTCCTTGTTTTCACTCTGCCATGTCGCCTGTTTGTGAACGGGAGCTCATCCTGCGCTCCAGAATCTCCCGCGCATGATCGGCTTGGTCAGATGCGACCAGCAGCTTCACCCCCCGCGACATTCCGAGCTGAGGATATGCGCCCCCCACGTCGTCTGCCCACACATGAGCATCGATGCCATGTGACGACAGTAGACTGGCTGCTATCTCGGCTGAGACACGATCCGGAAAGGTCATTATGACTGTTGCATCCCGATGACTCATTCCTGCTGCTCCCCTTGCCTGCGAAGGTCTATGGTCTGGGAAGTCGCGGGTATTGTCAGCACTGCCTCTTCAATGATCCACCTGTCGGCTGCGAGCGTGGCGACGACCTCGAGCGTGCCGCGCGCGTCAGGACCGTAGAGCGGTATGCTGAGCTCGGCATGTCCGGTGCCGTTTTCGATGGCTATATTGCCGCTCAAATACCACGACGCCCTTACCGGCTCACCCAGCGCCTGCGCGACGCGCTCGTCGGCCTGCGCCATTGTCATCGCGCGCTCGTAGGGCTCTGATGCCCTCAAGATGCCAAAGACCATCCACAGCACCGAAAACAGGCAGCAGCTCGCCACGGCCACAATACCCAGGCACCCGCCGCCGACCAGCCACGGCCATCTTCCTGGTGCCCGCACTCCAAGGCCCTCCCTTACAGCTTTTCCTGTCACCGTCTTGCCGGTGTACCTGAGAGACCCTCCACGTCAATCTTAGCCTTGGCAGGCCGCCGCCGAAAGCAAAAAAGCGATCGATGGTCCCCGCGGGTGCAGAGCCCGCTTTACCAGCGGGCGAAAATAGATAAGATCGTGCCAAACGACAGTCTTGCAAGGGTTCTACAGGCTTGAAGGGAGCACATAGTGTCTCGTCAAATCGCACCATACGGGTCATGGGCCTCACCGATAACCTCTGATCTGATCGTAGCCGAAACGATATCACTCGCAGAGCCTTGCATCACGGGCGGCTCGCTCTACTGGATCGAGATGCGCCCGAGAGAGGCGGGCAGGCACGTGGTGGTCCGCCGCGACAGGGACCAAAGGGTGCATGAAGTGACCCCGCCGCAAATGAGCGCTCGAACGCGTGTCCATGAATATGGCGGCGGATCATATCTTGCAGCCGAAGGCGCGGTCTATTTCAGTAACGACGATGACTGCAGGCTGTATGTCGTGGAGGGCTCACAGCCCGCTCGTGCACTGACCTCCGAGGGGGACATCCGCTATGCAGACTTTGTCATGGACCAGCAGCGCGGGAGACTCGTGTCGGTAATTGAGGACCACCGCGCCGGCGCGCGCCATCCGGAAAACCTTCTTGCGGAAGTGCCTCTTGAAGGCGGCCCGCCCCGGCCGCTGGCGCAGGGGTGCGACTTTTATTCGAACCCGCGCGTCTCACCCGACGGCCGGCATCTCTCGTGGCTTGAATGGAATCACCCGGACATGCCGTGGGACGCATGCGAGCTGATGGTCGCTCGTATCAGTGATTACGGATCACTCGTACAGCCGCGGCATATCGCAGGTGGCCGTGGTCCAAACGGCGAAGGAGAGTCGATCTTCCAGCCGCAGTGGTCGCCGGACGGTGTGCTTCACTTCGTATCCGACCGCACGGGCTGGTGGAACCTCTACCGCTGGAAGGACGGCCGCGCCGAGGCGCTTTGTGCCATGGAGGCGGAGTTTGGCGCGCCACAGTGGGTCTTCGGGCTTTCCACGTACGCCTTCGCTGAGGATGGGGCGATAATCTGCGCAGTCACTTCGGGCGGCAAATGGTCGCTCGGCAGAATCTGGCCGGGGGGCGCCCTGGAGCGATTTGACCTGCCCTTTACGCATATCTCGAGCGTCGCAGCCGAGGCGGGCACTGCGTACTGTATCGCCGGCGGCCCGGACGCCCCGGCGGCGCTTGTGTCGATCGACTCAGGCGGTGGCGCCTGGCAGACGATACGAAGGTCGACCGGGGTCGAGGTTGATGCCGGTTATATATCCCGCCCGGAAAGTATCGAGTTTCCCACGGAGGGGGGGGTGAAGGCGCATGCCCTTTTTTATCCACCGGCAAACCGTGACTTTACGGCGGGTCAGGGCGATCTGCCGCCGCTGGTCGTGCACATACACGGCGGGCCCACGAGCGCGGCCCGAAGCGCGATGAGCCTGTCTGTGCAGTACCTGACAAGCCGCGGCATCGCCGTGGCGGATGTAAACTACGGCGGCTCTACCGGCTACGGTCGCGAATACAGAAAGCGCCTCGACGGGCGATGGGGAGTGGTGGACGTCGATGACTGCTGCAACGCCGCGCGCTACCTCGTCGAGGCGGGGCATGTGGACGCCGGATGCCTTGCGATAGCGGGGGGCAGCGCAGGGGGTTATACGACTCTTTCGGCGCTTGTTTTTCGTGATGTCTTCCACGCAGGCGCGAGCCGCTACGGGGTCTCGGATGCGGAAACGCTGGCCACCGATACGCACAAGTTTGAGTCACGCTACCTCGACAGGCTGATCGGGCCATATCCCGCCGAAAAGGATCTTTACCGCCGGCGCTCACCTATACATTTCGTCGAGCGGCTTTCATGTCCGGTGATATTCTTCCAGGGTCTTGATGATCGCATCGTCCCGCCCGACCAGGCAGAGAAGATGTTTGAAGCGCTCAAAAAACGAGGTGTACCGGTAGCATACGTGGCCTTTGAAGGAGAGCAGCACGGCTTTCGTCGGGCAGAGAATATCAAGCGCACGCTGGATGGTGAGTTTTACTTTTACTCGCGGATATTCGGGTTTGAGCCTGCCGAAGACACTGAGCCCGTCGAAATCTGGAACCTGTAGGCAGGCGCGCTGCATCCACCGGCGGGCTTGTTGTGTCTGGAGGCGCGTTTGCGCGCGGTGCCGCCGCCTACACGCCCTTGGCGTCGGGGCCCCAGATGAGTTTGTGCAGCTGAAAGCCCATCCTCACCGGCAGCCTGTCGGCCAGCAGCCACTCTGCCAGCGTCTTGTAGTCGATGGCTCCGAAGACCGGCGAAAAAGTCACCCGGTACTTTCTTATCACGCCCTTTTCACCGAGAGTGGCCTTGGCCCAGTCGTAGTCGGCTCTGTCGCTCAAGACGACCTTGATCTCGTCTGAGTCCTGAAGCACCTCGAGATTGGCCCACCGGTTGGTGTCGGGGTGGCCGGAAGAAGGCGCCTTTACATCCATGACGATGATGACGCGAGGGTCCACGGGTGTGATGTCAAGCGTGCCGTTGGTCTCGAGCATGACGCGCGCACCGCTGTCGCAGAGAAGGCGCATGAGCTCGATCGACTCCTCCTGCAGCAGCGGCTCGCCGCCGGTGATCTGCACGAGGTCCGCGCCCAGCTCGCCGACACGCTGCATGACCTGGCCGACGGTCATATCCTCAGCCTCGTTGGTAGCGCCAGCGTAGCGCGTATCGCACCAGCTGCAGGAGAGGTTGCACCCGGCTGTGCGCACGAAGGTGCAGGGGCGCCCGGCCAGGTATGACTCTCCCTGCAGAGAGTGGAATATTTCGCATATTTTCACGTTTAATGCAACCCTCTCGAAAGGGGTTTACATCTTATCCGGGGCGCTCACGCCGACAAGGGCGAGTATCTCCGCGAGCATGACCTTTAGTGCCGAGGCCATGTAGAGGCGCGCGCGGGAGAGCTCGGCGTCATCGCCGACGAAGCGACATCGGTTGTAGTAGTTGTGAAACGCGCCCGCAAACTCATGCAGCCACATGCACAGCCTGTGCGGCTCGAGCGCCTCGGCGCACTTTTCGATGACACCCGGCAGCTGAGAAAGCTCCTTCAGAAGCGGCTCCTCCTCTTCGCCAAGCGCCGAAAGGTCCGCCCTTTCGCCCAGGTAAAGCCCTTCGGCCATCTCGCCTGCAAAGCGCCCATCACAAGCTGCGGTCTCCAGGACGCCGGAAAGACGCGCCGAGACGTACTGTATGTAATAGACCGGGTTTTCCAT
>SLPQ01000248.1 GCA_007131925.1 Candidatus Brocadiia bacterium | reverse complement strand
TGCCTAATTTCAAATACAGGGCCAAGGACTCAGGCGGAGGCATGGCCAGCGGGGTCGTCACCGCCGCGTCTGAGAGTGATGCGGTAGTGCAGCTGAGAAACCAGAACATGACGGTCATGGATGTGACTGCTGAGGTCGTCAAAAAGGGCTTCTCTTTTGAGGCGCTTTTTAAGCCCAGGGCACGCGTAAATACCGAGTCGATGGTGCTTTTCACGCGCCAGCTCTCAACGATGATAAACGCGGGCATACCGATACTGGAATCCCTGGAGGTGCTCCACGAGCAGGTCGCCGACAAGGGATTCAAAGACGTAATCGATGATGTCGTCGAGCGGGTCAGGACCGGCAGCGACCTCTCCGACGCGCTCTCGGCGCACCCGAAGATATTCAGCCAGATCTACGTGAACATGATAAAAGCGGGCGAGGCCTCCGGCCAGCTTGACATCATTCTCGTGCGGCTGGCGGAGTATTTCGAGGCAAATGCCCATCTCAAGCGCGAGATAAAGGCTGCAATGACCTATCCGGTCATATCGCTTGTCATGGTCTTCGGAATCACGGTATTTCTGATGGTCGGCATAGTGCCTAAGTTCAAGGAGATATTCGATACCCTCGGAGTGCCGCTGAACCTCCTGACAAGGACGATACTCGGCGCCTCCATTTTCATGCGCGACAATGCCCTGCTTGGATTTGTCGGCCTCATCGTCATCGCCGTGTGCATATTCGCCTATACGAGAACGACCATAGGCCGGCGCCACATCGACTGGCTCAAGCTGAACGTGCCCGTCTTTGGCACGCTTTTCCAGAAGGTGGCGCTCTCGCGTTTCTCGCGTACTTTCTCGACGCTGCTGAAGTCCGGCGTGCCGATGCTGGGCGCACTTGAAATCGTTGCGGGCACCGCCGGCAACCAGATAATAAGCGACACGGTCATGTCCGCCAAGGAGCGGGTCCGGCAGGGCGAAAACCTCGCAGGCCCCCTCTCGGAATCCCGCAACTTCCCGCCGATGGTCACAAAGATGGTCGGTATCGGCGAAAAATCCGGCGCACTCGAGGCGCTGCTCGAAAAGATCAGTGAGTTTTACGACCAGCAGGTGTCCGCCGCTGTGAGGTCGCTCACCAGCATGATAGAGCCGATCATGATCGGCATCATGGGGTTGCTGGTCGGTACGATTGTTCTCTCGGTCTTTCTGCCGATTATCCAGATTCAGCAGGCTCTTACCAGGGGTGCCGGGGGGTAGCGATCAAGGGTCTTGTGATTCATGAGGGCAGACCAGGCGAGGTTGGTGGAAGACTCGCCTGGATAACGGCCATACGGGCGCTGCTCTGTTTATTTGCCGTCGGCATAATTCGGCTCAACAGGCCGCCGGGTGCCGGAATAGAGGGGCTGCTGCCATATCTGCTGGCCGCCGGCGTGCTCGCGCTCAACTTCGGGTTCTTCGGCCTGAGCCGCGTGGCATCGCCTAAGCGGATCGAGGCAGCGCAGATATGGCTCGACGTTGCATTTGTGACGGGTCTTGTGTACCTGACGGGCGGCGTCGGCAGCGACTTTCTGCTACTGTACTTCGGCCCCATACTTGCCGCGGGCGTGTGCCTGAGGCGCCCAGCTGCGCTGCTCGTCGGCTCACTCTCGACAATAGGGCTTTTCTTGTGCGCTGCACTTTACTACAGCGCCTCATCGAGTGGGCCGCACCTGGTCGAGCAGATCTGGGTGGCCGCGGGGCGGCCTGAGCCGGGAGCGCTCGTCGGAACCCTTGCCATGCATGGTGCCGCATTTCACATGGTGGGGTACCTCTCGGCGACTGTGGCGCTCAGGCTGCGCAGCCAGAACATCCACACCGAGCAGATACTCGAAAACATGTCCGACGGCGTGATAACCGTTGACAAAGCCGGGAAGGTCGTCTATTCCAACTCAAGCGCGCGCGCCATGCTGGGGCTAGACTGCCAGCAGGTAATCGGCGCGGACTTTCAGCAATTTGCGCCCCTTTGCGCGTGCGAGGCGCTGCGGGAGGTGCTCTCCGGAGGGCGCCGGGCGTCACTCGAGGTGAGTCTCGGCCGGGACCCCACTCCCGTCGAAGCGACTCTGCTGCCGCTTACGGGCCACAAGGGCCCCCTGCGCGGTGCCAACGTGGTGCTGCGCGACCTGACCGAGCGCCGCAGGCTGACCGAGGCGCTGCGCAGGGCCGAGAGGCTTGAGGCCACCAGCTCGACGGTAGCCTCCATCGCTCACGAGATACGAAACCCGCTTGCGGCAATCCGTGCCAGCGCCCAGGAGCTCAAGAAGGCCTTGAAGCTTTCCGGGCCCGACAGCGGTCTTCTGGACCTTGTAGTCAGTGAGTCTGACAGGCTCAACCGCATCCTGACCGACTTTCTCAATTTCAGCCGGATGCCCAAGCCCCAGATAGCCGCCGCCGAACTCAGACGGCTGCTCGAAGAGGTGGCCGCCGGCCTTCGTGCGGGCGCAGGCAGCGGGGGGGCGTCGGTCACTGTCGAGGGTGCAGGTGATCTGTGGCTTGATGCGGACGTCGAGCAGCTCCGGCAGGTGTTCATAAATCTCGGCCTCAACTCCCTGGACGCCACGGGGGGGCGCGGGCCCGTTGTTTTTCGCCTTTCGCGGCACGCCGGCGGCGTCGAGGTAAAAACGCTGGATGCCGGGGGAGGAATAGACGATTGTGTCTTAGAGCAGATGTTTGAGCCGTTTTTCACGACAAAGACCACCGGCACCGGCCTTGGCCTTTCCATCGCAAGGCGGATAGTCGAGGACCACGCGGGGCGCATCGAGCCAGAGCGCTGCGAAGACGGCTGGACCGCAATGAAAGTGTTTTTGCCCTGTGGCAGGGATGCCCCGGGGCCGGCAATTGCGCTGGTGACCGCAGAGCCCGCGGGCGTTCAGGAGACATGAGGTGGCATCGAGGCAGCAGGATTCGGACAAGAGGGCCGTTCTCGTCGTTGATGACGAAGCCGGTATGTGCGAAGTTCTCTCTTATATCCTCGGTCGTGAGGGATTCAACGTCGAGACCGCTGCGCACGCAGAAGAGGCTCTCGAAGCATTCGACAGACGCTGCTTCGATGTTACCATCACCGATCTCAGGATGCCGGGGGCCGGGGGCATAGAGCTCCTGAGGCGCATAAAAGACCGCGACCCAAACGCCCTTGTCATCGTCATTACCGCCTTTTCAACCTGGGATTCGGCGGTGGAGGCCATGCGGCTGGGGGCATTCGATTACATAAAGAAGCCCTTCGACAACGAAGACATACGCGCCGTGGTCTCGCGTGCGATGGAGGTGGCGCGCGAGCTGTCCCTGCGCGGTGCAGGCGACGTGCCGGCCTACGTCAGAAACCTGATCGGCGCTACGCAGGTCATGCAGGAAGTCCACAACCTCATCCGCCGTGTGGCCTCCACCGACTCCACCATCCTCATTCACGGCGAGTCCGGCACAGGCAAGGAGCTCGTAGCCCGCGCCATCTACAATTGCTCCTCACGCAGCGAGGAGGCATTTATCGCCGTAAATTGCGGAGCCTTCACCGAGAGCCTGCTGGAAAGCGAGCTCTTCGGACACATGAAGGGGGCCTTTACCGGTGCTGTAAGCCACAAAAAGGGGCTCTTGGAGGTTGCGCACCGCGGCACGTTTTTCCTCGATGAAGTGGGCGAGATGTCGCGGCAGACTCAGGTGAAGTTTTTGAGGGTGCTCGAGGAGCGGGAGTTTATGGCCGTCGGCTCGACCGAGACGCAGAGGGTGGACGTTCGGTTCATAACCGCCACAAACCGCGATCTCGAAAAGGCAGTGGCCGACGGCAGCTTTCGCGAGGACCTCTTTTACAGGCTCAATGTAATACCCATCCGGCTGCCGCCGCTCAGGGAGCGCAAGGAGGACATACCGCTGTTGGCCGGCCATTTCATGGCTCGCTACTCGCACCAGATGGGCAAGAAGATCTCCGGCATCAGCCGGGAGGCGGTGCGCTTTCTGACCGACTATGACTGGCCCGGAAACGTACGGGAGCTAGAAAACACCATCCACCGCGCAGTAGCCCTCTCGAGGGACAGCGAGATCACACCGGCCGACCTTGTCATAAAAATGCGCACCGGTACACCCGCCTCGCAGCTGATGTCGCGAGAGCTGCCGGGCGACGGCATAGACCTGGAGGAGAGCCTCGCCCAGGTCGAGCGTACCTACATATGCCAGGCTCTCGAACGCACCGGCTGGAACATCACACACGCCGCCGAACTCCTCGGCACCTCATTTCGCTCCCTGCGCTACCGCATATCCAAGCTCGACATCAAGCAGGAGGCAGAGGCGTGATAAAGCCAGCCGGGCCGCATGGTTGACTTTCCGGGCGCGGCGCGTTAACTTTCAGTCGTAGCTGAGACCTTGCAGCATGTTCCTCTGGAGGCTCCATGGTCGAACGTCCCGATCTTTCCATTGTCGCGCCAATGTACAACGAGCTTGAAAACATCGCGTCGACCATCGAGAAAATCACGCGTGCGATGGAGGGATTTGCGGGCACGTGGGAGCTCATCATCGTCAATGACGGCTCGAACGACGGCTCATTCGAGAAGGCTGCCGAGTGCGCGGCAGATCTCAACAACGTGCATGTGACGGGATACGAGCAGAACCGCGGGAGGGGCGCGGCGCTTCGTACCGGCTTTCAGGCAGCCCGCGCGCGGATAGTGGCGACGGTCGATTTCGATCTGTCATACAGCCCCGATCATATACTTCGCATGTACCGGCTGCTGATGGAGCGGGGCGATGTCGATGTCGTCATGGCCAGCGCCTATATGCCGGGCGGATCTGTGCAGGGGGTGCCGTGGGGCCGCCTGGCGGTCAGTCGCCTTGGCAACCTCGTGCTCCGTGCGGCCTTCAGAGGTGCATTTCACACTACCACCTGCATCGTGCGAGCATACCGGCGCGAGGTTCTCGAGGCCTTGCCGCTCGAGTCCGATCGCAAGGAGATACACCTCGAGATTCTTTCCAAGGCGCTCACGCTGGGCTTTAAGGTAGTGGAGATGCCGGCGACGCTGAAGGCGCGAGCGAGGGGCGCGGCGAAGTTTGCATTTCTGCGAACGAGCATGACACATCTCTTTTTCGCGGTTGCCGAGCGGCCGACGCTTCTTGGCGCGGGACTCGGCGCGCTCATTCTGGTGGTCACGGCGCTCAACTGCATCTGGGTGGCCGGCGGGTGGCGCGGCAAAGCCCTTGAGGCCTCTGGGCACCTGCTGCTTGCAGCCGGTTCTCTGGTTGCCGGCGCTGCTGTTGCCGCGGCGGTATGGCTCATCGGTGCACTCATCTCCCGGCAGCGCCAAGCACTCACGCGCGTCCAGAGCAGGGTCACCTTCCTTGAGCGCCAGTCACAAAGCACGCGAGACGACGGCGAGCAATGACGCCGCGGCACGAGGCAGCCGACACCGCCGGTCATCCGGATCCTTCAGACCTCCAGCGAGACGTCCTGGCTGGTGAAGGTGAAATCGCTGCCGTCCCAGTCCACCAGCACGTGGTCACCGTCAGTGGTGTGCCCCTCCAGGATGCGCTTTGCAAGCGGGTTCTGCACCTGCAGCTGCAGGACGCGCCTTAGCGGACGTGCTCCGAAGACGGGGTCATAGCCCATTTCGGCCACCTTACGCTTGGCCTGATCAGTGAGCTCAGCGGTGATATTTCTGTCTGCAAGGCGCCTCTGCAGCTCGCGAATCTGTATCTCGACGATCTCAGTGAGCTGCTCGCGCGTGAGCGAGTGAAACATTATTACCTCATCGACGCGATTCAGAAACTCTGGTCTGAAGGTGCTCTTGAGCAGCGCCATCACATCGGCGCGCGCAGACTCCTCGTCGCTCTCGATTTTCTCCTGGATTATCTGGCTGCCGAGATTTGAAGTCATGATGATGACAGTATTCTTGAAATCCACCACGTGCCCCTGGCTGTCGGTGAGCCGCCCGTCGTCGAGCACCTGCAGGAGGATATTGAAGACATCCGGGTGGGCCTTTTCGATCTCGTCGAGGAGTATTACCGAGTAGGGGCGCCTTCGGACTGCCTCGGTGAGCTTGCCCCCCTCCTCGTAACCGACATACCCGGGAGGGGCGCCTACGAGTCGGCTGACGGCGAAGCGCTCCATGAACTCGCTCATGTCTATGCGCACGACTGCGTCTTCGTCGTCGAAAAGAAACTCAGCCAGGGCCTTTGCCAGCTCTGTCTTGCCAACGCCGGTCGGCCCGAGAAAGATGAAGGATCCCAGCGGTCTGCGGGGATCCTGCAGGCCGGCACGCGAGCGCCTTACCGCGTCTGAGACCGCACGTATGGCGTCATCCTGGCCGACAACGCGTTGATGGATGCGCTCTTCCATCTGCAGGAGCTTGTCGCGCTCGCCCTCAAGCATCTTTGAAACCGGTATGCCGGTCCAGGAGCTGACGACCTCTGCAATGTCCTCGGCGTCTACCTCCTCCTTTAGAAGTGTGCGCTCAGTCTGGAGCGACTGGAGCTTCTGGTTGGCCCGGTCGAGGCGATCCTGGATCTCTCGTATGCGGCCGTATCGTATCTCGGCGACCCTGGCAAGATCGTTGGTTCGCTCGGCCTCCTGGCTTTCGTGCTCGGCCTTTTCCATCTCTTCCTTGGCGTGCTGGATCTCTTTGATGGCGGCCTTTTCATTTTCCCAGTGTACTTTCAGGGAGCTCTCGGTCTCCTGGAGGTCGGCGATCTCGGCATTGATCTTTTCGAGGCGTTTCTTTGATGCCGGGTCACTCTCCTTTTTGAGGGCCTCCCGTTCGATCTCGAGCTGCATGATACGGCGGCGGATGGCATCCAGCTCGGCGGGCATGCTGTCGATCTCAGTGCGCAGGCGGCTTGCGGACTCATCGACGAGATCTATGGCCTTGTCCGGCAGAAAGCGCCCGGATATATACCGGTGCGAGAGCGTGGCTGCGGCCACGATGGCCGAGTCTGCGATTCGCACTCCATGGTGGACCTCGTAGCGCTGCTTGAGGCCGCGAAGAATGGCTATTGTGTCCTCGACGGACGGCTCGTTGACAAGCACCGGTTGAAAGCGGCGCTCGAGTGCGGCATCCTTTTCGATGTGCTTGCGATATTCGTCGAGCGTGGTGGCTCCGACGCACCGCAGCTCGCCGCGCGCCAGCGCTGGCTTGAGCAGATTGGAGGCATCTACGGCGCCCTCGGCGGCTCCCGCGCCTACTACCGTGTGCAGCTCATCTATGAAGAGGATAACCGTCCCCTCGGCGACCTCTATCTCTTTCAGGACGGCCTTCAGGCGATCCTCAAACTCTCCTCGGTATTTTGCGCCAGCTATGAGCGCGCCCATGTCAAGTGCGAGAACCCGCTTGTTTCTCAGCCCGTCAGGAATGTCGCCGGCGACTATGCGCTGTGCGAGGCCTTCGACGATGGCGGTCTTGCCTACGCCGGGCTCGCCTATGAGGACGGGGTTATTCTTTGTGCGCCGTGATAGCACCTGCACCACGCGGCGTATCTCGTTGTCACGGCCTATTACCGGATCGAGCTTGCCTCGACGGCTAAGCTCGACAAGGTCCCTGGCATATCGCTCGAGGGCCTGGTACTTGTCCTCGGGGCTTTCGTCGGTTATGCGCGTAGAGCCGCGCACCTCCTTTAGAGCAGACAGGACCGTCTCGCGCGAAACGCCCCCCTCGCGCAGAATGTGGCCGACTGAGCTGTCCTCAATGAGCGCCAGAAGCATGTGCTCTGTCGAGGTATACTCGTCATGCAGTGCCCGCCCCTCGCTGGCGGCCTTTGTGAAGACGGCGTCGAGCCCACCGCTTATGTACATCTGGCCGCCGCCGCTGACGCCAGGCAGCTTTGCCAGCGCCTCCATGGCCTGGGCCTGTATGCGGCCGTGGTTTGCACCGATGCGCTCCAGCAGGGGGCGCACCACGCCCTCCTTCTCAGCGAGAAGCGCCAGGAGCAGGTGCACAGGTTCGAGCGTCTGGTGCTGGCTCGACCGCGCAAGCTCCTGGGCCCGCGCTACCGTTTCACGCGCTTTGACGGTGAATTTTTCGAGGTTCATCAATAATTCTCCCGTTTATAAAGGGACTCTCACAATAGAGCCACAGAGCCGGAGAGAAAAGAATCCGAAGTTCGCTTTCTCCATCACTTCTCGCAACACAGCCCGGTTGACACTGAAACCAAACCCTGAACTCAGGACAAGCCCGGTCTCAACAGGGTTCATCCAGTGTCGCTATGTCACTGCAGTGAGGCGGTCTTTTCGCATTTCACTGAACCTTAACTCACATAAGAAAGGGCGTCGAAGCTCTTGGCGCCGACGCCCGCTGCGTATTGGATGAAAGAAGTTTTACCTTATTCCTTCACCTCATAATCGGCATCGATGACGTCCTCGCCTTCGGGGCCTTGCCCACCGGCTGGACCACTCTCGCCGCCCGGGCCCGCCTCGCCGCCGCCGGCCTCACCACCGGGGCCCGGCTGGCCGGCGCCGGCCTGCTTGTACATCTCCTCGGCCATCTTGTGGCTGGCCTTGTTTACGGTGTCCATAGCGCGGCGAATGGCGTCGATATCGTCCGACTCCTTGACCTTCTCGAGATTTTCGACCTCTGACATGATCCGCGAGAGCTCCTCGGGCGGGACCTTGTCTCTGTTTTCCTCGAGCGTCTTTCGCGTGGCATATGCCAGCTGGTCGGCGGAGTTTTTGACGTCGATACGCTCCCGTTTTTTCTTGTCCTCCTCGGCGTACTGCTCGGCGTCCTTGCGCATCTTGTCAATCTCCTCCTCGCTCAGGCCGCTGGAGGATTTTATCTCGATGGACTGCTGCTTGCCTGTAGCGACGTCCTTGGCCGAGACCTGCAGTATGCCGTTTGCATCTATGTCAAAGGAAACCTCGATCTGAGGCACCCCGCGCGGTGCCGCTGGTATTCCAGTAAGCTCAAAGCGTCCCAGGGTCCTGTTGTCGGCGGCCATCTCCCGCTCACCCTGCAGCACGTGTATATCCACCGAGGTCTGGCTGTCGGCAGCGGTGGTGAAAGTCTGCTTTTTGGAGGTGGGGATTGTGCTGTTTTTCTCAATGAGCTTGGTCATCACACCGCCGAGCGTCTCGATGCCCAGCGAAAGGGGCGTGACGTCAAGCAGCAGCACATCTTTGACCTCACCGCCGAGTACTCCGCCCTGAATGGCCGCGCCTATCGCGACCACCTCATCGGGGTTCACGCCCTTGTGCGGTTCCTTGCCGAATATCTCCTTGACGATATTCTGAACTGCCGGCATGCGCGTCTGCCCGCCGACGAGTATGACCTCGTCAATATCCTGTGCGGACAGCCTGGCGTCCTCGAGCGCCTGCATGACAGGGCCGCGTGTGCGCTCTGTGAGGGAGTCGGTGAGCTCCTCCACCTTTGAGCGCGTGATCGATATCTGAAGGTGCTTTGGTCCTGAGGCGTCGGCTGTTATGAAGGGCAGATTCACATCCGTCTGCATCAGCGAGGAAAGCTCGCACTTGGCCTTTTCAGCGGCCTCCTTGAGGCGCTGGAGAGCCATCTGGTCGCTTCTGACGTCGATGCCGCTCTGTTTCTTAAACTCCTCTGCAATGTAATCTATGATAACCTGGTCGTAGTTGTCTCCGCCGAGGTGCGTGTCGCCGTGAGTGCTCAAGACCTCGAAGACGCCGTCGCCGACCTCGAGTATCGAAATGTCGAAGGTGCCTCCGCCCAGGTCGAAAACGGCGATCTTCTCATTGCTCTTTTTGTCAAGGCCGTAGGCCAAAGAGGCCGCTGTCGGCTCGTTAATGATCCTGAGAACCTCCAGACCAGCGATAGTGCCGGCGTCCTTGGTGGCCTGGCGCTGGCTGTCGTTGAAATACGCCGGTACCGTGATGACCGCCTTGGTCACTGCTTCGCCCAGATGACTCTCGACGGCCTCCTTGAGATAACGCAGTATCATCGCCGAAACCTCCGGCGGCGTATAATCCTTGCCCTGGGCCTTCACCTTGACAAGCTCCTCGGATGCCCCCGTAACCTCGTAAGGGACCATCTTTTCCTCCTGGGCCACCTCGCTGTGGCGCCGGCCCATGAAGCGCTTGATGGAGTAGACGGTGTTGGAGGGGTTGGTTATGGCCTGTCGCTTGGCCGAGGCGCCGACGAGCACATCGCCCTTATCCGTAAAGCCCACCACCGAGGGCGTGGTCCGGGAGCCGTCGGCGTTTGGCACTACGTTTGGCTGGCCGCCCTCCATTATGGCGGCGCAGGAGTTTGTCGTACCAAGATCAATGCCCACTATTCTCGACATATCCAGTCTCCTTCGGCTCTGGCGGCCTCTTACGGCAGACTTGAGAAGCCTTCAGCAATCTCTGACATATCCTCAAACAATAACGCTCCACCAAATAACCATGCGCAAAGGCCATGCCAATTGACCCGCGCATGTCGTCAGCGCATAAGATGCGCGCTGAAAAGGACTTGCAGCATGTGGTATCATGAGCTTACCGACCTTGCGGCCTGCCATTGTGGCAGAGAGACTGCCCCGCTGTCAGTCCTTTCAGACGTCCAGCGCAAAATCCGTACGCAGTATCTCCCGCAGCTCTGTGAAGCTGGAGATGGTATAATCGGGCTTGCTCAGGCACGGCACCTCAGAGTACTTGCCGCTCCTGCGGCTGAGCACGGTTATCATGCCCAGAGACTTGGGGGGATCTATGTCATTTGGAGGGTTGTCTCCGACATACATGGCCTCATGGGGCTGTACGCCTACCGTGTTGAGAGCACGCATGTACAGCTTCGGGTTCGGCTTGGAGATGCCGATCTGGTCCGAGATGAAAATGGCATTTCCGGCAAGGTAGCGCGCCACGTCGAGGCGCACGAGCTTCTCGGCCTGCTTGACGGTGGGGCCGGCGGTGATGATGCCGGTGGTGACGTCGCTGGCGGCAAGATCCGCCAGGAGACCCGGGACATCGTCGTACGGGCGCAGTTCGCGAAATTTCGTCTCGTGATAGGCCACTACGGCCGCCGCCACGATCATCGCAGGGTTGTGCCCTCCGAGTGCCTCCGGCGGCACTCGCGCCATGAGCTTGTCGAAATGATACGAGTAATTTGACGAAAACTCCGCGATCACCTCATCCAGCTCCGCTGAGAGCTGCCTGCTGTCGACCTCGAGGCCGGCGGCGATCATCGCATCTATGGAATTGGCGCGAGCGCGGCGCGCAAACTCGCTGGTGGAGTAAAGCGTGTCGTCGATATCAAAAAAGACTGCCGATAGTCTGGCCATTTGCCGCTCCGGTGCCACTTTGCTGGCGATTCTACTGCGTGGACTGATGCAGTCAAGCGTAAGCCCCTGTCGTCAGGGCCTTTTGTTTTGACATTTGGGGCCTCAGGTCGTATAAATTATCGTTTCGGAAGACTCAAGACACGCGGTTTCCAAAGCATCCCACAAGTGGAGATACACTTGACGGACAAGGACATAGGCCGGATCAGGTCCGAGATCGACCGCCTCGACGAAGAGATCGTGGCTCTTCTGAACAGGCGCGCCGGATGCGCGCTCGAGATCGGCCGGTTGAAAAAGGGCGAAAACCGCCTCCCCTATGCGCCCGAGAGGGAGCAGGCCATTTACAAGAGGCTCTCGGCTATCAACCAGGGACCTCTGCCGCTTGAGACGCTCAAGGCCATTTACAGGGAGCTTATGAGCGGGTGCATCTCGCTGGAGCACCCAGTGGTGGTCGCTTATCTCGGTCCCGAGTACAGCTTCACCCATCTTGCCGCCCGGCGCAAGTTTGGAAGCACGGTGCACTACAGGTCGCAGCCTACTATCGCGGCGGTATTCGATGAGGTCTCGCATGGGCGTGTCACCTACGGTGTGGCCCCCATTGAAAACTCAACCGAAGGCGGCATCTCCGACACGATGGACTGTTTTCTCACTACCGGTCTCAAGATCTGCGCTGAGCTTGTGGTGCCCATACATCTGAGCCTTCTTTCTAACACCCCCCTCGACGACATAAGGCGCATCTACTCCAAGGCGCAGGCTATCGCCCAGTGCAGAGTCTATCTTGCCACACACGTGCCGCGCGCCGAGCTGGTTGATGCGAGCTCCACGGCCAGGGCCGCCGAGATAGCCGCCGCCGAAGAAGGCGCTGGTGCCATAGCCTCGCGCGAGGCGGCTGAGGCGTACGGGCTGGGCGTGGCGGAGGAAAATATCGAGGATGCCTCCCTCAATGCAACCCGCTTTCTCGTCATCGCGCGAGAGACCAGCAGACCCAGTGGAAGTGACAAGACAAGTATCATGTTTTCGATCAAGGACGAGGTCGGCGCCCTCTTTAATATGCTCAAGCCCTTTCTCGATGCCGGCATAAATCTCACTCGTATCGAGTCGCGCCCCTCCAAGCAGAGGGCATGGGATTACATATTCTTTGTCGATCTCGAGGGGCACATGAATGACGCGGCGGTTTCGGGTGCGCTCTCGCAGCTTGAGCAGCGGTGCAAGTTTCTTAACGTGCTGGGCTCGTATCCTGCCTCGAAGGAGTGGGTTGAGAGATGATTATCGTATTGAAGCCAGGCGCCAGCGAAGAAGAGGTGAATCACGTTCTCGACCGGATAAAGTCGCTGGGTTTTGAGACGATGGTCTCGCGCGGCGTGCATCGCACCATTGTAGGTGTGATAGGCGAGGAGGACGACCTGCGCGAGATGGCGTTGGATGCGATCCCCGGCGTCGAGCGGGTGATGGAGGTTCTCAAGCCCTACAAGCGGGCGAGCCGGGAGTTTCACGAGGAGGATACTGTAGTCGCCGTGGGTGGGGTGAAGTTCGGCGGCGGCTCCTTTGGAATGATCGCCGGGCCTTGTGCGGTGGAGAGCGAAGAGCTGCTCTTCAAGGCTGCCGAGCGCATTAAGAAAGCAGGCGCTGGCGTGCTGCGAGGGGGTGCCTTCAAGCCTCGTACGTCACCGTACTCTTTCCAGGGCCTCAAGGAAGAGGGGCTCAAGATGCTGCGTGCTGCGGCTGACAGGTTTGGCCTTGCCATCTGCACTGAGGTGATGGACACCCGCGATGTGAATCTTGTGGCCCGCTATGCCGACATCGTGCAGATCGGTGCGCGCAACATGCAGAATTACAACCTTCTCAACGAGGTGGGCCTGCTGGACAAGCCCGTGCTCTTGAAACGCGGCCTCTCAGCGACGGTTACGGAGCTCTTGACTTCGGCTGAATACATCCTGCGCCAGGGTAACCAGGATGTAATACTGTGTGAGCGCGGCGTGCGGACCTTCGAGGACTCCACGCGCAACACTCTGGATCTCTCGGCGGTGCCCAACGTACATATAAATTCGCACCTGCCTATAGTCGTGGATCCGTCCCATGCGACCGGTCGTCGTGACCTTGTCGAGCCGATGGCGATCGCGGCGCTGGCCGCCAGGGCTGACGGGCTGATAATAGAGGTGCATCCGAACCCTGAAATGGCTCTTTCTGACGGCGCACAGAGCCTGATACCGGATCACTTTGACAGCCTCATGCAGCGACTCAGCGAGCTTGCGAAGCACTTCGGCCTCTGTGTCAACTGAAATGGCCTCGTCCCGGAAAACCCAAGGAGCTTTGTAATGAAGAAGATGTTTATCTGCGGAAACTGGAAAATGAACACCGACCGCCGCTCTGCCATAGCCCTGGCCGAGGCGCTCAAGTCATCGCCCTCCGCGAGCCATGCCGTGGAGACCGGCGCCTGCCCCCCCTTTGTTTACCTTTCGGAGGTGGCCGAAATGCTCTCGGGCAGCGACGTGTCCATGGGCGGGCAAAACATGTACTTCGAGCCGGAGGGTGCGTTTACGGGTGAGGTTTCCGCGGCGATGCTTCTGGACGTCGGCTGCAGGTACGTGATTCTGGGCCACAGTGAGAGGCGCCATGTCATGGGCGAAGGGGACGACCTCGTCAACAGGAAGGTACGCGCTGCCTGCGCGGCGGGCCTGCTGCCCATCTTGTGCGTGGGAGAGCTGCTCGAAGAGCGCGAAGCAGGCCAGACCGAAGCGGTCGTCGAGCGGCATATCTCACGAGGGCTCGAAGGGGTCTCCCGCGAGGATGCCGGAGAGGTCGTGATAGCGTATGAGCCGGTATGGGCCATCGGCACTGGAAAGACCGCCACGCCGGGGCAGGCAAACGAAGTTCATCTTTTCATCAGAGATCTGCTTGGGCGAATCTACGACTCCGATACCGCCGCAAAGATCCGCATCCAGTACGGCGGCAGCGTAAAGCCCGACAACGCCCTCGAGCTTATGAGCCAGAGCGAGGTGGATGGAGCGCTCGTCGGCGGTGCAAGCCTGAAGGCTGATGCATTTGAAGGCATTATCGCCGCGGCGGCAGAAGCCTGCGGTTGAGAATGTCGGAAGGAGAAGTCGAATGCTTGTGACTATTCTTACGGTCCTATTTGTCCTGATATGCCCGCTCATCATCCTTATCGTGCTCATGCAGGATCCCAAGGGCGGCGGGCTGGCGGGGGTTCTCGGCGGGGCTGGCGGGACGGCCGCCTTCGGCGCGAAGACAGCCGATGTGGTCATGAAAGCCACTGTGGCGCTTGGTATTGTCTTTTTCCTGCTGGCACTGGCGCTGGGCCTTAACCTGAGGGAGCCCACCGCGGCGATAAGGACCGACCTTGGCCGTGAGGCGCCCGCACAAGCGCCTGCGCCGGTGGACGATGTCCCACCGCCCGTTACAGAGACGCCCGACGCGCCGGTCGGCCCACAGGAGCAGTAGATGAAAACGGAGCCTGTGGAAAACTCAGTCGCGGTTCCTGGCACGGTGAAGCTGTGAGTGCGCCCGTGACCATCCAGGAGATACTCATGCAGGATGAAGCGCTGCTCGAGGGGCACTTCAGGCTCAGTAACGGCATGCATTCACCCTCATATCTTCAATGTGCAAAGGTATTTCAGCATCCCGAGCATGCTGAGCTTATAGCGAAGCGACAGTCGGCCATGGTGGGCCGCACACGTGTGGATGCAGTGGTCGGACCGGCAGTGGGCGGGATTATCGCGGCCTATGAGCTTGCCCGTTCGCTGTGCGCACGGGCTCTTTTCGCCGAGAGGCAAGAGGATGCTTTTACCCTCAGGCGCGGCTTCGCCATTGCCGAGGGCGAGAAGGTGATAGTGGCCGAAGACGTCATCTCCACCGGCGGCGGCGCCAAGGATGTAATAGCGCTGGTGCGGCGGCTTGGAGGTGAGGTTATCGCTGTCACGAGCGTTGTGAACCGCTCCGGCGGAAATCCCTTCGACGTTCCTTTTTACTACCTGCATGAGTTTACAGCACCGACGTGGCCGCCAGAGGAGTGCCCCCTGTGCCGGGAGGGGCAGCCTGTGGAGAAGCCAGGCTCGCGCGCGGAGGTGGGATGATGGCCCGATCCATGACCGGCTTTGGCACGGCAGGCCGCACGAGCGGGCGCTATGGAGTGGAGGTAGAGGTGCGCAGCCTTAACAACCGCTACCTCAAGATACGTACCCGCACCCCCGGCATGATCAGCGCGATGGAGCCCGAGCTCGAGGCGATCATCCGACGGAGGCTTTCGCGCGGCGCGGTGGACGTGTGGATAAAGATAACCGACATCGAGCCCGCGGAGGGTTACCGTATAGATATGGACCTCGTGCGAAGGTATCACGATTTTGCCGAAAGGCTTGCGCGCGAGCTGGATGTTGGTGGCGCCCTGGGTGTGGCGGATTATCTCAACCTGCCCGGTGTGGTAGCCGACCGCAGTGACGAGGCCGAGGTGGAGGAGGATCTGAAGGCCCTGCTGTCCAGCGAGCTCGAACGGGCCCTCGACCAGGTGGAGAAGATGCGCATCCAGGAGGGTATGGCGCTTTCCGAGGATATCGCCCGGCGTGGTCGTCTGCTTGGGGATATAGCCGGCAAGATATCCCGCAGGGCCGGCCCGGTCGTCGAGACTTACAGGGACCGGCTCGTCTCGCGCGTCAACGATCTGCTCTCCGGCGCAAACATTGAGATCGCCGAGGAAAACATCCTGCGCGAGGTTTCTATCTTCGCCGAGCGAAGCGACATCTCCGAGGAGATCGCGCGCATTGATAGCCATCTTGTGCAGCTCCTGGAAATGCTGGAGGGCGAGGGCGACGTCGGCAGAAAGCTGGAGTTTGTCGCGCAGGAGCTTCAACGTGAGATAAACACCATCGGCTCCAAGGCCAGCGACGCCGAAATCTCACGACTTGTAGTGGACGCAAAGGGTGAGATCGACAGGATCAGGGAACAGGCGCAAAATCTCGAATGACCCCTGAAGGCGAAAATGACCATGGCCGTCTCTTCGTCATAAGTGGCCCGTCCGGCTCGGGCAAGACCACCATTGTGCGCAGGCTGATATGTCTGCCGGGCATCTTTTACTCAGTCAGTCTTACCAGTCGAGCACCGAGGCCGGGGGAGGTCGAGGGTCACGATTACAGGTTTGTTTGCCGCGAAGAGCTTGAAAAGATGGCTGCAGGAGAGGAGCTTGTCGAGCAGGCTGAAGTGGCCGGAAATCTTTACGGCACGCCGCGGCGCCCACTTGAGCAGGCGCTCAGCGAGGGTAAGACGGTTTTGGTCGATATAGATGTGCAGGGGGCGATGCAGATAAAGCGAGCCTTTCCGCGCGCGTGCCTTGTCTTCATAAAACCGCCGGACCTCGATACACTTGAGAAGAGACTGCGCGCCCGGGGCACTGACAGCGCCGAGGCGATCCAAAGGCGGCTTCGCCTGGCCGAAAGCGAAATGGAGTATATGACGGATTACGATGTGGTTGTCGAAAACGACGACCTCGATGGAGCTGTCGCACAGGTTGAAGCTCTCTTGAAGGGAATGTGAGGAAAGGACAATGGCGAGAAGAGTGAGCGATCAGGACGCAGTCGGGAAGCTCGGCGGGCATTTCAAGCTTACCAGCCTTCTGGAAAAGCGTTACAGGGAGCTGCTGTTCGGTTCGAGACCGATGGTCGAGACCGAAAGCAGGGACATTATGGACACGTTACTGCGCGAGGTCATGGAGGAAAAGATTGATCTCGTTCCGGAGGCGGAGGCGGTAGCAGCGGCCGCGCGGGCGCTCCTGGGCGATGAGAAGGAAGAAGAGGTAATAGGGTCGTCCGAAGGCGAAAAGGCCGACGAGGCGGCCCCGGAGGATGAAGGTGAGCAAGACGAAGAGTAGCCTCGACGGCAGGCGTATCATTCTCGGCGTGACCGGCTCGATCGCAGCCTACAAGTCGGCGCTTATCGCCGGCGAGCTCGTCAGGGAGGGCGCTATCGTAACGGTCGTCATGACCGCAAATGCGAAGCGCTTTGTCGCGCCGCTGACCTTTCAGACCGTCACTCGAAACGAGGTCATCCACGACCTCTGGGCTTCCATAGAGAGCTTCGATGCAGAGCATGTCGCACTGGCAAAGGCCGTCGACTGCATTATCATAGCCCCCGCCACGGCAAATATCATCGCCAAGGCCGCTCTCGGCATTGCAGACGACGCACTCTCATGTCTTCTCATGACGGCCAGGGCACCCGTCATATACGCGCCCGCGATGAACACGGGGATGTTTCTTTCACCGGCCGTTCAGCGCAACATCAAGACGCTGGTGGACGTGGGCGCGCAGTTTGTGGGGCCGGCCGAGGGGCGCCTGGCGGATGGTTCGATCGGCATCGGGCGCATGGCCGATCCGGAAGAGATCTTGACGGCTTCAAAGCACGTCTTGGAGTAGGCGCGTACATTTCCCGGGAAGTGAGCCTTGCGAATCATCGTCACAGCAGGCCCGACAAGGGAGTACATCGATGACGTGCGCTTCGTCTCCAACGCATCCTCAGGCCGCATGGGCTGGGCGGTGTGCAGGCAGGCGCTCGCTCGCGGCCACGATGTGCAGCTTTTTTCGGGGCCGGTGTGCCTCGATCCGCCGGAGGGCGTACGCTTTGAGGCATTTGAGTCTGTAGACGAGCTTTACGGGCTTCTTGCCGGTGCGCTCGAAAGGGCCGACTGCCTCGTCATGGCCGCGGCCGTAGGAGACTACATCCCTGCCGAAAGGATCAAAGGCAAGCACAAGAAGCTGCCGAAATGGACCCTGGAGCTGCTCCCTGCAAGGGATGTGCTGGTCTCGCTGGTGCCCTTGAAGGGGGAGAGGGTCTTTGTGGGCTTTGCCGTAGAGGCGGAAAACGCCATAGAAAACGCTCGCGGCAAGCTCGCTGCAAAGTCGCTCGACATGATTGTTGTCAACTCGCCGGAGTCCATCGGCGCATCGCAGGCGGGCTTCCGGCTTGTTCTTCCGGAGGGGCCTGCGCGTGAGCTGGGGGTGATCTCGAAGGAGCGCATGGCACAGATTCTCCTCGACGAGGCCGAGCGCCTTTTTGAGCACAGGCGAGAGGCCTGAGGGTCGATATACCGTTATGGACAAGCGCGGCAAGCTTAAAATCATCTCGGGCCTTGTACTCGGTGCGGCTGCCCTTTTTGCGGCCCTGAGCCTCGTGTCGCACTCTCCGAGCGACCCGGGTGGCTGGGACTGGCAGGCCGGCGGCGAGGTGCAGAACTGGTGCGGGCTCGCCGGAGCACACTTCTCCGGTTTTTTGGTGCGCAGTTTCGGCATTGCCGCGGCCGGCTTTGCGGTGGGACTTGCTGCTTTCTGGGCGTATGTGCTGCTGTCGGGCGGCCAGCAGACAGGCGATGTCTTAATCAAGGTCGTCGGCTCCCTGCTTCTTGTCGTCACCACAAGCGCACTCTCGGCCGTGGCCGGAAGCGGGCATCACTTCTCGAGCATGGTCGGGTCAGTTATGGCCGGATATTCAGTGCACTATTTCGGGCGTACCGGGGCGTACCTTGTGATCTTTCTGGCCGCGCTGCTGAGCCTGCTACTTGCGACTGATTTTTTAGTGCTGACGCCTGCCGGCAGGTTTGCAGTCGGCGCTGCCAGGTTTGTGCGTGCGCTGGGCGCGCGAAGCATCGATGCACTCAGGCGTCAGCGAGGAGGTGTGCGTGCGGGGCGCGCCGCGTCAAAAGTGAGCCTGCCCGAGGCCGTGCAGGCCCCCCCGCCCCCCCGCGCCAGAGAAGAGCCATCCGAAGCGCCCGTCCACCAGCCACCCCCGGCAAGCCCGCCGAAGCCAAGGCACCCCCGTGCGGTGCGCCGCGAGGTCTCGGAGCGTGCGCTCGAACGGGGATACAAGTTTCCCCCTTCATCGCTGCTTGAGGATGATTCTCCCATCGATGCATCTCGTTTCGACGAGGAGATCCGCCGCAACTCCCACGTCCTTAAAGCCACGCTTGCTGAGTTTGGCATCACGGTGGATGTGGTCGGCATAGAGACCGGCCCTGTTATCACGCAATACGAGATAGCGCTTGCGCCCGGCATAAAGGTAAACCGGGTACTATCTCTTACTGACGACATTGCAATGGCTCTCAAGGCGCCCAGCGTGCGCATAGTGGCGCCCATCCCGGGACGGGATTCCATAGGCATAGAGGTTCCCAACGCGGCCAAGTCTATCGTGCGTCTGAAGGGCCTGCTTGCCGAAGAGGGCAGTGCCAGGGCCGGGCGGATACCGCTCTTTCTCGGCCGCGATGCAAAGGGCGAGCCAATGTTCGCCGATCTGTGTGACATGCCGCACCTGCTGATTGCCGGCACTACCGGCTCGGGCAAGAGCGTGTGTATAAACTCGATCATTCTTTCGATCCTCCTTCAAAAGCATCCAGACGACACTAAGCTGCTTCTTGTCGATCCGAAGATGGTAGAGCTTGCGCAGTTCAAGGACCTGCCGCACCTTTTGTCTCCGGTGGTGACTGACCTCAAAAAGGCCTCGGCCATCCTCGAGTGGGCCTGCGTGCAGATGGACCAGCGCTACGACTGGCTGGCGGGTGTGGGGGTCCGGCACATTTCGCGCTACAACAGGCTCGGCCCTTCGGGCATTCGCGAGAAGCTGCGCGTGGGGGCCGAGGACGAGATCGACCTTCCCGATCACATGCCCTATATAGTGATCATTATCGATGAGCTGGCGGACCTCATGATGGTGGCCGCCAAGGATGTTGAGCATTCGATCACGCGCCTTGCCCAGAAATCGCGCGCGGTCGGCATCCATCTTGTACTGGCCACGCAGCGCCCGTCAGTGGACGTAATCACCGGGCTGATAAAATCAAACCTCCCGGCCAGGGTATCATTCAAGGTCTTCAGCCGCATCGACAGCCGCACCATCCTCGATCAGAACGGCGCCGAAAAGCTCCTGGGCGAGGGCGACATGCTCTTTCTCCCGCCCGCTACTGCACGGCTTATCCGGGCGCAGGGCACCTTTGTCTCCGACGAGGAGATTCGCCGCGTTACCGAGTTTGTCAAGGAGCAGGCAAATCCCGACTACGACGAGGAGCTCGTCGAGTGGCGCGGGGACGACACTTCGACGTCATTTGGCACGTCGGAGGGCTCCGCCGGAAAAGACGAGCTCTTTGACGAGGCGGTGCGCATCGTAATCGAGCACGATCGCGGCAGCGTATCGCTGCTGCAGCGGCGCCTCGAGATCGGCTACGGTCGTGCCGCGCGGATAATCGACCAGATGGCCGAGGAGGCTATCGTCGGCCCGTACCAGGGCTCGCAGGCCCGCGAAGTGCTCTGGACGCTCGAGCAGTTCGAGACATGGCGCAAACAGCAGGCCGGTACGGCTTCGTGATGGGTCGGCACGCTCCAGTCAGGCTTGCCGTCATCTCACTGGGGTGTCCCAAGAACCTCGTCGACACCGAGCGGGCGCTTGGACAGATGGCCCCGCAGGGCATAGTGCTCGTTGATGATCTGGCCGGGGCCGACTGGGTTCTTATTAACACCTGCGGCTTCATAGAGGAGGCCAAGGCCGAGTCGATCGATACTGTACTCCAGGTCGCCTCGCTGAAAGATGAAAAGGCGTCACTCAAGATCGCAGTAGCCGGATGTCTCAGCGAGCGGTACATTGAAAGCCTCGGCGCTGAGCTGCCGGAGGCGGATGCCGTCGTCGGCCTGCTTACCCGCGCCAATGTCGCGCGCCTCCTGCAGTGCATCACCGGCGCGCCCGGTGCGTGCGAATACGCGGAAGATGACGACCGCCAGCGCCTGCGCATCACCTCGAGGCACTTCGCCTACCTGCGCATCTCGGAGGGCTGCGACAACCGTTGCGCATACTGTGCCATTCCGGATATTCGCGGGGGGCTTGTCTCACGTCCATTTGAAAACGTCCTCGCCGATGCCGCCGAGCTTGTAGGCGACGGCGCTGTCGAGCTCAACATAATCGCCCAGGACACCACGAGCTACGGCATGGACCTCTACGGTCGCAGCCGGCTTGGCGAGCTCCTCGACCGGCTCGCAGGTATAAACCGATCGGGCTGGCTGAGGCTGCTCTATGCCCATCCGGCGCACATCGATGACGATTGCATAGCGGCACTCGAAAAGGGCTACCCCATCGTGCCCTATCTTGACCTGCCGCTGCAGCACGTAAGCGACCGGATGCTTGATCTGATGGGTCGCGGCGTTACGAGGCGCCAGATTGAAAACGTCATATTTCGTGTGCGCGACCGCGTGCCGGGAGTGTATATAAGAACAGCCTTTATAGTGGGCTTTCCGGGTGAGCGGGCGGAGGACTTCGACGAGCTCCTCGACTTTATCCGGCAAATGCGCTTTGAAAGGCTTGGTGCATTTGTCTATTCGCGTGAAGAGGGCACGCGTGCGGCCGACCTGCCCGGACAGGTAGACAATGAGCAGAAGATTGCGCGCCTTGACGCCTTGATGGAGGCGCAGCAGCGCATCGCGTCCGAAGCCAACCACTCCCTTGTCGGAAAGCACATAACAGGCATAATCGACGGACCAAGCGGGCGCGATGACCTGCCGCTGGCGGGCCGCACGTACGGAGACGCGCCGGAGGTTGACGGAACGGTGCTCGCTGTCGGTGAGGGTGCCCCGGGAGAGATTGTAAACTTCGAGATAACAGGCGTCGATGATTACGACCTGGTAGCCGTGGTACGCAGGTAAGCCTCAATCAGGAGGCGTGTGACCCGGTGTGGTAAGTCCAAGCCACGCGCGGCTTCGCAGTGGCGCGGGCCAAAGGTCGTGTCAGTGTCGCCCGGGCATGTTACGGGACACCACCGGGGGGCGGAGCAATTAAGAATCTCATCGCTA
This sequence comes from Candidatus Brocadiia bacterium, assembly GCA_007131925.1. Classification (GTDB taxonomy): domain Bacteria; phylum Planctomycetota; class DG-23; order SLPQ01; family SLPQ01; genus SLPQ01. The sequence goes on along the minus strand of SLPQ01000248.1, from coordinate 2,579 downwards.
CTGTTTTCTGCCTGGGTTGGATTCCCGGTGCACCAGGGACTTGGGCCGGCATTGCGGCGGCAGCGCTCTTTGTCGCTGTGGGCATGCCGACGGGCATATATGGAGTGGGGGCGGCCGTCGGCCTGTCGCTGCTGGGCCTGTGGGCCGCCTCGGGTGCAAAGGACGTCTTTGGAGAGGCAGACCCGGGCCCGGTAGTCATAGATGAGCTGGCCGGGATGTGGGTGGCCCTGGTCGCTGGCGCCGCACAAACGGCCCCGGCAGTGGTGGCTGCATTCATCCTCTTCAGGGTTTTAGACATTGCAAAGCCGTTTGGCATCCGGCGCCTCGAGAGGATTCGCGGTGCAAACGGCGCAGCCGGCATAATGGCCGATGACCTGGCCGCCGGCCTCCTGGCAGGTGCGATAGTAAGGATCGCGGGAACTTTGGGATTGCTCTGAAAAGGGAGCCTGACTGTGAGTACATTGATGGCAATCTGGCTTGGGCTCGTGCAGGGGGTTACGGAGTTTATACCTGTTTCCTCAAGCGGGCACCTTGTCATCCTGGGTCGCGCAGAGGAGAACTTCGGTCTTTATGCGATAGTCATGTTTCACTTTGGAACACTCATGGCCATCGTGGCGTATTATTACCGAGACCTTCGCTCTGTTCTGGGTGGCGGGGTGCGACTGGCGGGTGCGGCTGGCCGGCACCTTGCCGGGAGAGGATCTCTCGGATCATTCCTGGAATCGGACGCAGCCGCCAGGCTGGCCCTTCTGATTATAGCAGGCAGTATCCCTACCGGTATCATTGGACTGCTGCTGAGGGATCTTGCAAGCCAGGCCTCAAATCCCGGCCGCGCAAAACTTGTCGGAGCTGCCTTTATAGTAACCGCCGTGTTGATCTACACGTGCGACCGTCTGCCGACAGGCTTCAAGGGAATAGGTGGCGCTCGCTTTTTTGATGCCATTTTAATGGGTATATTCCAGGGGGCAGCGGTAATGCCGGGCCTGTCTCGCTCGGGGCTTACGATCTTCTCGGGCGTGCTGCGGGGCATGGAGAGGCGTGACGCCGCGCGGCTGTCGTTTCTTATGGCGGTGCCGGCGATGATCGCTGCAACGGGTCTCGAGCTCTTTGACGGGGCGCCTCCCGGCCAGGCTGGACCGGCGCTGATTGGTGCGATTGTGTCCTTTGTGTCGGGATATATAAGCATAGCCCTGCTGATCAGGTTGCTGGCAAGCCGCCGGCTCAGGTACTTCGCCGGGTATCTTGTCGCACTTGGCATCTTTACACTGATCTGGCTTAATTGAGGTTCTTGATTGGCTCAAGCTGACAAGCGCACCCTGAGGGTGATAGCCGGCCCTGCAAAAAGCGGCAAGACCACCAGGATCACCGACATCTTCAAAGATGCCTGTGCCGCCTCGCATGAGCCCATCCTCATAACGCCCGGCGCTCTTGACGTCGAGTACCTGCGAGGCGCGCTCTGCCGCAGCATGCCGACGCTCGACTCATCGGCGGTCATGACATTCGTCGCCCTTGCTGAGAGGGTGCTTCACGCCGCGGGGGTACCCTTTCACGCCATAGATGTCGACGAGAGGGAGCTCCTCTGCCGCGCCATCACCGAAGAGCTTCAAAAGGAAAACAAGCTGTCCTTTTTCAAGGGGCTGCTCGACACGCCCGGCCTGCACCGTCAGATCCTCTCACTGATTGGTGAGCTCAAGAGCTGGCAGGTGGAGCCGGCCGCCTTCAAGCGGTTTCCTACAGCTGCAAATCCGCGCGACCGCGAGCTCTCGCTCATATATGAGCGATACCAGGACCTGCTCCAGAGGAGAGGCCTTTATGACAGTGAGGGGCGATTCTGGCAGGCGCGGCGCGTCCTCGAGAAAATGTGCCCTCTGGAGCCGTGGCCGGGTGTGGTGCTTCTGGACGGCTTCAGTGATTTTACTGCTAATGAACTGACGCTGTTGGAGGCGCTCGGTCGCCACTCCGGTGAGATTGTGCTGACGCTTCCGGCGGTCATTGCCGGCGAGGTCGACCCCTTTGAGAAGCCCAGGGACACCTTGAGGCGTCTCGAACGCGTGTTTACCGTGGATATCGAGCATCTTGACTATCCGAAGGGTGATGGACTTTCCGCGATCGTATCGAGGCGACTCTTCGGGGAGGCTCCCACCGCTGGCGAAGTACAGCGCGCTCGTGCGGCAGACGCGCTTCGGGTCTTTTCGACCGCTGGCGTGGAGATGGAGATGCGCGAGACGGCGCGCGAATGCAAGAGGCTCATACTCGCCGGCACCTGTCCGTCCGAAATAGCCGTAATAGTAAGGCAGCCGCGCGAATATGTCTCACGCGCAAGCGACGCCTTTAGTGCGGCAGGTGTGCCTCTGGATGTGGCGATCTCCCCCGGCATGGCGCGATCAGGGCTTTTCGGCCTCCTGTGGTCTGTTGTATCAGTGTTGGAGGGGGGCTTTCGACGGGAGGACGTTGCAGACCTCCTTGGATCATCTTATGTCGACCTCGAGGGCTTCGCAGAACTGAGCCCGGATACCTTCAGGGCAACGGCCCGCGAGGCGGGCATCATCCGCGGCATCGACCAATGGCGTGCGCGCCTA